>JANQGC010000057.1 GCA_028277515.1 Anaerolineae bacterium
TCAACTTCTTCTTAACGTTTGTCAATGAAGAGGTTGTGGATGTTGGCTACTTCCCCGCCAGCGATGAGGCGCTCAACGAATCAAGAAACAAATGGCTTGAGGCGATGGGCAACTAAATAATTCACAATTTAATTGGCATCCAGAATGAGCATTATCAACGATCTCATTCTGGATGTCTTTTTTCGTGCTTGTTAATTTAGACCTAATTCGAATAGGATTTCATTGGATATGAACCGATTTCGGATAGGTTTTTAGAGCAAAACTTATTTGAGGGTATAGTATAGAATGAGCAAACCATTCAATGGCCTTGCTCTAAAGTATTCAACCAACATTTAAAGGGATTGGGATATATGGCAGAATCCACTTTACCTGAAGCGAAAGCAGATTTGGTAATCGAACAAAAATTGGCGAAACACCCACGAATTGGTGAAACAATCATCGAAGGATCGTTACTGCTGGCTGGGATTATTTCAATTGCTGTCACAATCGGTATTGTTTATGTCCTGATAAGAGACGCTTTGGTATTTTTTGCCTTGCCAGAAGTTACGCTCTTTGACTTTTTTACTGATACGGTGTGGCAGCCGCAAATCAGCCGATTTGGGATCATGCCCTTGCTTACAGCCACTTTAAGTGTCAGTTTTATCGCCATAGTTGTTGCTCTTCCACTCGGATTAGCAACAGCAATCTACTTGAGTGAATATGCCTCTGTACGTGCTCGAAATACAATCAAACCCATTCTTGAGGTTTTAGCGGGCATTCCAACGGTTGTTTATGGTTACTTTGCCCTCACATTTATGACGCCTTTTTTACGGACTATTTTTGGGCAAAATTCTGTCCAAATTTATAATGTTGCTTCGGCGGGTATTGTGGTTGGAATTCTTATAATTCCCCTCGTCGCATCATTGAGTGAAGATGCTCTGCATGCCGTTCCAACAGCATTGCGGGAAGCGGCATATGGTTTAGGAGCCACAAAACTGGAAACTTCTATTCGAGTTGTGGTTCCCGCTGCCTTGTCTGGCATCACGGCGGCGTTTGTTGTTGCCACTTCTCGTGCTGTTGGAGAAACTATGATTGTTGCAATCGCTGCCGGTGCGGGACCGAATTTGACGCTAAACCCCTTTGAAGCTGCAGAAACAATGACGGGATACATGGTTAGAATTAGCGGTGGTGATCTCAGTTACGATTCTGTAGACTACCAATCGATATTTGCAGTTGGGTTAGTGGTTTTTTCTATGACTTTAATTCTAAATATTTTTAGCCAACGGATTGTCCGACGATACCGGGAGGCATATGAATGATCGATCCAAATTATGTCTCTCGACGGGTCCAAGAAGATAATTATTATCCTCAAGGTGATGAAATGTACGCCCAAATTGGTGGGCGGCGGCGCTCTGGGAAGATTGGCCGAACGTTATTTCTAATCGCAACCATATTGGCAATCATTATTTTACTGGTCTTGCTCATTACCATCATTAACCAATCTTTCGGACTTGCTGCCCAACAGGTACAGATTCCGGAAATTACATTGTTAACCGATTACAATAAGTCCCGTATGACCAGAGCTTCCAATATTGTTGAGTTGAGCGAAAATGATCAGCAACTGGCTGAAGGGATAGGAGAGAATCCAAATGGAACCGGTTTCTTCGGATATGCTTTTTACAAAGGGAATGAGGATAAACTCAATGCTTTAACACTGGATGGGGTAGAGCCCACACTCGAAAATGTTCAAAATGATACTTATCAGGGAACCCGCCCTCTATATGTTTATGGAGCAACCTCAATTTTTGAAGAAAAACCTGAAGTGGCAGCATTTATGGGATATTATCTCGAACATTTGGATGAGGTAGTGACAGAGGTTGGCTATTTTCCAATGGATGCCGATACCCTTGCCGAAGAAAAAAGAGTGGTTGCTGAAGCACTTGGGGTTCAGGATTTAGACGAAATCGATCCTTCTGAATATTCAGGTGAAATATCAATTACCGGTAGTTCAACTGTCTATCCAGTAAGTGTAGCAATGGCTGAACGGTTTATGGCTGATGGATTTAATGGTGAAGTTACCGTCGATAGTGTTGGTACTGGTGGCGGATTCGACGCCTTTTGTGCTGGTCGTGATGGGTCTGATCTTGTCAATGCTAGCCGTGAGGCTGACCAAATTGAATTTGAAGCATGCCGGGCAAATGGCCTGGAATTAGTTGAAAATCGGATTGGAACAGATGCAATCGTGGCAGTAGTTAGTGAAGATAACTCATTTGCTAATAATGTTACTCGAGAGCAGTTGGAATTACTTTTTACGACTGGGGTCACTTGGGCGGATGTGAATCCAGATTGGCCTCAAGAGGAAGTAGCCAGATATATTCCTACAACAGATAGTGGGACCATGGACTTCTTTGTCCAAAGCGTTTTTGATGAACAAACATTAGTTGATATGCCCTTTGATGGCCTAGTTTCAACATATATCGCCAACGTCAGTACTGGTCGCTGCCGTGCCGTAGAACGTGAGCAAAAATTTTACGAGAATTTTCTAGTTTGCGATGATCCTGAGTCTTTTACTGCAGCGTGCAATGGGGACAATCCACCCACTGGGTGTACGGCTCCCCCACGTACTCATGATGATGTTGAACGACTTGTTGAATCTGAAGTTATCCAACCTAGGGTGTTAAAATCTTGGTACTTGTTACCATCAATTTTGCAACGTGATGAAATTGCACTCGAAGTCAGTCAAGATTTTCCAAACGCCGATTTAATCTTTAAATCATGGTTAAGTTGGGATTTTATCACCAACCCCCAATCGAGTACACCAGAATTAGCCGGTGTAAGAACGGCAATTCTTGGATCCTTATGGGTCGTGCTTATATCTATTCTTCTTGCATTTCCATTGGGAACTGCTGCGGCAATTTACCTTGAGGAATATGCTGATCAAAATGTGTGGTATAACAAGATAATTCAAACAAATATCAACAATTTAGCTGGTGTTCCCTCAATTATCTATGGAATGTTAGGATTGGCTGTTTTCGTGCGTGCCTTTGAGCCAATTTCAAGTGGTGCGCTGTTTGGAGTTGTTGAGGCAGGCGCAACTGCCAATGGGCGCACAGTATTATCAGCGGGATTAACGCTCGGTTTGTTGGGTTTACCGATTGTCATTATCGCTGCTCAAGAAGCTGTTAAATCTGTTCCCCCATCATTGCGAGAGGCGAGTATGGGTCTAGGCGCAACCAAGTGGCAAACTATATGGAACCATGTTTTGCCAAATGCCATACCTGGTATATTAACCGGGACCATTCTCACCATGTCTCGAGTCATTGGTGAAACTGCACCATTGGTCGTTGTTGGAGCGTCAACATTTATCACAACTGATCCAACTGGTCCTTTTTCGAAATTTACATCTATGCCGGTTCAAATCTATCAATGGACCACAAGACCTCAAGACACCTTTAGAAATATTGCTGGAGCTGCAATTATCGTTTTACTCATTATGTTACTGAGCCTGAATGCGGCAGCGATAATCTTAAGGAACCGATTTAGTAAACGATTTGCCTAGGAGAAATATGACGATGTCGGATACGAGTTACTCAAGTAATGGACATTATGCCATCGAAGCTGATGATTTGAACGTCTATTACGGAAATTTTAAAGCGGTTAGAGATATAAACCTTAAAATTATAGGTCAAAGCATTACTGCGCTCATAGGTCCTTCGGGATGTGGTAAAAGTACTGTATTACGTTCCTTTAACCGAATGAATGATCTTGTTCCTGTTTCCTGGGCTGAAGGTAAGGTCCTATTTCATGGTAAAAATATTTATGATGATGATGTTGATCCCGTAGAAGTTAGGAGGAGGGTGGGTATGGTTTTCCAAAAACCAAATCCATTTCCAAAAAGCATCTACGATAATGTTGCTTGGGGAGCCAAGATCAATGGATTCAAAGGCAGCAACGAAGATATGGATGAGTTGGTTGAAAGCTCTTTACGATCAGCTGCTATCTGGGATGAAGTAAAAGATAAATTAGATCAAAGTGGTTTATCATTATCAGGCGGTCAACAACAGCGTCTTTGTATCGCCAGGACTATCGCCGTAAAGCCGGAAATAATTTTAATGGACGAACCTGCATCGGCGCTGGACCCGATTTCAACCTTACGCATTGAAGAATTGATCCAGCAATTAAAAGAAAAATATACGATTGTTATCGTTACCCATAATATGCAGCAAGCGGCTCGCGCATCTGATTACACCGCTTTTTTCAACATGGATCAAGATCGATCCGGATATCTTGTCGAGTATGATGAAACGGAGACTATTTTTACCAGTCCGTCAAAAGAAACAACAGAACAGTATATAACCGGCAGATTTGGATGATGGTTAATTTTGTATTGATACCTAAGTATTGTTTTTCTAAGGCTTCAAATTTCCTTCAGACTTTTCAAGAATCAATTATTATATTCAAATAAAAAGATATATCATTTTAAAAAGGGATTACGACATGCCAAGAGAGGTATTTGATCGCGAATTAAATGAAATTAGAACAGAGGTGCTGGCCGTCGGAAGCCTTGTAGAAGAAAATCTTATGATCGTCACGAACGCTTTAATTGATAGGGATAATGTTGTTGCCCATCGGTTAATTGAGGGGGATAAAGAGATTAATCGGCGATATATCGAACTCATGATGGGCAGCCTAAGGTTAATTGCCACACAGCAACCGATGGCTGGTGATATGCGCTTGATCGCTTCCGTCATTGAGATTGCCGGTGAGTTGGAAAGAATCAATGATTATGTTAAGGGAATCGCCAAAACAAGTATTGAAATCGGGCCTGAAAACCAATTATTGCCCAGTATTTCGCGTGATTTGCCACATATGACGAGTCTGACTCAGGATATGCTCAATCGATCATTGACAGCTTTCAGTGAAAATGATGCGGTCCTGGCGAGAACAATTCCGGCTTCAGATAATCTTGTGGACGATTTGTTTAATAGAATTTATCATGATATTGTGGAATTTGCTTCAAAGGATCCGCGGTTAATTTCACATGCGAACCAATATGAGTGGGTCATCCACAATATTGAACGATCGGCCGATCGTGTGATAAATATATGTGAATGGGTAGTATATATGGTAACAGGGGTTTATAAAGAATTTGATTCTGAATTTGAGACGCCCCCAACTGTTTGATAATATATATTCTTCCCAATTCTACACGATCCGGATGTAATAGTTGGCGAGGAAATTAAAAAAACAAAAAGATCGTTTCTTTCAGTTGAGGAAATATTTTCAAGAAGCCTTTTTAAAAGGCTTCTTGATTTTTGTTTCCCTGACACTCGTTGGGTGTACCGTTTTGGGGGAAAGCAACACAAGATCCGACATTGTTTATCTGGGTTGGGATAATGCTGGCCGGCCTCAAATTTTCCAGTACTCTAACAGCGGTAAAATTTCACAATTATCAGAAATAGCTAGTGGTGTACACGATTTTGCTGTTGCTCCAGGGGGGGATCAAATCGTTTTTACATCTTCGGATGAGACGGCCGATAATACTGTCTGGAAATTAGATGTGGGAAATTCCGCTCCGGAGAAATTGTATGATTGCGCTAACAGTTTTTGCTCCCAACCAGTTTGGGCGCCTGATGGCCGACGTTTGCTATTCCAGAAACAATCAATTTTGCCTACTGGTTTCCAGGATGCGGCAACATTGTGGTGGCTAAATCCGGAAAATGGAGAGGTTCAAAGTTTATTTAAAGATGAAGAAACCCTGGGATCGGCCGCCCGATTTTCACCAGACGGCAAATGGCTGAGTTTTTTCTCACCGATCGATGAAGGGGTACTTGTCTACAAATTTGAAAACGGCGAGTTCCTTGATTTTCCTAATGAGGTAGGTATACCGGTAAGCTGGAGTCCGGATAGTGAGCAAATTATCATTCCAAATCTCAATTTGGTGATCATTCATGGGGATGACGGAGAAGATCATTCCCAACACAGCCATGAATATGAAACCGCAACCCATCTTTTTCTAGGTAACATCAAGAGTGAAGAACTGACTCCATTAAGTGCTGATTTTAATGTGGAGGATAGTGTGCCTGGCTGGTCTCCAGATGGGCAATGGATCGTATTCGGCCGTAGGCCATCTCAGACTGGAACGGGCCGGCAGCTTTGGATGATGCGTCCGGATGGAAGTGAGGCATCTCCGTTAACTGAGAATTTTAGTATGAACTACGGTCCAGCCATCTGGTCAGAAGATGGACGCTATTTACTTTATCAAAAATTTGACCTTGACGGAGCAGATGAAGAACCGGGGATATGGCTATATGATCTGGATTCGAGTGAGGAAATAAAACTGGTTGAGAAAGGGATCCTTCCCCAGTGGTTAGAATAAATAATTTTTTTATTTTTGACCGATGGTGGAGAAAGATAAATGAGGGATAGTATTATCCAGCGGCCATCACGATAGGCTCGTCATCTTGCCACTCCAGAAGTTCATTTTTTAAGTCAGGTATTTTTTCGGCTAAGGTTCCCAGTACACCATTGATAAACCGGGGGGCACTGTCTGAGCCATATGTCTTGGCAAGTTCAACCGCTTCATTAATGGCTACTTTTACCGGAGTTTCGTCTGAGGCGATGAATTCATAAATGGCGATTCGCAAGACGTTGCGATCAATGACCGCCATTTGCTCAAGCGGCCATTCCGGGGCATAGCGGGAAATGAGCACATCCATTCCCTCCATATACTCCATAATGCCTTGAACCAGGTGGGAGGCAAATTCCCTTCCCGCCCCATCAAGTTTGTTGGCTTCTAGACGGCGTTGCAGGATCTCACCAGGAGGGTGGTTGGCAATATCATATTCGTAAAGAACTTCCAGGGTTGCGCGACGTGCACGCCTCCTTGTCTTCATGCTAAAAGCCTCAAAAACTTACCCTTGTTGAAATTGAACGTCCTCCACATGGACGTTTACGGCGTCAACAGAGATGCCAACTAATGTGTCGATAGACTCTGTGACGGCCGATTGGACGTTGCGGCTCGTCTCTATGACGTTCGCTTTTGGGTCCATTATAACGTAAATGTTGAACTTTACCTGATTTTCGCTCAAATCCAATACAATTCCGTCCTGTCGGGTCGCTCTGCGGAACATGCGAGCAATATGGGGAGGGATTGGAGCCATTTCGGAAACACCTTCAACCCTTAGTACGGCAAAATGGGCAATTGTCGCTAAGACTTCCGGTGCAACTTCGATACGGCCGATGCTTTCTTTTTCTTCGCTCATGTTATTCTCTATTATATCGCAATACCGCCGTCAACCTGAATAACCTCTCCGGTTATATAAGAGGCTTTGTCCGAGGCCAGGAATGTGACGACATTGGCAATCTCTTGTGCTTCACCCCAGCGTCCCATAGGTATAAAATCCAATGTTTGATTGACCAAATCATCAGATAGATCAGCGGTCAAATTGGTGAGGACAAATCCTGGGGCCACAACGTTGACGGTAATTGCCCGAGATCCTAATTCTTTAGCCAATGATTTTGAGAAACCAATGATCCCTGCTTTTGATGTAGCATAATTGGCCTGTCCCGGCTGGCCGACGATGCCGGAAACGGAGGAAATATTGATGATACGCCCGCCCTTCCTGCGGCGGATCATAGGACGGACGGCCGCTTTACTGCAATTAAACACGCTTTTCAGGTTTGTTTTGATAACATCATCCCATTGAGATTCTTTCATACTTAACAATAACGTATCTCGCGTTGTCCCTGCATTGTTCACTAATATATCAATTTGACCAAAAGTATCGAGAGTGAACTTGATTAAATCACTTGCAGAATCCAGTTTGCTTACATCTGCCTGGAAAGTAGTGGCAGATCCACTATTTTCATTGATTGAGCGGACAACCTCATTGGCCGCATCCGCACTCTGATTATAATTTACAACAACTGTAGCACGATGCCCTGCCAGGTCCTCGGCAATTGCTCGGCCGATCCCACCTGATCCACCTGTGACCACAGCCACTTTATCTTTTAACAGAAAAGAACGATTCATTATTGTGTTACCTTAAATTTGACAACTTTTATTAAATGGTTTTTGCCCAAATATCAAGTGAAAAGTTGTCAAATTTCTGTGCAAATGATTTTGTAACAGTGTATTCATTTATTCTCCATAGAAATTTAATGATGGACCATCCAACTGAATCCATTACTGGAAAGCTGTCTATAATTCAAAGGCGACTCTCTTGACCTTACGATCAATTCTCTTCACCAATCCAAGTAATACTTGTCCCGGTCCTATCTCGATAAACGTATCGACTCCATGATCTATAAGATAACGCATCGAGTCAGTCCAGGCTACCGATGATGTCAACTGATTTTTTAATTCATGCCGGATTTCGTCGACACTTTTCAACGGCAAAGCGGAAACATTTCCGATAACAGGAATTTTTGACGGCTGGATAGTGGTTGAATCGACGGCCGCCGCAAATTCCTCAGCAATAGAATCCATCAATGCTGAGTGAGCGGCAATAGATATGGGTAGTCGGACGATTTTACGAGCGCCGGCCTGTTCTGCAAGGGTCATGGCCAGTTGTAAACCCTCTTCATGACCGGAAATGACAATTTGTCCAGGGCAATTATCATTGGCTAACTGGACAGCAAACCTGCTCTCCTTGCTGGCCTGAGCGCAGATTTCCTGTCCCTTTGCGACATCCATAGCGAGTAATGCAGCCATTCCTCCCGGGGCAATTTCTCCGGCCTTCTTCATCAACTCACCCCTTTTTCGTACAAGAGTTAATCCATCTTCAAAAGAGATGCTCTCTCCAGCAACCAGGGCCGAAAACTCGCCTAAACTGTGTCCGGCCAGAAAATCTGGATTTATATCCTGTGTTCCTTTTAATGCTTCCCAGTAGGCGAGGCTTGTTGTAAATAATGCAGGCTGTTGATTAACGGTGTCGGTAAGTAGATCTTCCGGTCCTTCAAAGCAAATTTGAGATAAGGAAAACTCTAATATCGTATCCGCTTCTGCAAAAACTGATTGGGCACCAGGACTAATTTGAACAATATCGGCTCCCATACCTACTTGTTGTGATCCTTGGCCTGGAAATAAAACGGCGGTTCCCATGTCTAAAAAAGATTATTGTAAATAAAAAAGGCCGTGTTTCCACGGCCCCTATCTTTTTATTCTTCAATACCAGGCATTATCTGGCGGCCTCGGTATGTCCCACAGGAAGGGCACATACGATGCGGACGACGCATATCCCCACATTCCGGGCATTCTACAAGATGAACCCTATTCAGGGCGTGATGTGATCTTCGCCGGTTGCGGCGTGACTTCGATATTCTTCTTTTTGGAACAGCACCCATTGCAATAAACCTCTCAGTTGAAATTCAATACCCTGTGCTGATCCGCCAGCAAAAAGCCACTTATTATGGCCAGGGCTTTATTTTAAAAATACATATGGCTTTCAATCAAAAAATAAGCGGCAACATGGCCGCAACTCATTAATTATAGCTACAGCCAGAAGGCTGTCAAGAATCCTTTAACCATTTTTAGGGATGGCCGTTAGAAAGGCCGTTGATATGGACCAGGGCACTGATTTTGACAGGAGGGATTGACGAAACAGGGAATAAACATGATCAATTTCTTTTTTCGTTAACCCAGCTTCGACCAATCTTTGGCCATAGGTGGCGCGATTGAATTGAGCTTGTTGCCCAACGAACCAACGGTGTAATTGATCTTCTGATATATGTCGTTCCTCAATAGATTCTTCTACAAAGAAATCCTTGATTTCGGTTGCTCTATTAAATGCTAATTGAAGATCGTTTTCATCCCAGTTTACAAGAGAATCGTTTTCGTCCTGATAAATTTTTTCCTCGGCCTGAGAGACCTTTTCCTCTAAACTTTTATTTCCTGCCCAATCAACGAGCTTATAAAGCCTTTGAGTATAAACAGGCATGATTTGAGAAAATGACAGCAATCCAGCAGGTGAAAGGAATTGTGTCAGGTGGGGCAATATTTCGTTGATTTGGAAGATTTTGGTGGTGAAGATGTTACGGCCGATGATCCGGTCGAAGCGGATATCCTCTTCGCCACGTAATTGGAGCAAGTAGGCTAACTCTTCAATATTGCCCATCATAATTACCGGGCGCTCAAGCTCATTCAGTTTCATGCTTTGCTGTTGGAGAGCATCCGCATTGTTTTGATCATTTGTTAAAGCCCATACACCTCCCTCAGGCACCCTCCGTATTGCCTCCCAGGTGAGAAGGCCGCTGCCGGCATTGAGATTAAGAACGAGATGGTGTCGTTGTGCAGAAATCATCTCAAAAATTCGGTCACGTTGGTGGGCCAGGGTTCGACTGACACCGGCAACCGTTCTTTGAAGCCAAATGTCCCGGATGCGATCGGTTGGGCTGTTTGTTAAAATTTCAGGAGGTGCCCCAATCCCTCCTTCTACCATTGCTGCTAATTGGGCTTCGCGACGTTGGGAAACCTGATCTTGAATTTCTTTTTCATATCCCAGGTTTCCTGGTTGATAAAAAATCTTTCCTTGTAATGATTCCGGCAAGTATTGCTGTGCAATCCAATGGTCTCGATAGGCATGCGGATATAGATAACCCTTCCCATGTCCGAATCCTTCCTGATCGCGGTTACCATCTTTTAAATGATTGGGAACATCTGTCTCGGTTTCTTCTTCAACCGTTTCTAGCGCGTCAAAAAAGGCAAATGCAGAATTTGATTTCGGGGCAGTCGCCAGGTAAATGGCTGCCTGAGCCAGGGGAAAGCGCCCTTCCGGCATGCCGATTCGCTCGAAGGCAGACCAACAACTAATAACAATTGTGATGGCATGAGGATCGGCCATACCAACATCTTCGCCGGCGAAGATGGTCATACGCCGAAAAATAAAGCGTGGATCCTCACCAGCGTAAACCATTTTTGCCATCCAATAAAGCGCCGCATCAGGGTCGGAACCACGGAGGCTCTTGATGAATGCCGAAATCGTATCGTAGTGGACATCACCTTCCTTATCATAAAGTACGGCTCGTCTTTGGATTGATTCTTCAGCAATTGATATGTCGATATTGATTGCACCCCGATCATTCGGCGGGGTCGTTTCTACTGCTAATTCAAGGGCGTTTAACACCCCTCGCGCATCACCGTTGGCGACATCAATCAGATGTTCGATAGCGTTCTCCGCAATGAGGATGTTTAATTCCCCATACCCTCTTTCCCTATCTTTAAGAGCCTGCCAGGCAATCTGTCGCAAATCATCATGGGTAAGAGGTTTGAGCTGAAAAATTCGGCTCCGACTGACCAATGCTTTATTCACTTCAAAATATGGATTTTCTGTCGTTGCCCCAATTAAAATGATGGTGCCATTTTCAACATGGGGCAGTAGGGCGTCCTGCTGGGCTTTGTTCCAACGGTGTACCTCATCGACAAAGAGGGTTGTCCTCTGGCCATGTAGATTTCGACCTTCCTTGGCAGTGGCAATGGCCTCGCGGATTTCTTTTACACCGGATAAGACAGCATTGATAGTAATAAAATGGCTTTCTGTGCTGTTGGCAATAACCATAGCCAGTGTTGTTTTTCCTGTACCGGGTGGACCGTAAAAGATGAGGGATGATAGCTGATCGGCCTGGATTGCTCGACGCAGCAATCTCCCAGGCCCCATGATATGATCCTGGCCAACAAACTCTTCCAGTGTGCGCGGTCGCATGCGGTTTGCTAATGGGGATTCCTTTTCAATTTGCGCTTTACGGCCGAGGGCGAAGAGGTCCATATTTTCTTTTTGGGAGTCAGCACTGGTGGCTAGAGCTGGAATCCACCCCGGTAGGGAATAAACTTAAAGTCAAGATCGGAAACCAGTTCCTCAAGTTGTTCAATTAAGGCATCCCACGATTCACTTTCCAACAATTCATACATGGTGTCTTCATCAGAGCAAACCAAACCCACTAAGCGATTTGGTGCATTTCCATATGCTGTATGCCACGCTTCACTCATTTGGAACCCCATGGATTGCATTGCCGGAAGGTACCGTCCCATTACAAATTGATGATATTCTTGCTGCTTCTCGCGGCTAACATGGTAACTTAGTAGCAATTTTAGTCCTTGTGGATGTTCCATAGCGCACCTATCAATAAAGTGTGATTCATTCTAACCAATCCTACTATTCAATTATACGATCAAAACGGGGTCAGGTCTCTCTGCATCACCTGTTTTTAAGTCTTGAGTAACTTGATACAGCCTGGTTATTGCCCGCGCATAGATTGGAGCTTGATGACCATCTTCTCTTTATTACCAGACGGGCAGATTGTTCCGAGGTAGAATTGGTCACATGAATTTTTGGGATTTTATTATTGAAAATCTTCATATGTGTTTCAGGATCTTATGAGTGGGTTTTCAGAGAAAAACCGTGGAATAAGTAGAAAAGCCATTCTCCTCATTGCCATTCCAGTCATCTTACTTGTCATAATTATCTTAATTTGGTTTGCATTGAGACAAGATGGTGGCTCGCAGCTTATGCCCCCTTTACCCGAACCGACCGAAGTTGATGGGCAAATGGCGGTTTTGCAAGAGCCTGTAACATTCAGTGATTTAAATGCGGATCCGATTGCTTATTTGAATAAAGTGATTGTTGTCTCCGGAGATTATCTGACCTTAGAAAGGGAAAATTGCTTAAATTATACAGGTCCGGATTTTGGGTGGTCATTGACGGCCGAAAACTTACAACTAGATGTGTTAGGGTATGAGCGAATCATCGACCTGGTTTCAGATAATACACCAATGACCATTCAGGGGACCTGGCGCCTTTACCAGGGTCCTTTAGGTTGTGGAAAGGGACCCCCCGACGGCAATGCCTGGTACCTTGAAGTGAAAAAAATTTTGCAGCCAAATCCTCTCGTAGGAAAAGATGGACAGGCGATCCCCGTCATTGTTAGTGGGCAAGATCCCAATTTACCGGCTCTTGTGCCCACCCTTGTCATTGAAGAATCAAGCCCAACGGTGACGGCGGAAGTCACGACAGCCCAGGAAACTGTTCCGGCCGAAACGGTAACTGCAACATTAGCGGGCCAACAAACGTTTACATCGACTCCGGCCATAGCCGAAACCGTGCCACCAACATTTACGCTTAGCCCAACACCAGCAACGTCAATTGCCACCGCAACAAGTAATGTTACTTCAACGGCACCTACGGCTTCTCCTACACCGGAATCGACCAATGATAACCCTGGTCCAACAGCAACCAACACGCCTGAGCAGCCTCCTGCTCCAGCCACATCAACAGATGTTCCTGGTGGATATCCCGGCCCAGGAGAAACATTCACCCCAACACCAACCGTGGATCCGTACCCATAAGGGATTTCTCCTATTGGTGAACAGATAATAATATTTTTCTATTAAACCACGCGGTAAAGAACAATTTAAATAAATGATAATGTCATTTTATGCCTCATTAGAACAACCAAATATTATGGATGAAAATGCTTATTGGTTCATTTTCCGAGGCTATCGCCTTCTTGTGAACGATCAGCTTCCTGAGGTAAATATACCAGAAACCAAATCGTTAAAAGGTTTTGAGGAAAAAGTGATTCGCCGGCAATATTTGGGCTATCTGAATGGACCTTCTGGTTCTATTCATTGCTATTCGGCCGAAGTTTCCAAGGAGGTTATTTCTCCTGAAGGGATGGAATTCCAAAGCTTAAGGCAATTGTTTGGCAGGCTTGATGAATCATTTTTATCTTTGGCCGGTCGAGCCGTTCAGATCGTAGATTGGGATAGAACGCACCAATTTTGTGGACGCTGCGGCCGTCCTGTAAAGCAATTATCCTATGAACGAGCGAAGAAGTGCCCAAACTGTCATTTAACCAGTTATCCTCGATTAGCACCGGCGATTATTGTTAGCATTGAGCGTGATAATGACGGCCGAAAAGAAATTTTACTGGCACACAACCAACGCAATCCGAATGGTTTTTACAGTGTGCTGGCCGGGTTTGTGGAACCTGGTGAAAGCCTGGAAGATTGTGTGCGGAGGGAAATTTATGAGGAAGTAGGTCTAAGGGTTAAAAATATTCGCTATTTTGGCAGCCAGCCCTGGCCATTTCCTAACTCCCTGATGATTGGCTTTACTGCTGAGTATGATACTGGTGAAATCAGGCTGGAAGTGGAAGAAATTGATGACGCCGGATGGTATTTGCCAGAGAACTTGCCTAATGTGCCTTCTTCAATAAGTATCGCCCGACGATTAATTGACAGCTTTGTCGATAAGAATAGAAATTAAAGGTAAAAAGTAGAAAATTGCCAGGGTTGTAATGTTTACGAGTTGGCTTTAATGAGATAAGATTAAATCATACTGAAAAGTCATTTTTATATTTTTAGAGGTTTAGTCGTGAAGAATATCATGATAACCGGGGGAGCCGGTTTCATCGGATCAAATTTTACTCATTACATATTGGATAAGTATGCAAACTACAATGTTGTGGTTTTTGACAAGTTAACGTATGCAGGCAACCTGGATAACTTGATCAGCATAGCTGATGACCCGCGATACCGTTTTGTAAAAGGGGATATATGTGACGCTTCTGCTGTTGAGCAAGCCATCAAGTTTCATCATATTGATACCATTGTCAATTTTGCGGCCGAAACCCACGTTGATCGCTCGATTTTAGATCCCGACACTTTTATCCAGACCAGCGTTTATGGTACCTATGTACTTTTGGAAGCGGCGCGCCGCCATAATCTAGACCGCTTCCACCAGATTTCTACCGATGAAGTTTATGGGCATATTCCACCGGGTTATTCCAGTACGGAAGAAGATAATGTCGATCCCCGTAGTCCATACGCCGCCAGTAAGGCAAGCGCCGATTTGATGGTTAAAGCCTACTATGTGACTTATCAACTACCGGTCACGATTACCCGTGGGTCCAATAATATTGGTCCATATCAATACCCCGAAAAAGTGATTCCTCTATTCGCAACCAATGCCATTGATGAAGAACCACTGCCGGTTTATGGGGATGGCAGGCAAATGCGGGAATATCAGTATGTCGTGGATCATTGTGAAGCTATTGACCTTGTTTTGCACAAAGGTGCTGTTGGAGAAATCTACAATGTCGGCACAGGACAGGAAATGGAAAATTTGCAGATGGTTGAGATTTTATTAAAAACGTTAAATCGGCCGCGCGATCTCATCCGTCATGTAACTGACCGACCTGGACATGACCGTCGCTACAGCCTGGACATAAGCAAGATCAAAGCACTCGGATGGCAGCCCCGCCACACCCCCGAAGAAGCAATAGCCTTGACAGCTCAATGGTATGCCCAAAATGAGTGGTGGTGGCGTAAAATTAAAAGTGGTGAATTCCGCGAATATTATCAGAAACAATATGGTGAGCGCTTGAAAGCTGTGTAGAGAATTGGGATTCCTTCCCTGGAACCTCATATTAATACCAAGAATTATTTGGCCGCCATTAATTGATTTACCGTTATAAAAAAGGAGAAAAAATGTCCAAAGACACCCTGAGCATAACTGACAACCGGACCGGGCGAACATATGAAATTCCGGTTTCAAACGACACAATCAACGCGATGGATCTGCGTCAAATAAAAATCAATGAAGACGATTTTGGGATGCTTAGTTATGATCCCGGTTTTAAAAATACCGCTTCCACAGAGAGCACAATCACTTATATTGATGGTGACAAGGGGATTTTGAGGTATAGAGGATATCCAATTGAGCAGCTAGCAGTAGAATCAACCTATTTGGAAGTTGCCTATTTAATTATGTTTGGGGAACTGCCCACGAAAGAGCAATTGTCCGATTGGGAATATCGAATATTACATCGAACCTTCATCCATGAAAATGTAAAATCGTTGTTAGATGCATTCCGCTATGATGCTCACCCGATGAGTATGTTCATTTCTACAGTCGCGGCGTTGTCAACCTATTATCCCGAATCAGGGAATATCCATGATGAGGACGACAGATTTAAACAAATAATCCGATTGATCGCCAAAGTACCGACGATCGCTGCATTTTCTTACCGGCATCTTCGTGGTTTGCCATATGTGTATCCGGATAACGATTTGAGTTATACGGGAAATTTCTTAAGCATGCTGGATAAGATGACCCAGGTAAGATATGTGCCGAACGCTGTTCTCGAGCGAGCCTTAGATGTTTTATTTATCTTGCACGCCGATCATGAACAGAATTGCGGGACCGCAACCATGCGTGTTATTGGGTCAAGTCACTCTGATCCCTATTCGGCATTGGCCGGAGCTGCTGCTGCGCTATATGGCCCGCTTCATGGCGGGGCAAATGAAGCGGTTTTGAAAATGCTCATGGATATCGGTCATGTGAATAATATTCCTGATTTTATCGAAGGAGTAAAGAATCGGGAAAGGTTGTTGATGGGATTTGGACACCGAGTTTATAAAAATTACGATCCACGCGCCCGAATTGTTAAAGATATCGCCGAAGAGGTTTTTGAAGTAACAGGGCGCAACCCGCTTCTAGATATAGCCCTGGAATTGGAGCGGATCGCCCTTGAGGATGACTTTTTTGTTTCTCGAAATCTGTATCCCAATGTTGATTTTTATTCCGGGATTATTTACCAGGCGATGGGTTTTCCGGTCTCAATGTTCCCTGTATTGTTTGCAATACCCCGGACTGTAGGTTGGTTGTCCCAATGGGTTGAAATGCTGAATGACGATGCACAAAAAATCGCTCGACCTCGCCAGATCTATCTTGGCGAAGATAAGCGAGATTATGTGCCGTTAGCCGAACGCTAATTTAAAAACTTTGATGAGGATACCTGGCCAGAGACCTGCCGTCTCTGGCCTTTTTTATATAATTTATTGATGGATAAATATATTTTGCTTTGTTTACTCACAATAACTTTATTGTTTACTTCATGTCAAAATCAAGATCAGGCAGTAACCGAAACGCCTCCCATCATTTCAATTGTTGAGCCAACGTCGACCCAAGAGCAGCCTACGCCAACTGAGATTGCCGCAACTCCATCTCTTTCAACACCGGATGGAAATTCTACAACCGAGGAGCCGCCAGTCATCACGCCAACGATGACGGCGATCCCCTCACTGACACCAATACCGGAGGCACTTGTAGAGAATTTGACGTTGTCACCCGTGATTGTGGGGGCTTTTCAGAAACCTGTATTTTTGACCCATGCCAATGATGAAAGGCTGTTTGTTGTTGAACAGGCTGGGGTCGTGAAAATCATTGCAGATGGTGTCTTACAGGAAACGCCATTTTTGGATATTCGCGACCGCGTTGGCTCCGGCAGCCTCGAACAGGGTTTGCTCTCAATAATTTTCCATCCCAATTTTCCGAACGACCCTCGCTTATTTATTTACTATACGGACAAACAAGGGGATACACATATTTCATCTTTCATTGTTGAGCCAGAAAGCCCGGGCTATGCCGATCCTGACAGAGAAATTAAACTTTTATCTGTTGCCCAGCCATATGCCAACCATAATGGTGGCCAGTTAGCGTTTGGTCCTGGTGGATTCCTTTTTGCCGGTTTTGGTGATGGAGGCAGTGCTAATGATCCGCTGAATCATGGCCAAAACCCGAACAGTTTGTTAGGAACTATCATTCGCATAGATGTAGATTCTTCTGGTGATGGATATGGCATTCCATCAACAAATCCATTTGTAAGCGACGACAACCGTCGGAATGAGATTTGGGGGTGGGGTTTGCGTAATCCCTGGCGCTTTTCCTTTGATCGCTTGACCGGTGACCTCTATATTGCTGACGTCGGTCAAAATGTGTGGGAAGAAGTCCATTTCCAGCCGGCCCAAAGCCCAGGAGGGGAAAATTACGGCTGGAATATTCTGGAAGGCAGCCGCTGTTTTAGTCAAACTAATTGTAATGCAAGTGGCCTCGAACAACCGATTTTTGAATATGATCATCAAGGTCACTGTTCTGTGACAGGAGGTTATGTTTATCGAGGCTCGGCGTTTCCCCAACTTTATGGTAATTATTTTGTGGCTGATTATTGTAGTGGAAACATTTGGGCGCTTATCCAGGAGGAGGATGGAACCTGGACGCACCGCTCCGTTTTGGATACGGAATTTGTTGTTTCTAGTTTCGGTCAAGATGTTAATGGAGAACTTTACCTCTTGGATCACAACAATGGATCCGTTTACCAGTTGCAACCTTAGGATTGCGAAATACAATTACAATCCAATCGAACAGTGAATGATATGATCCTAATTGAGGAGTAATTTATGAGTGAGCAAAATTTTCAACTTCTTGTGCTTAGAGGTCCGGAATCTGGAAAAGTTTATTCACTCAGTTCGGTAAATATCACAATCGGCCGTGATCCAATGGCTGATATCACCATCATTGATCCTGAAGTTTCTCGTCAGCATGTCCGGTTTAATCAATCTTATTCCGGGTTTACGATCCAAGATTTAGGAAGTACCAATGGAACCTATGTTGATGGTCAACGCTTGACTGGGAATCCTATTGAGTTAAAACCCGGCCAAATCATTACAATGGGAGCCGGGGTTGAGCTTCGTTTTCAGGTGGAAAAAGAGGATCAGTTCAATCAGGAAACGGTCCTTGATATTTCACCTCTTAATCAGGGTTCGAGTGTTGAAGAAGAACCGGACAATCATGCCGACCCAAGCGAATTTGAGGATGCAATAGAACCGGGTGATGACATGGTTGGCGAACCTGAATCCGCTTCTTATTCAGCCTCGCAAATTGATGAGGGTGGTTTCCCTAAAGAAGGATCTACAGAGGATGATTTTGCTCAAGAATTAGATCAAGCGGAGGAAAATTATTTTCCGAAACCAGAAAGCGGTTCTTTTGGAGAAGAAGCTGATACTATAAATGAGTCTGAGGATGATTATTCCCCTTCCGATGGGGAACCGGTCGTCATCTCCCACCAGGGTGAGCCTGATGTGGATGAGCCGCAAGAAAAGAGAGTCTGGCGCACACCGGCAATCATTGTTTCTGTACTGTTGATCATTTTATGCTGCTGTTGCAGCTTTATTTTGTTTATTTATTATTATGGAGGGGACTGGATGTTAAGACAAATGGGACTTTTGCCTTAACCACAACGAATTAATACTTCTTACTTGTATTCTATTCTGAAGATTCATCATCAAGGATAATTCCATCAATAACATCCTGGTCGGCTACTCCACCACCAACAGGATCCCCATCTCCTGGACTTATATCATGATATCCAGTCCTCATTTCTTGTAGATATCGCTCTACAACATGTTGAGGGGCTAATTCAATAAACATTTTGGCCCCGACGACCAAAATAGTCAGATCATCTAATTGCCCAAAACCGGGAAGGACATCAGGAAGAAAATCGAAGGGGAATATTAAATAAGCAGCGGCCGCGATCGGCAAGATTTTGATGTATATGGGAACTTCCGGATCGAGAAACAACTGATAAAGCAGCCGCGCTTGCTGCCATAATTCAGACAAGAATCCGGGTTGATATTCTTGAGTTGTTAACTCACTTTCATTATTCATTGAGTTTTCCTCTTGTTTACTCATATTATCACCCCTCTATACGTTTATTTAAGTTTTTCGTTTCTAAATCGACCAGATATTAATACGCAAGAAATAATAGCACAAGGATTATTCAATCACGAATCGTTTTAACCGCCAGGGAGTGATGTTGCAGTTGAATGTTTGAATGCTACAATTCTCACAATTAGCGCAGATGCTAAGAGGATCGAGAACGATGACTGTTATCATGATTCTAAAAATTACGCTGATCATTATTTATTTGATAATGTTCTTGCGACACCCATCTTTGACCTGGGGGATTGGGCTTCTGGCCGTGACTGCGGCGGTTCTAATAGACACGTTAATATTTACTTTTGACAATGAAGCCCTGAGAGCCGAGTTGGGTTTCTTTTACTTTTTCCTTGCTGGGGCATTGTTCGGGGGTGCAACCTTGTGGATATGGGGGCTTTTTGTACCCCGTTTAATTTCAAAACTGGCGACAAGCGTGCCGGTGAATGCTTCCGTGGAATCATCACAGGCGCTTCAAAGTATTGAAGCTGATGCTGAAAACAAAACAGCCGTGGACAACCAGATGCTGTTTGAGGAAATTCAAAACCGATTTGGACGAGAGGATGTGTTGGACTTAATGTTTGATCTCGAATTAAATGAAGTCGATGTCATGCCCATCGGTCAAGATTTAAACCATCTAATCATTAACATTATGAAAATAGCCGACCAGGAAGGCAAAGCGGGTGCGCTGGCGCTGGCAGTCGAGCGAATATTAACCCCACCACCGGCAGAACACTTACCCAGGCTGGAAAAAATTGATGATGATTCCCCACCAACCATTCTGCGTCATTATCTTTTGACCCATTATACGCTTGAAAATCTGAAAGATATGACCCGTGATTTGGATATTGATTGGGAACAGCTAGATGCCGGCGCAAAAAGGGAAAAATCGAGAAGCCTTCTGCAATACCTTTACCGGCGAAATCGAATTGACGAGTTGGTCCAATTAATGCAGAAAGCCGAACTGCCAACCCTCAAGGAAGGAAATGCGTAACGTATTAATTTTTCAATATTTGTTCAACCCATTCACGGACTTCAATCGGCCGCAAATATTGCCCCAAATAATGATCGCCAAACCACAATTCAAAATGGAGATGAGCATCGGCCGAATCACTCTCTAAGGATGAGGGTGACCCTGAGTTGCCTACTTCCCCGATTACCTCCCCTTTTTCAACAGCCGCACCTTGTTCAATGCCAGGGGCAATGCTGCTCAAGTGTGCATATCGGCTCACGAGACCTCCGTCATGTTCAATCCAAACTTGACGGCCGAGATATTTATCAAGCGTTTCGAGAGATGTAAAGCCGTTTTCCTGAGATTCTGCCCACCAGGCTCCTAACTGCCAGGACGTTGGAGGGACATATTCATTATCGGCCCGAATGACGGTTCCGGCAGCAGTGGCCAACACTTTTGTACCCGGCTGCCAGTAAAAATCTATTCCCTGGTGAATTCCAAGACGGTAATGACGGGGAGCGCCGGGTAATTGAAAGTCTCGAAAGGTGATGTTCGACCCCCCAATGGGTACTGTGAAATCGGTTAAGGCGGCCAGAAAACGGGGATCATGAGGTTGAATGCCAGTTTCTTCCAGGTTTCCTCCAATACTTTTCGTCATACCAGGTTGATTTAAAAAATAGATTCGGTCACGTGATGTAAATATGAGTTCATCATTTGAGGTGACGGTAAATGTGGAAGGCGGATCTTCCTGCGGGAGCTGATAGACGCGCAACAATGCACCGTTTTGAGGATCGAGAGCACGCAAACGCTGCCCCGCCTGGTCGAGTACATAAACTGCCGATTCGGTGGCCACAACCTGGCGCGGCCGTTCCATCTCAATATTTGGGTCAAACTCCTTAACCAATCGTGTGTTATTAAATTTCAAGAGGTTCGCTGAGGAGTCATGCAGCGATCGCTGAAGGACAAAAACATCATCATCGTTTGTGCTTAAGTCTATTCCTCTTGCTTCTGGTAAATTCCAGATTGATGTCGAGTCCTGATTATAAGTCATTGTGAACTTATAATTGGTCTCCAAAAGGGCAGCTTGCTCCATGCTTTTTCCCGCTTCGTCTTTAAAATGTTTCATCCCATCCAGGGCGACAAAGTAATGACCCGACGATTCCTCTACTGGTCGATCATAGCGATCAACTTTCCAGACCTGGCCGGCAAAGTCGAAACGGTACACATCACCGGCACGGTCCAAAACAAGTAAGGCTGTTGAAGTTAATCCTAAATCCAGGGTTTCTAAAACCAATACATTCTCAACATATTCTCCCGGTTCTAAGAGGGTAGATGGAGTGGTGGGATTATCAATATTAACCGTTAAGACGCGACCTTTGTCTATCAGATAGATGACACGTTGGTGAATCTCAACCGCTACAGGATGTGAGAAGCTATTTTTGGGAAACTGCCAAATCCCCGTATTGTCTTCACTGAGGTGAATTAAGGCCGCAGCCCCTTCTTGCGCTTCTTGCACAAATGATTCCAGGAGCGGATTGTCTAAGGCCGGTGGTGGGATAGGTGTGGATTGATATTGGCTTGTTGGTACAGGCGTCGGTGAAGGAGGGGCTTCAAGGGTAGAAATCCGTTCATCGCTCGGTGAAATATTGGCTTGATCCGTTGATTTGGCTGGCTTTGCTTGTGGAATTATATTTTCCTTTAACTCAATTGAATTAACTTGATTCAATGATTGAGTGCAACCAAGCAGTAGAAATGCGAATCCGATGATGACAGCTTGAAGAATTATTTTTCCCGTTCGGAAAAAATACCTAGGAGATATTGGATCTTTATTGGACACGGGATCATTCTATCCAATGTAAGGGAAGCCAGGCAACAAAAACCTGTCGGGCTAATAGAAAGCGCTTCACCCCAGAGGTAAGCCCGACAGGTCAAGACATCTTGAATAAATAATACCATAAATGACGCGCTGCGTCAATAAAATGGAGCGAGAAATCAAGAGATTTGAAAAAAAGTATTGACAAACTACATATGAATTTGTTAAAATACGTCATACAACCATACGACCAGACGTTAACCGTCTTATAAGTGCGAAAATGTTGAAACGCAGCCCATCATTAACCGACCAGGCCAAGGCCCACATCAAGGAGCAAATCTTGAATGATGCCTATACTGACGGCCGGATCCCTTCCGAGTCCGATTTGGCTAATGAGTTGGGTGTTAGCAGGACAACGATTCGTGATGCATTAAGCCGGTTGGAAATCGAAGGTGTTGTATTTCGCAAGCAGGGTTCAGGCACTTATGTTAACCAACCGGGATTACAAATTAAATCACGTTTAGATGAAATATGGTCCTATGAAGCTATTCTGACAGCTCACGGATACACGCCAACCACCTCAGTTTTAGACAGCTATGACGAATATCCTTCGGCTGAGGTCAATAGAATTTTTCATTTAGGGGGAGATGAGACTATTACGGTCATCAACAAACTTTTTGCAGAGGATAACAAGCCGGTCATCTATACTGAGAATCGGATACCATCAAAACATTTTAACACTTCAGCGGGTAAGATAGATTTCATCATTCCAATTTACGAAGTGCTAGAAAATTACTGCCAGCAACCATTGAATTATTATCTTTCAGAGATTGTTCCCACATCAGCAAATAAAAAAATCGCAAATTTACTAGAAATAAAACCCGGAACGGCGCTCATCTCATTCCAAGAGGTGGGTTATAACAATGAAAACGAACCTGTTCTATGGGCTAAGTCCTATTTCCGGGATGATTTACTGCGCTTCCGAATGATCAGGCGCAGCATTTGAGCTTACGTAGTGCTAAATTCTTAGCATATTTAGTATTTAATTTTTTTATTGAGCAACTGGAAATCCAGATTGATG
Source organism: Anaerolineae bacterium (assembly GCA_028277515.1). The sequence continues at coordinate 23,379 of JANQGC010000057.1, forward strand.
CTGAGTATTTTGTCAGTTTCATTTTCTAGCTGTTCAAGGAAATCTAAAACATTTTTTAGGAGAGTGACATGAGAAGCTTTATTGGTCGAGATATTTTATCGTTGAAAGATTTTGAGCGTAATGAATTTTTCAGAGTTTTTGAGGCAGCAGAAAGATTGGAACCTATCGCACGAAATCGCAAAAATAGCGATATACTGCGCGAGAAGACCTTAGTAACGGCATTCTACCAACCCTCAACACGCACACGATTGGCTCATGAAGCCGCCATGATTCGTCTTGGGGGGCAGGTGACAGGATTTTCCGATGCCAAAATGACCCGTGCCGGTGACTTTTACCAGGAGACAATTAAAGATACAGTCAAAATGTTGGAGTTTTACGGTGACGTCATTGTAATGCGTCATTTCCAGCAAGGAGCACCCCATGAAGCTGCAAAGTGGGCATCCGTTCCTATCATTAATGGTGGGGATGGTTGGGGTGAACATCCAACCCAAATTTTGACTGATTTCTATACTGTCTATCGTGAAAAAGGACGAATTGATGGATTGCGCTGGTTGGCGGTCGGTGATATGCGCATGCGTACCATGCATTCCCTCGCTCATGGATTAACTCAATTTGATTGCCCGGTTACCTTTGTGTCTCCTCCAGATATGTCGCTAACTGATGAGTTCAAAGCAGAGATTGATAACTATGGACTGAATTATTCTGAGGTTGGCCACGTTGAAGAGGCTATCGCTGAGGCCGATGTCATTCTTGTCGAACCTGTTGTACAACCTGATTACACCAAATCGCGTGATGAACGGACGGGCGAGGTGAGTTTGACCCCTTCAAATTATCGAATTACGCGTGATTTGTTGCAGAATAAAGCAAAGTCGGATGCCATCTTGTTGCACTCTCTGCCACGCATGGACGAAATTCCTGCAGATGTTGATATCACCCGCTGGTCTCGCTACTGGCAAGAAGCGTTCAACGGTGTTGTGATGCGTATGGCCTTGTTGGCCCTGGTTTTAGGCAAAATGGAATAGTCAATACGCTGTTACAAAAATCATTTGCGCAGAAATTTGACAACTTTTCACTTGATATATGGGCGAAAACCATTTAATAAAAGTTGTCAAATTTTAGATAACAAAAAAATTAAACCAATCATTCAATAAGGAGAAAAGTGATGCAAACCGGATTAAAGGGAAGAGATTTTATCGGCGACCTTGATTTTTCGGCAGAGGAAGTGCAAACGGTGCTAGATGTGGCCTGGGATTTGAAGAGCAAACGGGCTTTGGGACTTAGCCATGCCTATTTGCGGGATAAGGTATTGGCCATGCTATTTTTCTTTTCCAGCACACGAACAAGGGGTTCTTTTGAGGCTGGAATGGCCCAGTTAGGCGGTCATGCAGCGTTCATCGAAAGTCGGACAACCCAAATTTCTCATGGTGATACAGAAAAGGAATTGGGTGATATTTTCGGCCGTTACTTTGATGGTATTGCTATTCGCCATGTGGATTGGGGAGTTGGCAACCGGTATTTAAACCTTGTTGCTGAAGCTTCTCGCGTACCTGTACTGAATATGCAGTGTGAAATATATCATCCACATCAATGCCTGGCTGATTTGATGACCATTCAAGAGAAAAAAGGTCGAAATTTAAGAGGGAAGAAAATGGTGGTTTCCTGGGCGTATGCATCTTCTTATCTTAAGCCTATGTCTGTTCCCCAATCTCTCATTTTACAGATGCCCCGGTTCGGAATGGATGTTGTCTTAGCCCATCCACCTGAATTCCAACTGATGCCTGACATCATGGATCAAGCACGTGACTTAGCAAAGAAGAACCATACTGGATTTGAAGTTGTCCATGATATGGAGGAGGCCTGCAAGGATGCTGATGTGATCTATGCCAAGTCTTGGGGACCTTTGATGACTACCCATGATCCTGAAGAGGGAAAAGAGATTCAGGACAGATATAAAGACTGGATTGCGGATGATGCCAAGATCGCCTTAGGCAAAGATGATGTGATTTACATGCATCCACTACCGGCAGATCGCGAGATTGAGGTTAGTAATTCGGTTATTGATGGGCCGCATTCCGTTGTTTTCGATGAAGCTGAAAACCGATTGCACGCTCAGAAAGCTGTCATGGCATTGACCATGTAAATTTGAACATCATATTCGCCGTTAAGCACCTAGTGGCGAATATGATGATACTCAAAACGGGGTAAAAGGTGAAAAATATGACAAATAAAGTCGCTGTAATTGCCATTGGGGGCAATTCGCTTATTCAAGATAAACAACACCAAACAGTAGAGGACCAATATTCGGCCGCAAAGGAAACAACCGGCCATATTGCTAAGATGATCGAGGCTGGCTGGGATGTGGCTATATCTCATGGCAATGGTCCCCAGGTAGGATTCATTCTACGTCGATCTGAATTGGCAGCAAGCGAATTGCATGAAGTACCGCTGGACGTCTGTGGTGCTGATACACAGGGTGCCATCGGTTATTCATTGCAGCAAAACTTGCAGAATCACTTAAAAAATAATGGTATCAATAAACCGGTGGCCACCGTCGTGACTCAAGTGCAGGTCGATGCCAATGATCCGGCATTTTTAAATCCCAGCAAGCCAATTGGCTCTTTCATGGATGAAGATCAGGCCAGTAAACGTATTGAAAGTGATGGGTGGGATTGTGTTGAAGATGCAGGCCGCGGGTGGAGGCGATGTGTTGCTTCTCCATTACCGGTCCGTATCGTTGAAGAGGAGGCTATAAAAACATTAATCGACGCTGGTGTGGTGGTGATCACCGTTGGTGGCGGAGGTATTCCGGTTATTCAAGATGATGATGGAAATTTGACCGGCGTGCCGGCTGTGATTGACAAAGATTTTGCCTCGGCATTGCTGGCCAATCGAATTGGGGCTGAATTATTTGTCGTGAGCACGGCCGTGGAAAAATGCGCTCTCAATTTCGGCAAGCCAAATCAAGAGTGGATCGATGAGATGACCGTTGATGAAGTCAAAAAATATCTTGCTGAGGGCACGCATTTCGCAAAGGGTTCTATGGCGCCAAAGATGGAAGCAGTTGTCAAATTTATCGAAGGTGGCGGAAAACGAGCGATTGTAACCAATCCCGAGAATATTGAACGTGCGCTTGCCGGTGAGACGGGAACGCATATTACACCCTAGGATGAGAAGTGAAGGGAAGAAAATGGAGCATGTAGTTAGTCTAAAAAGTGTCATCAGCGGACGAGAATTTGCCGTTGATGAGGTGGAGTACGTCGATCCTGAATTTGGCAACGAGGGGATTCTGGACGTTCAATATGATTATGATGTAATCAAAAAGAACATAAGCCCCGAACAATTGTGGAATAACCAGGATTTTACGATTTGGCGATATAAAGCGATGCTGCCTATAAACTCCGATGCCCAGGTCCCCCCAGTAGCTGTTGGTTGGACACCGCTGTACGAAGCGCCCCGCATGGCTTCACATTTGGGTTTGAACCATGTTTGGGTTAAGGATGATGGACGTAATCCAACTGCCTCCTTCAAGGATCGCGCCAGTGCTATTGCTGTCGTAAAAGCACAGGAATTGGGAGCTGAAATCATTACAACGGCGAGCACTGGAAATGCAGCGGCGGCGTTGAGTGGCATTTGTGCAAGTGTTGAACAGCCCAATGTCATTTTTGTACCAAAATCTGCGCCGCAAGCAAAAGTTGCCCAGCTGCTTGTTTTTAATTCGACGGTCATACTTGTCGATGGCACATATGATGATGCCTTTGAATTATGCTTACAAGCGGCAGCCGAATATGGATGGTACAACCGCAACACGGCTTACAATCCTTACATGACCGAGGGCAAGAAAACGGCCGCCTATGAAATCTGTGAGCAATTAAACTGGCAGGCACCAGACCATATTTTTGTCAGCGTTGGCGATGGCTGCATCATTGGTGGGTTACACAAAGGTTTGAAAGATCTCCTGACGCTTGGCTGGATCGATCAAATGCCAAAATTAATGGGTGTACAGGCTGCGGGCAGCAGTTATATGTATCAAGCCTGGAAGAATGATGAAGATGTACTGACAAAACTGCCAGTGAGCGCTGATACCGTTGCTGATAGCATTAGCGCGGGTTTGCCAAGAGACCGCCTGAAAGCAATGGCGGCCGTCAAGGAGACTGGTGGGGCGTATGTATGTGTCACAGACGAGGAAATTTTAGATGCCGTACCCACAATGGCTCGATTAGCGGCCGTATTTGGCGAACCGGCAGGAGCCACGGCTTATGCCGGATTGGTCAAGGCTGCCCACTACGGACAGGTAAAGCCTGATGAACGTATTGTGGTTCTGAACACGGGCAATGGATTAAAGGACATCAACTCGGCCATGAACGCTGTTCAGCAAGTTGGGACAAAACATTATCCCGTGGCTGCGGATATGGACGATTTCCGAAGCGTGATGCGCTCAATGTAATGTGAAGTCTGATTATTATTCAAAAATTGAGGAAAACGATGATTGATTTAACGATACACAGTGAATCTGCGCTTGAAAACGCTGTGAAACAAGCGCGAGAGCAGAATATTATTATTCCCACTTTTAAACAACAAAAAAACCCGGAATTAATTCCTAGTGTGATTAAGGACAAGCTGTCCGAAGTTGGTCTTTGGGATTTAAATCCCTTAAATCTATTTCGCATCACCTGGCACAATGAGCCGGTCCCCAGTGGTGGCGGATATGGCGAGGTTAATTATATTGAACTGCCTCGTGAAATTACCGGCGTTGATGCCAGAATTATTACCCTCATCGGAAAATGGTTTCCTACAGGTGCTCATAAAGTGGGCGCCGCCTTTGGTTGCCTCGTTCCCCGTTTAGTGACCGGGCAATTCGATCCCACCACACAAAAAGCAGTATGGCCTTCAACGGGCAATTATTGCCGTGGCGGCGCTTATGATTCAAATTTACTTGGCTGTGAGTCTATCGCAATTTTGCCTGAAGGTATGAGTAAAGAACGTTTTGAGTGGCTTGCTTCTGTTGCCGGTGAGACGATCAAGACACCGGGTTCAGAGAGCAATGTAAAAGAAATATTTGATAAATGCTGGGAATTGCGGGCATCTGGGGAAGACCTTGTCATTTTCAACCAGTTTGAAGAGTTTGGTAACTATCTCTGGCATTATGAAGTCACCGGCCCGGCGATGCTCGAAGTATTAAATAAAGAAATGGGTCCTAATGACTCGTATCGAGGCGTTGTTCTGACAACCGGTTCAGCGGGTACGATTGCTAGTGGGGATTATATGAAAGATCAATTCCCAACCAGCAAGATCGCTGCCAGCGAAGCTCTTCAGTGTCCAACTCTCTTAAATAATGGCTTCGGTGCCCATCGCATTGAGGGTATTGGCGACAAGCATATTCCCTGGATTCACAATGTAAAAAATACCGACATGGTGATGGCGATAGATGATGCCGGTCCAATGGGCATTTTGCGCCTTTTCAACGAAGAAGCCGGGCAGGATTATTTAGTTGAACAGGGTGTTTCATCTGACCTGGTTGATAAGCTGCCATTACTGGGAATTTCCAGCATTGCCAATATCCTTTCTAGCATAAAATTCGCAAAGTATTATGAATTGGGTGCTGACGATGTTGTGTTGACAGTGGCTACGGATTCGATGGAAATGTATGAAAGCCGTGTACATGAACTGCGCGATGAAGCTGGTGAATTTACAACCATAGACGCCGCGGCAAACTATGCTCAATACCTCAAAGGGGTTACGACTGATTATCTGCAAGAATTAACCTATAACGATCGCAAACGGATTCATAACCTCAAGTATTACACCTGGGTGGAACAGCAAGGGCGCTCCTATGAAGAGATCCAGGCCCAATGGTACGATCCGAATTACTGGAAAAACATTCATGGCCATGTAGACGAAATGGATGGCTTGATAGATGAATTCAATGAGAGAACCGGTCTACTGAAGGAATTGGGTTAGATAAACAATAAATTTTGATTGAGGTAGGAGATATCGCGACAATGCTTAGCAATTCGGTAACCTATTGTTAAACTTTTGTTAACTAACACCGGGTAGAATATAAATGTCAGAGTAATGGTGAGCGACCCAATTACCTGATACCCCGCAAAGAGATTTCTTCCCTCCTCTCCGACAGTGAGACCAGGCGCCCGTCTGGTCTCATTACTTTTAAACAAGAAAAGCCTTTCTGTTTATGGACATAAAGGGGAAAATCCTAATGGACCGAGCAATATCTCAAATAACGGCCGAACAGGACCGCAGTAGAGGAGACGGCCCTGTTCATAAAAATCTAGAAAAACAATCACCCCTACGCATAACAAAGGTATTAAAACCAGTAAGCAGCCACATCCTAATAATCGCAAGCGATTTCTACTTGTATTGTCTTCCTGCTTCGGCAGAATAAATTCATCCTCAGCAGCATCATGTGCTTGAACAGGCTTTGCTGGAGGTGCAGGTTCTTCTTCAACGTGTGGTTGTATAGGAGAGGCATCGACAATGGTAACTTCCGTTTGCGGCACATAGGCCGGTTCTCTCGGAAGGCTTTCAATGTCTCCTGCTCCACTTAAAAAGACAAAGCGGATCGAGTCACCTAATTGAATTTCATCTTCATGGTTTAGGATAACAAGGTTCATTATCCTTCGCCCTGCCACAAATGTTCCGTTGGTGCTGCCCCAATCTTCAATTTGGTATTTACTACCGACCTGTTTTATTCGGGCATGACGTCGTGAGACTTCAGGGTTTGCTACAACGATTGTGTTTCCAGGGCTGCGGCCGATAGTTGTTTCAGGTTGAGTTAGGAGGTATTCTTTCCCAGGATCGGGTCCCAGCTTGACTATTAAGCGTGCCGGTCCATTGTTCATTGTTTTTCTCCAATAGAGCGTACTTGCCTGGCATCATAAATCATGTTTTGTCTGACTGCCCTTTCTTGTTCTTCATCAGCGAATGATAAATAAATCGTTCGGATTTTTTGCGGTGGATTTTGATTATTTCGGCGAAGTAAGCTGATATTATCATCGCTGAATTCCGGCCCCCAGGTTGAAATGAAGCTCACGGCCAGGGCTGGCCGCGGGGTGAAGCCGTATAAGAGCCATCCTCTCTGTAATTCTTGCATGGTTTCTGCATTGAAGAATTGGTACAGGTAACGGTCTGGTTGGTGTTCAACCATGATTCCATGATCTCCAAGAGGAACCTGCCAATATTCAGCCGGCCGAAGAACGACTTTTTTTTCCCAATCTTTCACACTGAATGTGCCGCTGGCGCTTACTTTTATATGCTTTCTCTTGGGTAATGGTTCAATATTTTCTGCAGCCATAATTTGATTTTTATCACTTACAAACCGGTAATATCCTAACCGGCGGGCACGCCAATAGCTGATTTGGACCCATAAGAAAATCAAGATACCTAAAATGATGAAGGCAATTCCCCAACCCCTTATCCAAAGGAAAATAGGTAGAAAAAAGAATAGCCACCTTATGAAGCTACTTATCTTAATTCCGAGCACTTTATTCATCTCAGTCCAGTGAATGAGTCCTAACATCAATCCCTGGTATTTGTAGATTAAGCGTTTTGGTAATGAAAAATTTTGCATAAAGACCCTGGTTTGAGGGATAAATATACCAAACCTGTGAGAATTATTGTATTTTCTGAGTGAAATCGAATATTACGAATATGCTTGTTTCCGTGGATAGACAATGAATCGATTGCTAATTATCTTTTTGTTCCTCATTTTTATTGTGTCTGGATGTGGCTTAAACAATGAGTTGCCGAATTTCAGCACTCCGTTTGATAATCCGTCAGAAACACCCGTGGCCACTTCTGACCTGGACTATGAAGATGCCGGCACTGTTGATTCCGCACCACTAACTGCCTCTCCAAGCCACGATCCTGAACCTACTATTGCTGGTACTATTCCTTCGGAGATTGCTACAAGCGACACGTTGCCGAAGGCAACGCCTTTGCCCGATACGGAGCACCTGTTGCAAAAAATGATTCCACCGGTTCGTGATGATATTCGATTAGCCCGGGCATATCGAGGAATAGATGATGTGAATATTCAGGAACAGGAAGAATTTGATCCTAATTTAGAAATTGGTGTACGCGAAAAGTTTAATATCTTGAACCATGTAGATAATACAGTTGGCGAAATTGAAGCGGAATTGCTGGCTAAGAGTGATCACGCCTATTTTTGGTTTGACACCGATCAAGCATCTCCAAGACCTGACAGTGATGAGCTTGCTCGTATCGCTGCGGCATTTGATGATATTTATGGCACCGTCGTCAAGCATTTTGGTCATGAGCGTAACCCCGGACTCGATGGGGATTCTCGCCTGCACGTTGTCAATGCTTCTCCTGTTGCTTTGTGTGGGGTGACGGAGGAAACGGCCGCTCAATGTTTCCTGGCAGGTCTCGTACAGCCCGCCGATCTCCTTCCTAGATCCGTTGACCCCCGTTCCAACGAGCGCGAAATGTTTGTTATGAACAGCCATCGCTTTGGAGGAGACGGTTATTTGGGTGTACTGGCTCATGAGTTCAGGCATTTGATTGAAGATAATTATGATCCTTCAGATTGGGACTGGGAGAAGGAAGGATCAGCCACGCTTGCGGCCGAACTGGCTGGATATCCAAGCAATGGTGTTCGCCGGGGAAATCTGTTTTTAGAAAACCCTGATCAGCAGCTAAACAGTTGGACGGAAGAAAATGCCGGCCCTTATTATGGTCAGGGATATCTCTTCAATCGTTATATTTATGATCGGTTGGGAGAGGATATTTATTATCAATTCGCAACTAGCCCGTTACCTGGACTTCATGCTCTCGATTCTGTTGCTGAAGCGAATGATTTAAATGTTGATGGTCTATCTATTTGGTTGGATTGGTTAGTCGCCCTGGCAATACATAATGACACCAATGCCTCGGAAATATACCGCTTTGAAAACGAGGGACTTAACACAGCATCTACCGTTCCTATAGACAAGCTTCCTGCTAACTTGATGGATTCAGTCCAACAGTATGCGGCCGATTATTTCCGTCTGCCAAACGAAAATGTTGTATTAACTTTCAATGGCTCGCCCGAAGTATCGTTGATTAATACTGCGCCAACTTCTGGGGAGAGATATTGGTTCAGCCAACGAGGCAATAGCAGCAACCCCCGCCTTACACGGGAAGTTGACCTCACCAAGGTTAACGAGGCCACGCTCATTTACAATGTATTTGCAGACATTGAAAAAGGATATGATTTTGCATATGTTTCTGCTTCAAATGATGGTGGCTTGACCTGGACCCCTCTCGTTGGTGAAAATATGCAGGGGCTGGATGCGGCCGACAATCCTGCAGGTTCAGCTTTTACAGAAAGATTTTACAGCGACAGATCACAACGCTGGGTGAGGGAGGAGATTGACTTGTCCCAATTTGCTGGAGAAAAGATCCTCATTCGATTTGAGTATGTAACCGATCCGATTTTAACCTACAGCGGGTTGGCATTGGATGATATTGGCATTCCCGAAATTGGATTTTTTGATGATGTTGAAAGCGAAGATTCATCCTGGCAAGCGAAGGGTTTTGTTCGGGCAACCGAGCATATACCCCAGATGTGGCATTTGAAGCTGATTACATTTCAAGAGAATGAAATAGAAGTCCAGGATTTAATGGTGGACTCAAATGGGGATCTAACTTTTGAAGTTGATTTGGGCGAAGGTGACCGCCAACCCATTTTAATAGTTGGCGCATCTGCCCCAACAACCCTTCAACCGGCACAGTACACCCTGAATCTTGGGCCTTAGGAGGAGTTGATAAAATTAGGCGGGAGAGGATGGGAGTCGAACCCACCGCCGCTCGCTCTGCGCGACCGGCCACTGGTTTTGAAGACCAGGGCACCCACCGGGGCACAACCACTCCCGTGATTGAAAGATCAATTTTTAAGATAGGTAGTCTAACGTAAATCTCTGGTGCAGGAAAGGCTCTTCCGCGATTTTTAACTTCCTTGAGAGTTGGGCGACAGCATTTGACATCTTTTAGGGCTTTAGATAGAATCCAACCAACTTTTACAAGTTGCTTGGTCCTTGCCTAGCCGGGATAGCTCAGTTGGTAGAGCACTGCACTGAAAATGCAGGTGTCCCCAGTTCAAGTCTGGGTCCTGGCATTCGCTTTTCTGGAAATATCGAAAGGCAACATATTGCGGGCGTGGTTCAGTGGTAGAACGTCTCCTTGCCAAGGAGAAGGCCACGGGTTCGAATCCCGTCGCCCGCTCTACTAAAACGGCAGGCTTTAAGCCTGCCGTCCTTTTTCTGGCGACGTGGCCAAGTGGTAAGGCAAGGGTCTGCAAAACCCATATCACGGGTTCGAATCCCGTCGTCGCCTTCGGCAAAGTGTAAAGCCCTTGCATCATGCGCAGGGGCTTTATTTTTTCTATGTTGTTTTTGCCACAAGCTGGAAAGCTCACGCTACAATGTCATTGTAAGTCTATCGAGGATTTTGTAAATGGTTTTTTCCCAACTTCCCACGCAAATCGACCAAATTGAACCAACCAAATGGGAGACATATGAACCGTTTTATGGTGATTTGTTAAATCGGACTGTAGACCAGGAAACTGTAAAAACCTGGTTATCTGATTGGTCCCGTTTGGAGGCACTTGTCAATGAAGCAGGTACCACTATCCATATTCAGAAAACATTGGATACGCGTAGTGCTGAAAAGGAAAGGGCATTTATTGATTTTGTTTCCAATGTGCAACCCCATGTCTCCAGGATGAATCAAAAGTTGAAAGAAAAATTGTTGCAGCTAGATAGCTCAGAAGCGAATTTGGAAAATTTTGACATCATTCTGCGCAATATGCGTAACCAGGCAGATCTATTCAGTGAAGAAAATGTTCCCATACTTACTGAACTGTCTAAATTGGGGAATGAATATGATAAAGTGACCGGGAGTTTGACCACTGATTGGAACGGGGAAGAGAAAAATCTTAGCCAACTCCAGGTTTTTCTGAAGAAAAAAGATCGATCGATTCGTGAGAAAGCGTGGAGATCGATTTCCAATTTATGGCTTGGACAGAGGGAAGCATTGGATGGACTGTATATTGAAATGTTATCCCACCGAAAGAAGTTGGCCAAGAATGCCGGGTTGGAGAATTTTCGCGATTTTACATTCCGAGATTATGACCGGTTTGATTATTCCGTAGAAGATTGCCTGGCGTTTCATGAAGCAATTGAGAAAGTTGTGGTGCCGGCAGCAACGAAGATATATAGAAAAAAACGAAAGCAACTCGGGCTAAAACAAATTCGGCCGTGGGATGTTGACGTTGATACGACTGGTGCGGATCAATTAACACCTTATTCCGGGCAGGAGGAATTAGTAAAAGGGGGATTGAATATCCTTCAAACTGTCGATCCCGGTTTAGCCCATTATTTTACGGTTATGGCTGAAGAGGAACTCCTTGATTTGGATACAAGAACCGGCAAAGCATTGGGCGGATATTGTGCAGCACTTCCATTGAGGCAACGGCCGTTCATTTTTATGAATGGGACGGGTACACATGACGATGTTCAGACGCTTCTCCATGAGGCAGGCCACGCTTTCCATGTATTTGAAGCTGCTTCCTTACCCTACATCTGGCAACATGAACCACCAATGGAATTTGCCGAGGTTGCTTCAATGAGTATGGAACTACTATCAGCTCCTTATCTTTCTGCTGCCAATGGAGGGTTTTATTCCAAAATGGATGCCTCAAGGGCCAGAATAGAACATTTGGAAGGGATTCTACTTTTCTTACCCTATATGGCCGTCGTTGATGGATTTCAACATTGGATCTATTCAAACCCACAGACTGATATCCACGCAAAGAACTGCGATCAAAAGTGGGCAGAATTATGGAAAAGATTTATACCAGGGGTAGATTATTCTGGATTTGAGGCGGAAATGGAAACGGGGTGGCACCGAAAGTTACATATTTTCCATGTCCCTTTTTATTATATTGAATACGGGCTTGCTCAGATTGGTGCCCTGCAAATTTGGCGAAACGCTATGCATGATCAAGGAAAGTCAGTCACCGCTTATCGCCAGGCCTTGTCGTTGGGTGGAACAAGAACATTACCAGAGTTATTTAATGTGGCAGGAGTCGAATTTCAATTCGATGAATCAATGTTGGTTGATATGGTTAATCTAATTGAAACTACAATAGAAGAACTGGAAGCCTCATTAAAAGATTAAGTTCACCATTGTAATGACATTTCTAGAAGTTTATGGGATCAGCAAGCAGTTTGAACCCGGACGAAAAGCTGTAGACAATGTAACCCTATCTGTCCAGGAAAATGAGATTTTGTGCCTTCTTGGCCCATCAGGTTGCGGGAAAACAACATTGCTGCGCACCATCTCCGGTTTAGAGACCCCCGATCAGGGAACAATTAAGTTTGATGGGCGTGACGTCATATCTGTTCCTCCTTATAAACGCGATTTCGGCATGATGTTTCAGGATTTTGCGCTTTTCCCCCATAAAAATGTTTATGAAAACGTCGCTTTTGGTTTAAAGATGAATGCGTCCGCTGCCGGTATTAAGGAACGCGTCGACGAGATGCTTGATTTGGTTGATTTAGAGGGATTTGCTGATAGGGAAATTGACCAACTGTCGGGAGGCGAACAGCAAAGAGTAGCCTTAGCCCGTGCATTGGCACCAAGCCCGCGATTATTGATGTTGGATGAACCACTGGGCGCGTTGGATCGCGCTTTGCGTGAAAAGTTAATGGTTGATTTGAGGCAAATACTTAAACAGGTTGGTGTAACCGCGATTTATGTTACGCATGATCAAACGGAAGCGTTTGCTATTGCCGATCGTGTTGCTGTTATGAATAGGGGAAGAATAGAGCAAATTGATTCTCCTGAGCAGTTATATTACCGGCCGTCGACCCGGTTTGTGGCAAAATTTTTGGGATTAACCAATTTCCTTGAAGGAACTTTTGTAGCGGAGGATTGGGTTAGTACTTCTATTGGCGAATTAAAAATAAATCACCACTTAAATTCACCTGGGACAAATATTACGATACTTATTCGCCCAGAAGCTGGCCGTATATTACAAAAAGATGAAGAGGTTGCAGAAAACAGATTTGAGGCTTGCCTGGAAAGACTATCTTTTCGGGGTAGATTTTATCAGGCCTGGATCAACGTGACAGGAGCTGAGTTAATCTTGGAATTTACTCGAATCGATAAGAAGCCGGGAGAAACATTTTCGCTTGTCTTGGAACCGGCATCTTTATTGCCTCTATCTGCATGAGCCTATTCGCCCGCCTAAACTGGGAAAGGTATACTTTTAAACATGTTAGGATTAGACCCGGCCACACTTATCGCCCGTGTAATCGTTCTATTGATAGCGTTTACAATTCATGAGTTAGCCCATGCCGTCACCGCGAATTTTTTGGGAGATTTAACCCCAAAAAGACAAGGCAGGATCACGCTTAATCCGATTGCGCACCTGGACTTATTTGGCTCAATCATGCTTGTTATTTCCGGGTTTGGTTGGGCAAAACCAGTGATGGTTAATCCTTACAACATGCGGGGAAATCCGCGAACTTCAATGGCCATTGTTGCCGCGGCCGGACCAATTTCAAATTTAATCATGGCAGCCATTGCTGCCATTCCGTTCCAATTAGGTCTTATGGCGCCAGCATTTTTTGCCCAGAGCACAATTCCATCTCTCGCATTCATTTTGACGGAGTTCCTGTGGATTAATTTAATATTGGCATTTTTTAACCTTATCCCCGTACCCCCCCTTGATGGGTATAAGATTTTAATCGGCATCCTTCCCCTGGAAATGGGCATGCGGCTTCGCCCATTGGAACAGTATGGTTTCCTTATTTTGATAGCTTTAATATTTTTTCTTCCAATGATTGGTGTTGATATATTAAGTTGGCTGGTTGTGATTCCAGCTCGTTCATTGATGACTGTTTTTTTGGGTTTTTGATGTGCGTTTTCGTTACCGGGCAGCACAATTTTGGAGGGCAATTTACCCACAAAAATTGTCTGATACGGAAAAATTGATAATACGAAGGTTCCTTACTAACTCAGAATGGGATTTGTTTAACAGGTACTCTGTTAACGATCAGAGACATAGCTATCAAGTTTTCCGAACCCTGGAATTACAAGGCTGTAAAGACCCAGGATTATTGGCGGCAGCATTGCTTCATGACGTGGGCAAAACGAAGATTCGTTTGTCTGTTTGGGATCGATCATTGGCAGTCATATGTGAAGCGATCATTCCTGAACTTGCTGCCAAATGGGGTATAGAGGATGGGAAAAGATGGAGGCGGCCGTTTGTCATCCGAGCAATGCATCCCCAATGGGGTGCTCAGATGGCGAAATCGGCCGGATCAAAGACAATGGTTGTTAATTTAATTCGTCGCCACCAAGATCCTTTGCCAAAAAACCCTAACTGCTTAGAGGACGAATTTCTGGCATTGTTACAATGGGCAGATGACCTGAATTAATTGGAAATTACTGGGATTTAGATAGAGTTAGGGATAGATTATTTATCCCACCTGAGAAATACAGGGAGTATTATTATGCAGACAAAAAACATTACCATTGTTGGCGTTCGTCGCACCGGAGCTTCGATTGCCCTGGCATTAAAAGAAGGGCCATTAGATTTTGAAATTACCGGGTATGATAGTGATGCAGATATATTGAAAGAGGCCGAGGAGATTGGTGGGTTTGATAAAACGGAAACAAACCTGAAGCGTGCTGCTGAATCGGCCGATATCCTGATTATATCTACTCCCTCAGTTGACCTAAAACCCACTTTACAAACAGTTGGAAATGTACTGCAAGAGCATTCACTACTCATCGACATGACCGATCTTAAGGGTCCAGGAGTGAAATTTGCTGAGAAGTACATTAAGCAGGGTCATTACATTGGGGCATATCCGGTTTTAGCTGCATCGACTTTTACCGATGGTCGTTCAACGACCAAAATGGCTAAAGCCGATCTGTTTCACAACAGTGTTTTCTGTTTGATGCCCAACGCTGAGGTTGATCCGCAGGCAGTCGAAACAGCCGTGAACTTCGGCCGATTATTGGGCGCATCTCCATATTTTCTCGATCCCTTAGAATATGACAATTTAGTTCAGGGCGTTGAGACAATGCCCGGTTTATTAGCCGCAGCATTATTCCGCACGATAAATAAGGCCAGCGGTTGGCGGGACATTTTACGGTTTGCAGATCTACCATTTGCCGTAGCAACGATGCCGCTCGAAAAAGATGCAAATGAATTAGCTTATGTTGCCATGAATGATAAAGTGGCGACGATTCGCTGGCTGGACGCGCTAAGTGAGGAGATCAATCAACTTCGTCGTTGGATTCAAGAAGGGGATGAGGAACTACTCACCGCATTTTTGGATGAATTGAGCATCAGTCGCGCCATGTGGCTCAATGATAGGGCTAAAAATGATTGGGTAGGTGGGGATGAAACATCGGTGGATGTTCCTGGCTTTCGTGAACGTTTGTTCGGCAGCTTTGCAGCAGGATCTCGCTAACATTCAACCAGTTGTTAGTTTTAAGTAGTTTTGCATTTGGTTTGTCATTTTTATTTCCTTTCACTTCTAGAAACCCTACAGAAAAAATGACAAACCTTTCAATTAATAGAAATTGAAAATGCGGATAAACGCACAGGGGAGCAATAGGGATTCGCTGCGAATCCTGATGATTGCGCCAACCTCATTCTTTAGTGATTATGGCGGGCATATTCGCATACTGGAGGAAACACGAGCGCTCCAAGCGCTTGGCCACCAAGTCATCATCGCTACATACTACAAAGGTGACAATCTGCCGGGGATAGATATACGTCGCACATCGTCACTTCCCTGGCGAACGGATTATGAGGTAGGTTCCTCACGACACAAAGTTGCTTTTGATATTTACCTGGCAGGGACGGTACTCAAGCAGGGGTTGCAAATTAAACCCGATTTGATTCACGGGCATATGCATGAAGGGGCGCTTATTGGGGGATTGGTTGCGCGAATATTGGGAATACCCTTGGTGTTTGATTTTCAAGGGAGTCTGACGGCCGAAATGGTCGATCACAAATTCTTAGATCGCAATGGATTCATTTATCCGTGGATCTATCGAATGGAACGGTTTATAAGTAAACGCTTACCGGATGCCATCCTAACGAGTTCCATTCAAGCCCGTAAAATTCTTTGTGAAGAGTTTCAGGTAAATTCTCAAATAATCAATCCGCTGCCGGATTGTGCTGATACGGATAGCTTTCAGCCCGGTCTATTGACAGGCAAACAGGATGCGGAACTGCGGCAAAAGTTAAAAATTCCAGAAGGAAGGGTAATCGTGGCCTATTTGGGGTTGTTGACCGATTACCAGGGCATACCATATTTAATTAAGACGGCGTCCAGGCTAAAAAATAATGGTGAGGATATCCACTTTTTGGTTATGGGTTATCCAAATGTTGAAAAGTACAGGTATCAAGCGCATGTCGCTGGGGTGGGCGATCATATGACATTTACCGGGAAAGTAGAATATCGTGATGCACCCCTCTATCTGTCACTAGGTGATATCGCTGTGGCTCCAAAGGTTTCAGCAACGGAGGGAAGCGGTAAGTTGCTAAATTATATGGCCCTAGCACAACCCGTTGTGGCCTTTGATACGCCCGTTCACCGGGAATATCTTGATGAGTGGGGCTTTTATGTCCAGTCTGGAAATACAAATGCACTATCTGACGCCATCTTGGCCCTGGCCAAAGACCCACTTCGCCGCCAATCACTTGGAAAGCAGTTAAGGATGAGAGCAATAGAGCAATATAGCTGGAAACAGGCGGGGATGAAAATTGAGGCTATTTACCGCAAGTTGACAAATGCCAAAATAGATAGTACACTATAAAGTCGCGAATTATGCGTGAATTGCAATCATCCAACTATAATTCTATTAAATAGGGTGGACCCTATCGCAGGGTGCAACAGTTCCGTTGCACCCTTTCTTCATTAATTTATTAGACATATATTAGTGGGTCGAATCAAGTGATTTACCCAATAGGGAGCAGGTGAAACTCGAATGCTCAGTAGACCAACAAAATCTTACGCGCGTACAAGAAATCCGTTGGAACTTCCATCACTAATAGATATTCAATTAGATTCGTTTAAAACCTTCAAAGAGGAAGGTCTCGCCGCTTTATTTGACGAGATCTCTCCCATCGAGAGTTTTAACGGAAAATTACAGTTATTCTTCCCTTCGGAGAGGCCTGAAGTGGAAGGTTTTGACTTAAACTACTGGTTCGGCGAACCAAAATATTCAGTTGAAGAATGCGTTGATCGCGACATGAGCTATTCTGCGCCTTTGACCGTAAAGGTCATGTTGTACAGTTCGGATATGGATCAACCCATTGTTCAAGATATTTTCATGGGTGATTTCCCATTAATGACACCTGCCGGAACATTTATCATTAACGGTACGGAGCGCGTTGTTGTGAGTCAGTTAATTCGTTCACCCGGCGCGTATTTTGAGATCGAGGAGGATCGAAAAACCGGCCGCCCCCTGGCTATGGGTAAATTGATCCCTGATCGTGGCGCCTGGATGGAGTTTGAAACCCGCAAAACTGATTACTTGACGATTAAATTTAATCGTAAGCGAACGGTCCCCATTACGCTCTTTTTAAGAGCGATGGCAGCAATTGATGATGGCTTAGGAAAACCATTGCTTGTAGAAGGCAGTGACGAGGAACTGCTCGCGTTGTTTGAGGATATTGACGACAACCCGGAGCACTTATATATTCAAGGAAGTATTGAGCAGGAACCTCCGTGGAATACCGAAAAGCCTCTACCGGAACAAGCGTTGATTGAGTTTTATAAACGCATGAGGCCGGGCGATCCACCGACTCTGGATAATGCCCAAAAATATCTAACCGAGCAGCTTTTTGAGAAACGCCGTTACGATTTAGCACGTGTTGGGCGATACAAGCTAAACAAGAGACTCGGCCTGGAAGATGTCATACCGAACGCTCACCGCACGATTACGCAACAGGATATTGTGCAATTCGTAAGGCACATGATTTTGATTAACAATGGTAAGGAAGGGGCGGATGACATCGATCATTTGGGAAACCGGAGAATCAAGACTGTCGGAGAATTGCTCCAGGCTAAACTGCGCGTTGGACTACGCCGTATGGAACGGGTTGTGCGTGAGCGTATGTCAATCCGTGACAGTGATAATCTTACGCCAGTATCATTGACCAATATTCGCCCGGTTGTTGCCTCCATTCGTGAATTTTTCGGCAGTTCGCAGTTGAGCCAATTCATGGAACAGGCGAATCCATTGGCAGAGTTGACGCATAAGAGAACCTTATCTGCGTTAGGACCTGGTGGACTAAGACGTGAGCGGGCTGGATTTGAGGTGCGCGATGTCCATCACAGTCATTATGGTCGAATTTGCCCTATCGAAACACCTGAGGGACCGAATATTGGTCTCATCGGCCGTTTGGCAACCTATGGTTGGGTCAACAAATACGGTTTTATTGAAACCCCTTACCGCCGTGTTCGCAATACCATCCCTGCGGATAGCGATGATCTTATTGGACGCAGGGCCTTCAAAAACATCATCGATCCCGATACGGGTGAGATAATTGTCAACGCCGGTCAAGATATTGATGAGAACATGGCCGATAGAATTAAGAACAGTTCGATCGAGCAGGTCAATGTTACACCTTTCGTGACCGACGAAATTACCTACATGTCGGCCGATGAAGAGGATCATTATTCAATTGCACAGGCCAATTCGAAGATTGATGATCTTGGCCAATTTTTGGAACCGCGCGTTTCTTCAAGAAGAAACCAGCAATTCAGGTTTACTTCGGTGCAGCGGATCGACTTCATGGATGTAGCCCCTCGACAGATTGTCGGGGTTTCTGCCGCTTTGATTCCATTCCTTGAACATGACGATGCCAATCGTGCGCTCATGGGTTCCAATATGCAGCGACAGGCGGTTCCTTTGTTGCAACCGCATGTTCCTGTTGTGAGCACCGGGATGGAGTTGCAAGCCGCGAGAAATTCCGGCCAAGTCGTCCAGGCGAAGGAGCCTGGTGAGGTTGTTAGCGTCACGGGCAATGAGATTGTTGTTCTTGAAGCAAATGGACCAAGAACTTACTATCTTCGCAAATATAATCGCTCAAATCAAAGTACCTGCATCGATCAACGCCCTGTCGTCGTCAAAGGTCAGCGTGTTGAGATTGGTGATGTTCTGGCCGATAGTTCTTCGACAAGTAATGGTGAACTGGCTCTTGGGCAGGATGCCCTTGTTGCTTTTCTATCATGGGAAGGTGGAAATTACGAAGATGCCATTTTGGTCAGTGAAAAACTGGTTCGCGATGACATGTTTACATCTGTTCACATTGAGAAACATGAAGTTGAGGCACGCGATACGAAGTTAGGCCCGGAAGAAATTACTTACGATATCCCCAATGTTAGTGAAGATGCTTTGAAGGATCTTGACGAAAGGGGCATTATCCGGGTTGGCGCTGATGTAAACGAAAATGATATTTTAGTTGGAAAGATCACGCCGAAGGGTGAAAAAGAATTAAGTCCGGAAGAAAAACTACTGCGCGCTATCTTTGGTGATAAGGCGCGCGAGGTTAAAGATTCGAGCCTGCGCTTGCCAAATGGTGCACGCGGTAAGGTCGTGGATGTGCAGGTGTTTGACCGGCAGAAAGATCGTGATTTGCCTGCTGGAGTGGAAACAATGGTACGGGTGAGTGTTGCCCAAAGACGTAAGCTGTCAGAGGGTGATAAGATGGCCGGCCGTCATGGAAATAAGGGCGTCATCTCAAAAATCGTCCCTATCGAGGATATGCCACATCTGCCGGATGGAAGACCGGTCGATATTGTGCTAAGTCCGCTTGGCGTTCCTGGTAGAATGAATATCGGCCAGGTTCTTGAGACCCATTTGGGTTGGGCGGCCTCGCGATTAGGCTTCCGAGCCATTACGCCAGTTTTTGATGGAGCGAGCGAACACGAAATTGCTGCTGAGCTAGCACGCGCCTGGTTAATTGACCACGCATGGAGTGTGACGATGACTTGGGCCTGGGATTGGCTTGATGAAATTGAGTATGATCTTGAATCTATTAAAGATGACGATCAGGCAAGGCGTCTCTTTCTGGAGGCATGGTTGGGTGATTTGGGTTATGATATCGGCCGTATCAAATCGAATGAAGGATTTGCTCGATTCTCCGCAACCAAGGAGTGGTTAAACAGCCGTGGCTGGGATCCGGATGAAATCTTCCACCAGGTGTTGAAATCTCGAAAGGAAGAATGGGTTTCATTGAATGATAAAGCCATTGAAGCCTGTGCTCGTGAATGGTATGCCGCGATGCTTGAGAGATATGATGAGCAGCTTCCCGATGAAGTTAAGGTCGATCCCGAAACAACAGACTTGCAAGAGTTGGAAAGATTGGCTGAGCAAATTACAATCCTTACGCATAATCCATTGCCTTACCTGGGCAAGGAGATGTTAATAGACGGCAAGACCGGGCGACCCTTTGATCAGCCTGTAACTGTCGGCATTTTACATATGCTAAAACTGGCTCATCTTGTTGAGGACAAAGCACATGCCCGATCGACCGGTCCTTATTCCTTAGTAACTCAACAACCCTTAGGTGGAAAGGCTCAGTTTGGTGGGCAACGTTTCGGTGAGATGGAAGTTTGGGCGCTGGAAGCCTATGGCGCTGCCCATACTTTGCAAGAAATGTTGACCATCAAGTCAGATGACGTTCAAGGCCGTGTAAAAACCTATGAATCGATTGTTAAAAATGAAGCTATTGAGGATCCTGGTGTTCCGGCATCCTTCCGCGTATTAGTTAAAGAATTGCAAAGCCTTGGTTTGGCGGTTGAAGCGGAAACTGAAAATGGAGAAGTCATTCGGTTTGGCAAAGAAGATGACCGCCGAAGCAGCCGAAGCAGTTGGAGTGGGGCAGGAATGCTCGATTACCGCCGCGTTCGGCGTTAAAATCTAGAATTTTCTATCTGAGAAGAGCAGAATTTTGACAGGAGCTTGCTCCAGAGTCGATGCTTTAGACGTATCGGCTTATAAATTAAAAATATTGGCAGGAACTTGACCGTAGATGGTTTTATGGTAAAATGGTCTTTCGTATGTATGGATAAACAAGCGTAGCTGCGGAAGCTGTAGTTACCAACCGAATAAGCGAAGAAATCGAATGGAGGCCATCGCAATGTTACATTACGATGGCCTCCATTTGTCGCGAGTTGGCATTGATCGTTATTGATGCCGCTCGTTGCTTTTTATCTGATGGTTTTATTTGGAATTGTTATTTTTGTTAGGTGGCAATAAGGAGAGTTTATAGCGTGCCTACAATCAATCAACTTGTACGTAAGGGTCGTAAGGCCAAATCAAAGAAAAGCACAGCGCCGGCGTTGCAATGGACGTTTAACTCTTTTCGCCAGCGCCGAACCCGCCAGGCGAAAGGCGCCCCGCAAAAGCGCGGCGTTTGTACCCAGGTTAAGACCATGACCCCTAAGAAGCCAAATTCCGCTTTGCGAAAAGTAGCCAGGGTTCGTTTGTCCAATGGGATCGAGGTGACGGCATATATTCCAGGGGAAGGGCACACTTTGCAGGACCACTCTGTTGTTTTGATCCGTGGCGGCCGTGTAAAGGATTTACCTGGCGTTCGCTATCACGTTGTACGTGGCACGCTTGATGCTAGTGGTGTTGAGGACCGTAAGAAGGGTCGTTCTAAGTACGGAACAAAATCGCCGAAGTAGAATTTTAGGAAGCGGAGAAGGTTTCTTTGATATTAAAGGAAGAGCCGCTACAGGATTACAGTTATGCCAAGACGATATCGTCCAGAAAAACGAGAAGTAGAGCCTGATTTGCGCTACGATAGTCTTCACGTAGCCATGTTCATTAATCGATTGATGAAAAAGGGCAAGAAGAGCACAGCCCGGCGGGTTTTGTATGATAGTTTTGATTTGATTGAGGAACGTGCTAATAAGGCTCCGCTTGATATTTTTGAGCAAGCCCTATCCAATGTTTCGCCGCAGGTTGAGGTGAAACCGCGGCGCGTTGGTGGTGCCACTTATCAAGTTCCTATCCCTGTTGAACCTCATCGCCGTGTTTCATTGGCGATGCGTTGGTTGCTTGCATCTGCTCGTAGCCGGAGCGGCCGTTCAATGGCTGAAAAACTGGCAGGTGAACTGATGGATGCGGCAAATAAACAAGGCGCGGCTGTTAAGAAACGGGATGATACGCATCGAATGGCTGAGGCTAACCGCGCATTTTCGCACTTCCGATTCTAATTTTGTGTTAAGTTTCTGATGAGCCACTATCCTTTAGATCGCGTTCGTAATATTGGGATTATTGCCCATATTGATGCAGGTAAAACGACCACGACTGAACGCATCTTGTATTATACCGGGCGTATCCATCGGATGGGTGAGGTACATGATGGCACTGCCACGATGGATCATATGGAGCAGGAGCAGGAACGAGGTATTACTATCACCTCGGCGGCGACCTCTACCTTTTGGATGGATCATCAGGTCAATATTATCGACACGCCTGGCCACATTGATTTTACGGCCGAAGTGCAGCGCAGCCTTCGTGTATTAGATGGAGGTGTCGTCGTTTTTGATGCCGTTGCCGGTGTCGAGCCTCAATCGGAAACAGTGTGGCGTCAAGCGGATGATTATAATGTCCCGCGGATCTGTTTTGTAAATAAGATGGACCGAATCGGAGCTGATTTCACGCGGACCATTGATATGATACGCGATCGTCTCAATGGTAATCCGATAGCGGTTCAGTGGCCAATTGGTAGCGAAGCTGATTTCCGAGGCATTGTTGATTTGCTTTCTATGAAAGCGGCGATCTGGGAAGATGATGATCTGGGAGCTACCCCGGTCATTACTGACATTCCGGAAGATGTCCTTGAAGAAGCTGAGGAGGCGCACCAGGCTATCATCGAATACATTGTTGAGACAGATGATGAATTGATGATGCGCTATCTTGATGGCGAGGACATTTTAGAAGATGAACTGCGCGCAGTTTTGCGGGAAGCCACCATCTCAGGTAGGGCTACACCCGTGCTTTGCGGGACGGCGCTTCGTAATAAGGGAATACAAAGTGTTCTGGATGCAGTTGTTCATTTCTTGCCATCTCCACTTGATGTGCCGCCGATGGAGGGCTTCAATCCTTATACTGAGCAGGTGGAATTGCGCAAAGCAAGTGACGAAGAACCTTTATCAGCATTAATTTTCAAGATAGTTACCGATCCCTATGTCGGCCGTCTTGCTTATTTCCGGGTTTATTCCGGTGTGCTCCGCAGTGGTGATTCGGTACTTAACAGTACGAAAAACAAGAAGGAGCGTATCGGCCGGATATTGCGCATGCATGCGGACCGGCGTGAAGACCTGGAAGAGGTCCACGCTGGTGATATTGCAGCCACCCTGGGATTGAAGCGTTCATTTACTGGCGAAACCTTATGTGATCCCAGGTCACCAATTCTGTTGGAATCAATTGAGTTCCCGGAACCCGTTATTTCACTAGCCATTGAGCCTAAGAGTAATGCTGACCAGGAAAAAATGAGCCTCGCTCTTAGAGCTTTAAGCGAGGAAGATCCGACATTTCAAATTAGAACCAACGATCAGACCAACCAGACTGTCTTGTATGGCATGGGCGAGCTTCATCTTGAAGTACTCGTTGACCGCATGCTCCGAGAATTCCGTGTTGCAGCGAATGTGGGTAAACCGCGTGTCGCCTATAGAGAAACGATCACCAGAACGGTCGAAAAGGCTGAAGGGCGATTTGTTCGCCAATCCGGCGGCCGAGGTCAATTCGGGCATGTTATCTTAAAACTCGAACCTCTGGAACCTGGATCTGGATTCGTATTTGAAGATGCCGTTGTGAAGGGCGCGATTCCCAGAGAGTATATCTCCCCAACTGAAGCGGGAATCAGGGAAGCGCTATCCAGTGGTGTATTGGCCGGGTATCCTTTGGTCGATGTTAAAGTCACTCTTTACGATGGATCGTTCCATGAGGTAGATTCGTCCGAACTTGCTTTTAAGATTGCAGGGTCAATGGCAGTTCGTGAAGGTGTGCAAAAGGGCAATCCGGTCTTGCTTGAGCCAGTCATGAGCGTGGAGGTCATCACACCTGATGATTACACCGGGGACGTTATTGGAAATCTGTCAGCCAATCGGGGCATGATCGATGGTATGGAAATGCGTTCTGATGGATTACAAATTGTGAAATCAAGAGTACCGCTGGCCGAGATGTTTGGATATGCCACGCGCCTGCGTTCAATGACACAAGGACGAGGGATCTTCACGATGGAATTCAGCCATTATGCTCCGGTGAATGAGATGATGGCTAAAGAATTATTGCGAGGCGCCGTATAATTTTTGGGTTGCTTTCGTTACATTTAGGGTTTATTGAAAGTAGGAATTTATAAAAAATACAGTGTTTGAAGTTCGAGGGAAGTAATTATGGCCAAAGAGAAATTTGTGCGCGAGAAGCCGCACGTGAACATCGGGACCATCGGTCATGTTGACCATGGGAAGACGACCTTAACGGCAGCGATCACA
>JANQGC010000095.1 GCA_028277515.1 Anaerolineae bacterium
AAGAGCAGCGCTTTGGCGTGGCTCATAAAGAGAAGTTGAAGGGGTGGCGCACCGAGGTCGACGTGCTGACGATGACCGCCACACCTATCCCGCGCACGCTGCATCTCAGCCTTTCCGGCGTGCGCGACATCAGCATCATTGACACCGCACCTGCGGAGCGGCTGCCCGTGCAGACCTTCGTCGGTGAAATGGATGACGTACGCCTGCACCGGGCCATCCTGCGCGAGTTGGATCGTGGCGGCCAGGTGTTTGTGGTCCACAATCGCGTACAGACGATTGAACTGGTGCAAAAACGGATCCAACGTCTGGTGCCCGATGCCAATGTCATCGTCGCCCATGGACAGATGAGCGAACGACACCTGGAACGGATCATGGAGGAGTTTGCCGAGGGCGAGATTGATATTTTGATTAGCACGACGATTATCGAAAGCGGCCTCGATTTCCCTAATGCTAATACCTTAATCGTTGACCGTGCCGAGCAGTTTGGCCTTTCCCAGCTTTACCAGCTTCGTGGCCGGGTCGGACGAGGGACACGCCGCGCCTATGCTTACTTCTTCCACAAATCCTGGTATTCGCTGAGTTCGGAAGCGCAGGCTCGCCTGGAGACGATTGCTGAGGAGACGCAGTTAGGGGCCGGCTATACGATTGCCATGCGCGATATGGAGATTCGCGGCGCCGGCGATATATTGGGTGCGCAGCAGAGCGGGCATATCGCTGATGTCGGGTTTGATTTGTATACACGTATGCTGGCCACGGCCGTTAAGCGACGCAAAGCAGAACGGCGAGGTGAAAAACTGCCGCTGGAACCGCTGGAAGATACGCTGATCGATCTGCCCCTGGCGGCTTATATACCCACCGATTACGTGCCCGATCCCGCCCTGCGATTGCGTTTATACCGCCGGATGGCTATATTGGATTCCCTGGTTGAGATTGACGAGATGGCCGAAGAATTGGCTGACCGCTTCGGGCCGATTCCCGACCCGGTGAACAACCTGCTATACCAGCTTCGTGTCAAGTCGATTTCGCTCAAGGCGGGGGTTAAAGGAGTGGTCACCGAAGCGGGACAGATCCGTATCCGCCTGCCGGATAACCTGGCGTTAGGTTCCTACCAACTACAGCGTTTCTTGGGTAGAGGTGTACGTGTGAGTAAGACGGCGATCTGGATGTCGCGCGATGGGGCAACTCATGATTGGCAGGTAGAGCTGGTGCAGGTGTTGGAGAAGTTGCAGACGGTGGAGCGAGTGCAGTAAACAGAAGTCAGTGGACAGTAGTGAAAATTTGACAACTTTTCAAAAGTTGTCAAATTTGAGACTGGTGACTTATGGATATAAACTTTTTTGACGATCCCTTACAAGGTCCCCAATCGCGCGAAGATGTGCGTATCAAGTCGATTGGTATTTACATTCATGACGATCTGCGCAAGCTCTCTTTTGGCATTGAGCTGACGCCATTTTTGGAACGGCCGAGCATCGAAATGAAAATGATCAACGCCAATGATGAGGACGCCGGGGCGCTCAATGTTATTGAGACACTGACACCCAATTTCAGCTTAATCGTCCATTTTCGCGATGAACAATTGACCGATCCTTACCGGTTGTCGGCCGTTGTCTATTACGCCACGCCGGAGACGGAACGGGTCAATGTCGACCGCCAGGAAATTGCGTTCA
Organism: Anaerolineae bacterium; assembly: GCA_028277515.1. The sequence goes on from JANQGC010000095.1 coordinate 1,668, forward strand.
GCGCGGCCGAGCCGGGGGAGCAGATTTTCAAGTTTGAATCCTAAGCGCGATTTGGAAATCGCGATTACAAAATTGGCGTGTAATGTTCGATGGTGGGGAAGGGTTCATAAAAGTGGTGGAGTAGCTTTTTCCATTCCTGATAGGGGGCTGACTGGCGAAAGCCAATCTCATGATCTTCAAGCGTCTGCCAGCGGACGAGCAAAATGTATTGGTCATCCACCTCCAGGCAGCGCAGCAGTTCATGGGAGATGTAGCCCGGTGAAGCGCTGATTATCTGTTCCGCCTGGGCAAACGCTTTTTCAAATTGTGCTGAAGTTCCATGCTTGAGGTTGAGAACCGCTACTTCCAAGATCATAGAGGTCGGGGTACGGCCGCTTTTCTTTTCTCGGCCAATTTAGACAGCTTGGATTTGGTCTCGCGCCAGGTCACTTTGGACAGCCCCAGTTTCTGGCGTATGTCATCTTTTTCTACGCCCGCTTCCCAATCATGTAGGGCGGCGATCCAACGTAAATTCTCGAAGGAGAGCAAACCCTGTTTGAGGCCAACCGCCTCACCGACATCGGTGAGAATATATTCCAGGTTGCGCGCCGTACAGGTGAAGAGGGTATCGGTTGGTTCATATTGCTGAAGATATTCTTCCAGCACCTCTAACCAGGCCGGGTCCAGGTCCAGCTTACGTTCTTTGTAGCGCAGACGAGGATTGGCGTAGCGGATAAAAAGCATCGGTTGGTCCGGCTCGCTCTCATCAATGTGATTGGGCACGATATTCATGGCTTCGCTCTTTTTGATGCCGGTTTTCAAGAGCAGGGTCAGCAGTAGATGGGGCCGGGCATCCGGCTTTTTGATGTTGACGCCTTCACGCATGGATTGAGTTTGAGCAAGCGCATCTTCGATTTGTTCGTCAGAGGGCAGTACGGGCAGGGGGCTGGTGACGGTACGTTGGATGACGGCCGTTGACGGATCATTATTAATCGCGCCCGATTCATGCAGCCAGCCGAAAAAGACCTTCAAAGTGGTAACCCGCCGTGCATACGATTTGGGGCTGCACGGCACGCCCCGCTCGTTCAACAACCAATCGAGGAAGTCATTGAGATTCTTGGTGCCGATTTTGCCAATCGGTTGTCCGGCACCGAGATATTTACCCAACAGCCGAATATCGCTGGCGAAGGCTTTGATGGTGTTGATCGAAAAACCCTCATCACGCATATGAGTCTCAAAGGCCCCCAGGGCGGCTTGTAAGGATGCTTCGCCGGAAATGAGCGGCCGTTTGCGCGCATCTTCAGGGGGTAATATCTCTTGGGGATAGAGGTCTCTTTGCGCATTCTCGTTCATGGGGAATCTCCGGCAGGTTTCGTATAGATGGTGCAATGTTACGCTATTTGTGGGGGGTTGTCAAGGGTTTTGACCCAATATATAGTGGTTTGTTAGAAATGAGCTTGTAGCCCAATTCGCCTGAATTGCAGACACAAATTAGGCAATTTATGTTACGGGACTGTAGCGCGATTTGCTAAATCGCGAGCACATATTAGGCAATTTGTGTTACGGACCGGGTATATCGGAACCACCTAAAGGGGGAAAATCGGCACCCCAGGCCATTTGAATTTTGGCGGGCATTCCGTCCGAAACAAATGCTCGGGCATCGATCCAGGTTGTACCAATCAGCAAGTCCCAGTGTAGATGGTTGCCGGTCGAGCGTCCGGTCGATCCAACTTCGCCCAGCTTTTGCCCTTTTTCAACCATTTGGCCGGCATCCACGCCGATTTGTGACAAATGATAATATCCCGAATGGATGCCCAGGCCATGATCGAGAATCACCGCGCCCCCGCGTACGGTGAGATTTTCAGCAATGACCACCCTGCCGCCTGCCGGGGCCAGCACTGGCGTGCCACCAAAGGCGCTAAAGTCGGTCCCTTCGTGGTATGAGTCATAAGCCCCGCCATTGATCGACCGCCTAGCACCGAAATTGGAACTAATTTCCACATAGTCAATGATCGGCATTTGAAAGGCGCCGCGCCAGAGTGGGGCGGGTGTGACTTGCGACCAGGTTTCTTGCAGCCGCTCCCTTTCCTGGCGCATGGCTTCGGGATTGGTGGCGGGCATGGTTCGGAACTCAATCTGTTCGTAATTCCAGCCCCGATTATCGAACTGCCACGGTTGGGACCAGAGGGGGCGGCCGTCAACCTCTATGGTTACCAGCACCTGCTGCGCATTAAAGAAAGCGCCAGTGGCCGCCAGCGCCAACAGACGATCCGCATTACGATTGAGAATCCAGGGTGCTTTGTCAAGGTATATATCAACGGCTTCCCCGCCTGCAACGCTGGCCCAAAGCAGCAAACCTTCGCCCGGAACGGCGGTCCGTGGAGAGAGGGTTAAGGAGTTAAACCCAGGGGGTAGATCACGGGGAATCGTTTGGCCATCTTCCAACAACAATGGGCGGTAAAGCAGTGGTTTATATGGGGAGATCAATTTATTATTCAGAGCTAGTTCCCAGGGAGATTTTCGTTCCCTGGCTGCGACTTGCAGCAATCCACCGGATAAGGGGCGCAGAAGCCGGCCGTTTTTTTCTTCCAACTGCGGGATCTGAAGTTCCTGCCCGATCACCGGTTGGTGCTGCCGATTGATCGACCCAAACTCTTGCAAGAGTTCGCCCGGTGAGGAGTTAAAGCGCAAGGCCAGGGCTGTCCATGTATCGCCGGGCTTGATGGTCAGCGGTCGACGACTGGGCTGCTGAGAAAGGGCTGGTTGCACAAATAGTGCCAGGAAAATTAGGATCAGAAAAAAAAGAAATAGGCGTCGCATAGCTTGATTTTATTAGGCTTCTTGCACAAGCGTGCGCCGTAAAACCTTGCCAATAAAGGATTTAGGCAAGGCGTCACGGAACTCGATTTCCCAGGGCACAGCGTATTCATCCAATCGCCTGCGGCAGTATTCTTTTAGCTCTTCTGCGGTTAATCCACTGTTTGGCTGGGGCACGACAAAAGCTTTTACCTTTTGCCCGCCTTCGGCCGTGCCCACACCCATAACAACAACTTCAACAACTTTGGGATTTTCGTATATCACTTCCTCTACATCGCGTGGATACACATTGTAATTGCCAAAAATGATCGTGTCCTGCTTGCGGCTGATGATGTGAAAGTAGCCATCATTATCCATCAGGGCCACATCCCCGGTATTGAGCCAACCATCTGCGGTTAAGGCTTCTTTAGTTGCCGTTTCATTTTGCCAGTAACCTTGCATGATCTGTGGGCCTCGGATCTGAAGCTCGCCAATCTCTCCCGCCGGTAAATCATGGCGCGTAATCAGGCCAACAATTTTCGCTTCGGTGTTGGGCAGGGGAATGCCAATCGACCCCGGTTTGCGTAGGCCATAGAGGGGATTGGCATGAGTGACTGGGGATGCTTCGGTCAGCCCGTACCCTTCGACGAGACGGCCGTGCGTCAGTTTTTCAAATGCTTCTTGAACCTCAACCGGCAGCGGTGCCGCCCCGCTGACACAGGCTTTTATTGAACTTAAACCGTATTCCCTGGCTCCAGGAAAGTGGTTCATCGCCATGTAGATTGATGGGACGCCGGGGAAAATGGAAACCCTGTAATTGAGAATATTGTTTAAGGCTTCTTGTGTATCAAAGACGGGGGACAATATGATTGTCCCGGCGATGGCAACAGGTAAGATCAAGGCATTGGTCAATCCATAGCTGTGTAATATGGGCAAAGCGGCCAAAAATACCTCTTTGCCATAATCTAAATCTGGTATCCAGTGCCGGGTTTGCAAGGTATTGGCCACCAGGTTGCGGTGGGTCAGGCAGACCCCTTTGGGGTCATTGGTTGTGCCGCTGGTGAACAATATGGCGGCCAGATCCGATCCTTTTAACTGTACTGCCGGTGGCTCATCAACCGGCGCGTCAGCCATCAACTCAGCCATCTGTTCACCCATGCGGCCGACAATCAACTCATCCTTTTCTTCAGGTTTGATGTCGCCCCACTGCTGCATTAATTTTTCAAAGGTCCTGGGGTGAATGGCCGATTGGATGTCGGTGAAAATGAATTGATTCAGCTTTGTCTTTTCATGCACTGTCTGCGCCAGTCGGCTGAAAACTTTCAGCGTGATCATCACCTTGGGCTTTAACAGGGAAACCTGTTGATAAATTGCCTCTGCATCGGCATCGGGATTGGGCATGGCCACCACTCCTCCAATTTTGAGCACGGCGAAAAACGCGATGACAATCTGCGGCATATTGGGCAGGACAATAAATACACGATCTCCCGGTTTAACCCCTTTGCCATGCAGAACATGGGCGAATTGGTTAACTTTTTCGTTGAGCTGGCGATAGGTCAGCCGCTGGTTATAGAAAACGGTCGCTGTTCGCCTGGGCATCCAGCCTGCGGCGCTGTCCAGGAATGTGGTCAACGGCCGGTCAGGAATGGGCAATGTCGCCGGGGTCTCTTCATCGTAGCTGCGGATCCATATCCGATCTTCAAAAAAGGGTCGGATGCTGACCGAATCGCGCCATGATCCCTTGCCACGGCCGTCGATGAAGCGCTCGATAGCCCGGTTGACGGCCTGGTGTCGTTCAAGCTGCACCTTGTGCTTGGCCGTGCCCACGTCAACCTCTTCGGCATGGGGGATCATTTTGCTCACATCTTCAAAAACGGACCGGGGAAAATAATTGTCTCGTTCGCCGGTGACGACCAGGGTTGGCGTCGTGATATTACGCATCAGGGACCAGCCCTGCCATTTGAACATGTTGTTGGCGGCCATGCGCTGCATGACGTGAAATTCGGCGTCGTAGCGGGTGCGGAATCCCCAAAACGGCCGAACCAGGCGAGTGGGGATGCGCGCTGCCAACCTGGCAATTTTCGGCAGCGGATATTCACCGGCCGTGGCGATTAAGATCAGTTTCTCCAACCGCTCAGGGTGGGCATTGGCATATTCGACGGCGATAGAGCCACCAAAAGAATGGGCGACTAAAATAAAGGTTTCAGGGAAATTGAGGGTTTCAACAATTGACTGTAAATCTCCCACCAGCTCGGACATTGTATATTTAGTATAAGGCGCGTCACTCTGTCCGTGCCCGCGTAAATCCGGAGCGACGACCCGGAAGTTTTTGACGAAGTAATTGATTTGATGTTCCCATGACTCCAGGACACCAGCATAACCGTGAACAAACATGATTGTTCGATCCGAGCCTTCCGGGTGCAGATCGAGGACGCTTAAATTTGCGCCGGCAAGACCTTTTATAGGTACCTGAACGCGATACAGATCGAAATCCAGTTGTATATCTGTCCGTTTAACGCCGCGTAATTTCTTCTTCACGATTTAAGTCCCGTGACAGTCACTTAATCAATTTTGGATAGGGTTGCAGTTTATAAAGTGACCATCACGTTAGTTTCAACCAATGGTATTATAGCGTTTTTTTACTTAATCCTTCAATTAGGGCAGGGTGATTCCAAAGTCGGATATGTAACTTATTACTTATCGCGCGGAGGAGCGAAATTTTGAAATTTCGGTTACATTGGTAACTTTGGAAGCATCCTATCAAATAGGGGGGACAGATTGCCCCATCCTTCGTCTCATGCTAACCTGGAGTGACCATAGTTGATTAAATACACTGTCACTAAACAAGAAATTTGACAACTTTTCGCTTGAATTTTGACGAGAACAATAGATAAAAGTTGTCAAATTTTTGGGCAACATAATATTAGAAAAATCACCAGGATGAAGATTTGAAAACGGTATATTTAGGATTAGGAACGAATTTAGGAAACCGCAAAAACAATATTGATCGGGCAGTCGAAAGGCTGGCCGAAAAAGTAATGGTTGAAAAGGTATCGCCCTATTATGAAACGGCCGCCTGGGGGATCGAAGACCAGCCTGATTTTCTAAATATCTGCTTGCAGTGCAAAACTGAACTAGACCCACAAGCGTTATTGAATTTCGTTAAAAACATTGAGGTTGAACTGGGGCGGGAAAAGACAATACGCTGGGGGCCACGCTTGATCGATATCGACATACTGCTGATGGAAGATGTCATTATTTCAAAGCCGGGGTTGACCATTCCCCATAAAGGATTGCCCGACCGGGCGTTTGTTTTGGTTCCCCTTGCAGACATTGCCCTAAGTGCTGTGCATCCCATTTCCGGTGAGACCGTGCGGCAAATGTTGGCAAAAATCGACCCCAGCGGTGTGCGCCTATACAGTGATCTTGCTTAAATTTGACAACTATTCACTTGTTCTATGGGCGAAATCATTAAATAAAAGTTGTCAAATTTGGGTGTCACAATGCTCAATTACCAAAGAAATAATTCCAGGCGAAATGGAGGGACAATGCCGGCTCCTGCCCCAACAGCAATAGGGCATCGGGGCTAAAAGGCGGCGTGACACGCCATGACCCGGACATTGGAACATCACCGGCATCTTGAAATATGCCGTTGCTGGGATTAATCCATACGCCATTGCCATTGTCATTTAAAAAGGACATATCAAGTGTTGTCTGTTGATTTTCCGGGAAATAGATGATCGCCTTTGTTTTGTCCTCGGACACGGCCGCGCGAATGTGTGTAGGACCGAACGGATTATCAGAGCTGATCAAATCCTGATCTGGGGCATAAGTGTGCCAGTCAATGCTGTGTAGAAGGGTGTTTAAGTATTTCATTTGATCAGCCCCCGGATCTCCTAACGAATTTTGCCAATTATCATTAGCGCCCCAGGTATCTTGTTGATCGCTCATAGACCCGGCGAACTGGAAGATATTCACATGTCCGTAAGTATGCCCAACGCCCCCGGCTAGAAGAGACCAATACGCTGCTTTGCGAACCTGGTGTGGAGGAATGCGATCCCTGATTTCCTCATATGCGGGTTCACCGTTTAGTATTGGCTTACTTGACTCACGGTAAACTTCATTGATGGTTGTATAGTTCGTTTCCAGGTCCGGCTCATGTCCGGTTTGGGTCATGTGAAAATCCAACCAATCGGCATTGCCAAACAAATGATATGAGGAAATACGCGCCCGGCCCGGATGGTAGGTGATCAGCTTTTCCGGATCAGCTTGTTTTAATGTCTGGGCGAGAAGTGCCCAGCGCCGGCTGTTCCCAGAATCACCGCCAATCACCCAGACGATATTCTTGCGATCCTGGTAACGGCTGCCAAGCCAACTACCATACGCTTCAATATCCTCATCACCAACATCGTAACCAAATTTATTTCCAACAACCCAACCCCATAAAGGTAAAAATCCGGCCGTGAGGCCCAACTGCTCCATTTCATCCAATGTATAATCAACCAGGGCGAAAAATTCTTCATTGGGCTGGCGAATATCTTTATTTTTGAAGGGGAAATGCCCATATGCATTGCCGCTCTCCGCCCCGCTTTTTTCGTTCATAGGAATCCGAAAGAGTATGATGGAAAATCCCCTGGCTTTGCGATCTTCTAAATACGCTGTAATTTCTTCTCGGGTTAAACGATGGTGCAGGTCCCAGGCGGTGTCACCAATCCAATAAAAAGGCGTTCCATCTGATTTTATCAAATATTTTCCATTAGGATTGACAGTCACGGGAGCAAGAGGAGAATGGTCATTATTCGTCATTAATTGAGCGGCAATGATGATGATGAATATTAAGACGCCCAAAAAAATTATCCATTTTAATGCTCTCATCATTTAGCTCATATCGGATCGCCGACTGCATTTCTGTTTAGTATTGTGTTACCTAAAATTTGACAACTTTTCACTTGAATATTGGTGAAAACCATTCGATGGAAAGTTGTCAAATTTACTGTTCTCAATCGGCAGGGTAAACAAGGGTTGCGGCCGATTCCAAATAAATAAGATACCCTTTTCCAGCTTCCATGTCACCTATTTGGTCGATGCTAAATTCAGGCCAGTAAATATTACCCTCTCCATCTTTGATAAGGTATAGATCAGACATAATGGATTGCAGAGCATCCTCAACAGGCATCGGTTCCTGGGGCAAATAGCTGATCAAGCTCCATCCGGCAGGTAGGGGAATAGGTGTTGAACGGGGGTCCAAAGGCAACCCGTCAACGCAGAAGCTGCCGGCTTCCTCCATAAGGACCTGGTATCCTTCTAAGGATTGCCATTGGCCAATATTATCTATTCCCAAGTCCGGCCAAAAAATGGAACCGTCACCACTCTTCATCAAGATCATTTTTGATACGATTGATAGCAATAGAACATCAAGATCGGGATCGATGGGTGCATAGTTTATTGAAACCGTATTCCATCCAGGATCTAATGAGAAGCAAGGGGAATTGCCCAGGTACAATAAGGCATCAGGCGTTACGGGTGGGGTGACTGTCCATGATCCTGACCCTGGGATGGACCCGGCATCTTGCCAGGTGCCATCACTGGGATTGAACCACAGGGCCAGGTCAATACCATTTAATTGGGATGTATCAATAGTCGCTTGTTGATTTTCGGGAAAGTAGATGACTGCTGATTCGTTCCCTGCGGATGCCGACGCTCTGATATGAGAAGAGTTGGAAGGGTTGTTGGATGTGATTAAATCCTGGGCAGGCGCGTATGTATGCCAATCCAGGCTGCGCAGGAGTGAACTCAGATAACCTATTTGATTGGCCCCGGGGTCGTTTAACGAGTTTTTCCAATAATCATTTGCTCCATAGGAGTCAGTCTGACCATCCATCGAACGAGCAAACTGAAAAATATTGACATGCCCATAGACATGGCCAAATCCACCGGCCAAAACGGACCAATAAGCCGCTTTGCGTACCTGGTGGGGGGATGCAATTGTGCCTGTAGACCCTAACCTGATTTCCTCATAAATAGGCTCGCCGTTTAAGATTGGTTTGCTCGATTGGTTATAAACCTCATTGACTGTTTCATAGTTTGTCGGTAAATCGGCCGTGTGGCCGGTCTGGGTCATATGGAAATCCAGCCAGTCGGCATCACCAAACATATGGTAAGAAGAGGTCCAGCCGCGGCCCGGATGAAAAGTGACCAGTTTTTGCGGGTCGCCATCCTTGAGCGCCTCGCCAAGCGTGACCCATTTGCCACTGTTGCCCGTATCACCCCCTGATATCCAGATGATGTTTTTACGGTCCTGGTAGCGTTCGCTAAGCCATGTGCCGTATGTATCCACTTCTTCATCGGTGACCGAATAGCCAAACTTGCCCCCGACCACCCAGCCCCACAAGGGTAAAAAGCCGGCGACCAACTCTAAACGTTCCATCTCATCCAGGGTGTAATCAACCAGGGCGAAGAAATCTTCATTTGGTTCATCTATTTGTTTGTTGTTGAAGGGAAAATGGCCATAGCGGTTGCCCTCATCCGCCCCGCTTTTTTCGTTTAAAGGAATCCTGAACAAGATGATGGTATAGCCTTTGGCTTTGCGATTTTCTAAATATTCTGTGATTTCTTCTTGGGTCAACCGGTGATGAAGGTCCCAGGCGGTGTCACCAATCCAGTGAAAGGGAGCGCCGTCTGCTTTTAATAGATAGTGGCCATCGGAGCTGACAGCGACGGGAGCAAGTGGAAGCGGTTCATCATCAGCCTTTGATTGGGTAGCACCGCTGATAAATAATAATCCAAATAATATTATAAATATTCTTGATAATTTCAACATATTACCCTACTTTGAAAAATACGATGCTTTGGCAATTTGAATGATATGGGATGCCCGGTTCAATCGCAAAGAAATTTATGGTTTCTAAACGCCTTATCTGGCTGCCGGTTAAGGTTTTCTCATAAACCGTCATAAATATCGACTCCGTCGAGCATGATGAAATTAGTTTAATGTAACAGTCACTTTTCACTTATATTCAGAGAAACCCCACATCGCAGGCTCTGTTCTATGAGTACAGAAACATCAGTTTGTCATCCTGAACGCAGCTTGCGGAGTGAAGGATCTTTCACATCCTACTGGTGAAAGATTCCTCACACTGTTCGGAATGACGGTTTGAGAAAGTTTATTTCTTATCAGAGAGCATAGCGATTCAAGAGAGTGTCACTTGTTAGCGTACTCCATGCTATAATTGTGGGACAATGATATGGTGATAGTAATCAGTTTTAACCCAATATGGAGAAGTGTTTCATGCGAGTATATGCTTATGAATTCACAGTGGAAAAAAGGGGAACCCTCACGTTAAAGAACTTACCTTTTAATGCCGGCGAGAAAATTGAGGTTATCATCATTCCTCGCTCAGGCCGCAAGGACAATGAAGAACGATATCCTTTTTGGGGCAAATCAATCACCTATACTAATCCCACCGATCCGGTAGCAGAAGCCGATTGGGAAGTATTACAGTGATCGTTATTGCTGTTGAATCAACACAGCTTCTAGGGGAGTTTCACCGCGATCCAGCCGATCAGATCATTGTTGCCACAGCTCGTGTCTATGATTGCCCATTATTGACGGTAGACGACAAAATCCTCAAATATCCTCATATAAAATTGTTGAACTGATTATTATCAGTTCGATCATCTTGCCGCCAGTTTTGACCTGCTCGGTTAAACTGCCCTATAAAATACCTATTCTTTTGTAAGATTTACTTGACACAGTGCGTCATAATTGATATATTGAGTGTGCGCTCATTTTATGAGGAGCTGTTCAATTCTGGGATCTTTCATGATAAATGTGACACTTAAAGACCGCCGCGACCGTCGTATTGCTGCCAGGCAAACTCAGATCTTACAGGCGGCAACTGAGGTTTTTAGCCAGAATGGTTATGAACGAGCCACGGTGCGGGAGATCGCCAGGGTCGCGGATGTTTCAGAAGGAACACTTTATAATTATTTTGAAAGTAAAGTTGAGTTGCTGACGGGGGTGGCGCAAATCTTCGCCGATGAGATCACACAGAAAATCGCTGAAATCGAAGCCGATAATTTGCAGGATATGATGGCCCAACTGCTGACGGACCGCTTCCGCAGCGGCCGGGAACGGCGATTGTTTATGCTTTTCCTTTACGAGGCCCGACTCCACCCGGAGATCCAGCATTTATTTGGCCAACTGGCTATTCAACGCATTATCGACGAAACCACCACTCGCTTCCGGGAATTGATGGATGCCGGCGTTATGCGGCCGGTTGACCCGGAACTGGCTGCCCTGACCATTAGCGCAACCATTATGGGGTTTGCCACCCTTTACGAACTCGGCCGTTACGGGGGGGATGACAAGGGCTTTTCTCCCCAAAAATGGGGCAATGCCGTGACCGATTTGTTTTTGAACGGTTTATCGGGTGAGGTCCGTTGATGAGTTTTCAATGGGGGGCGCGTACCTACGTCATGGGCATTATCAATGCTACTCCGGACAGTTTTTCCGGAGACGGCATCATCAGCAAGGGTGATTGGGTTGATCGCGCGGTGGAGCAAGCCCGTTCATTTGTCGCGGATGGTGCAGATATTTTAGATATTGGCGGGGAAAGCACCCGGCCAGGCAGCCTGCCCGTTACTGAAGAGGAAGAATTGGTCCGCGTCCTCCCAGTCATCCGGGCGATTCGGCAGGAGCTGGATGTCCCTATTTCTGTGGACAGTTACCGGGCCAATGTGGCCCGGCAAGCGTTGGAATCAGGTGCCAATTGGGTTAATGATGTTTGGGGTTTGCTGATGGACCCGCGAATGGCGGGAGTTGTAGCCGCAGCGGGTTGCCCGATTGTATTGATGCATAACCGCAGCAAAGCCAGGGATGTTGCCCAGGAAGAAAGATTGGGGTCCCGTTTTGTCGGCGTTGAATATGATGATCTGATGAAGGATGTCAGGCGAGAACTGCAAATAAGCGTGGATCGCGCGCTGAACGGAGGTGTGGATAAAAAAAACATTATTCTCGATCCGGGTATTGGTTTTGGAAAAACAGTCTCGCAAAACTTGAGACTGCTGAGTGAGTTGGGGGAGCTGCGGGAAATGGGTTTTCCTTTATTGATCGGCCCCTCGCGTAAATCATTTATCGGCTACACCCTTGACCTCCCTACTGAGGAGCGGGTTGAAGGAACAGCCGCGGCTGTTGCTATTGGCATAGACCGTGGCGCGGATATCGTGCGCGTCCATGATGTACGGGAAATTGTGCGTGTGGTACGAATGACAGATGCGATTGTTCGTTAGTGGCGGCGCGAAACGGATTTCGTGGATAGGTAGCATAAACATTCTTGTTTGTGCTGGCGCGAAAGTGATTTCGCGGTTACGGGGCTTAGTGTGAAAGGGATGTCGCGGATAGGTAGCATAAACGTTCTTGTTTGTGACGGCGCGAAAGGGATTTCGCGGTTACGAGGTTACTTTTATATAGGAAATTGAGGTGCTGGTATGTTAGATTTTCGATTGGATGAAGAGCAGCAGATGCTCACAGATGCGATTGCGCGCTACAGCAAGGAGCGCGTGCGCAAGGTGTACCGGGATGCGGAGGAGGATGGCATTATTCCCAAGGAAGTCGTTCAGGCCGGTTGGGAATTAGGGGTGCTGCCGACCAGTATCCCCGAAGCGTATGGCGGATTTGGCGAATATTCGGCCGTCACCGGCGCGGTGGCAACGGAAGAATTCGCCTGGGGTGATTTGGCCATCGCCTTAAACGTCATGCTGCCCAACCTGGTGGCCATTCCGTTAATGTTGGCCGGGACTGAGGAACAGAAAGCGGCCCATCTGCCAAGCTTTGCCGAGGAAAAAATGCCGCCATACAGTGCGGCCTTGACCGAGCCGGTCGTACAGTTTAACCCTTATAAGTTGATGACGACGGCCGTTAAAGATGTCAGCCAATATGTGCTGAACGGCACAAAAATATTCGTCCCTCATGCTGAGGAAGCTGAGTTTATTCTCGTTTACGCCGCCGAGGATGGACAGACCCAGGCCTTCCTGGTCCCAACCGAAGCTGCCGGATTCGCTGTTGGCCAGAAAGATAAAATGATGGGCGTTCGTGCCCTGGACACCTATATGGTGACCCTGTCGAAAGTTCGTGTGCCATTGGAAAACAAATTAGGCGGTGTGGATGGCATTGATTTCAAACAACTGCTGAATCATAGTCGCATTGCCCTGGGGGCAGCGGCCGTTGGCGTGGCCCGCGCCGGTTTTGAATACGCCAGGGATTATGCCAAACAGCGTGTACAGTTCGGTGAACCCATCGCCCACCGGCAGTCCATCGCCTTCATGCTGGCCGACATGGCCACCGACGTTGATGAGGCGCGGCTAATGGTCTGGGAGGCAGCCTGGCTGGCCGACAAAGGTGAAGATGTGACTCGCGAGGCGGCGATCATGAAGCAGTATATTGACCGCCTGGTGCTCAATGTGGCTGACCGTGCGGTGCAGATTTTGGGTGGTTATGGTTATATTCGCGAATATCCGGTGGAGCTATGGCTGCGCAATGCACGCGGTTTCGCTTCATTTGACGGGATGGCGATGATTTAGTTTTGCTGGGAGCAAGAAAAGATGATTGATTTTGAAATTCCTCCGTTTGTAGAAAACCAGAAACAGTTGATTGAAATGGTGGCCAAACAGGCTATGCGTCCTTACTCGCGCAATCTTGATGTGCATGAACATGAACGGCCCGATGCTTTTGTGCAGATGACCTGGCCATTTACCCAGGAAATGGTTAAGCGGGGCTTAAAAGGGCTGCAAAAAAGCCAGAATGGCAGCAGTAACGGCAATGGCCATGTCAAACAACGCAAAGGTCCCGATTACTCTGTATTGGCTTTGATCATGATGATCGAGCAGTTGAGCTGGGGCGATGCCGGACAATATTTATGTCTGCCACACCCGATGCTGGGCGGCGCGGCCGTTGATTCCGCCGGCACCCCTGAACAGCGCCTGCGCTTTTTGAGTAAATTTGCCGAAGGAACGCCCAAATGGGGCGCGATGGCGATCACCGAACCGGGAGCAGGATCAGATAACAGCTCAATGCGCACGACGGCCGTTCTTGACCCGGAAAGCAACGAATGGGTGCTCAATGGCGAAAAAATATTCATCACCAATGGCAAATTGGCGCTGGAAGAATCGGACGGCCTTTGTGTCGTTTGGGCAACCATCGACCCCAAAGCCGGGCGCTCGGGTATCAAATCCTTTGTGGTAGAAGGACATACGCCGGGCGTGTCTATCGCCAAGCAGGAGCACAAGCTGGGCATTCGGGCCAGTGATACGGTATCGCTGCATTTTGATAATGCGCGCGTCCCTTTTGAAAATCTATTGGGTAACCCCGAAGTGCAGCAGCAAACCACGGTAAAAGGCTTTAAGGGGGCGATGAAGACCTTTGACGCCTCCCGGCCAGCGGTTGCCGCTAGCGCGGCGGGAATTGCCCGCGCCGCTGTGGAGTTCACGAAAGAACGGTTGGCGGAAGAAGGGATCGAGGTTGATTACACCAAGCCACTGCACGAATTAACGGCCGTCGAGCGCGACCTGATGGAAATGGAAGCGCGCCACAAGGGAGCCTGGCTGCTCACCTTGCGCGCTGTAGGCATGATGGCTCATGGTGAGAGCAACCGGCTGGCGGCCAGCATGTGTAAATTCCGCGCCGGTGAGGCGGTGACCTGGATCACGCAGAAGGCGGTTGAATTACTGGGACCATTGGGTTATACACATGAATTTCTGGTTGAGAAGTGGATGCGCGATGCCAAGATTAATGACATCTATGAAGGTACCAAGCAGATTAACCAGCTAATCGTCGCCCGCAGCATATTGGGCTACAGTCGCCGCGAATTGAAATAAGAATGGGACGCGGACGAGAGCAGATGACGCGGATGGTAAGTGAAAGAAAATTGGTGAATACTTCGGCGAGCTCAGCACAAGCTGTTGAACTGTTGAACGATTAAATGTTAATTTGCAAGGTAAGGGCGGGATGACGCGGTATGGTTTTGCAGGAAACTCAAGAGATAAAAACCGCGGCATCTCGCCCGTTGGAAGAAGAAAATTGGTGAATACATCGGCAAGCTCAGCACAAGCTGTTGAACTGTGAATGATTAATGGGACGCGGAAAAATGCAGATGGAAAAAATTATAATCCGTTCTGGTCAGTTCTCGTCCGCGTCCAGCTAACCTTAGGGAGAAAACCATGAGTTATCGTATTGAAAAAGCGGCCGTGATTGGCGCGGGGACCATGGGTGGTGGCATCGCTGCTCACCTGGCCAACTGCGGCATCCCGGTCGTGCTGTTGGATATTCCTACACCCAATCTCAGCGAGGAAGAGGCAAATAATCCGGCGGCGCGCAACCGCCTGGTCAAGAGCCTATATGACCGTATGGCCAAGGCGCGGCCGGCCAATCTAGCCCGAAAAGACCGCGCCGACCTGATCACCCTGGGCAACACGGAGGATGATTTAGACCTGGTCGCCGATGCCGATTGGATAGTAGAAGTGATCATTGAACGCCTGGAGCCGAAACAGGCTTTAATGGAGCGCCTGGAAGCGACCTGTAAGCCGGGCGCGATTATCAGCAGCAACACATCCGGCATTCCAATTAACCATATCAGTGCAGGGCGCTCAGAGGCGTTCAAGAAGCATTTCTTAGGCACACACTTTTTTAACCCGCCGCGTTACTTGAAACTGTTGGAGGTAATTCCAACTGAAGATACCGATCCCCAGGTGTTAGATTTTATGGTGCAGTTCGGCCGTGATGTGCTCGGCAAGGGCGTTGTGGTCTGCAAAGATACGCCTAACTTCATTGGCAACCGTTTCTTTTCCGTAGCCGCATCATATGCCATTGAACATGCCTTGCAACACGGCTATTCGTTGCCGGAAATTGATGCCATTACCGGCCCGACAATCGGCCGGCCCAAGACGGCGACGTTTCGCCTGCTGGACCTGGTCGGCCTGGATGTGATGAATCATGTCAACCGCAACCTGTACGACGCCGTGGAAGATGATGCTTATCGAGAGTATCTGCGCCCGGAAAAAACCACGGCCGTCATGCAGAAAATGATTGACAACAAATGGCTGGGCAATAAAAGCGGCCAGGGTTTTTATAAAAAGACCTTCGTAGACGGCAAAAGAGAATTCCATGCCCTCAACCCGGAAACGATGGAATACGAGCCTGCGCCGAAGGTCCGCTTCGATTCGATTGGCGCAGTGCGCAAAACGGAAGATTTAGGCGAGCGGGTGAGTAAACTGCTGACTTTTGATGACCGGGCGGCTAATTATGCGCGGCAGATACTTTACTTCGGCTTTGCTTATGCCGCTTATGTGACGCCTCAAATCGCTTATAAATTGAGCGATGTCGACGACGCGGTACGCTGGGGGTTCAGCTATGAGGCGGGACCTTTCCAGCTTTGGGATATGTTGGGAGTGGCCGAGACGGCCGAAAAAATGGAAGAGGCCGGCCTGGAAGTCGCCGGTTGGGTCAAAGAGATGCTGGATTCCGGCCGTGATTCTTTTTACCAGAACGGTGCGGTCTATGATTTCAGTAGCGAGCGATATGTTCCGCTTGAAGTAGACAAGAAAATTGTTCATATCTCCCAGTTGGATGAGGTAGAAAAGAACCTCAGTGCCAGTCTGCGTGATATGGGCGATGGCGTTGCGCTCTTAGAGTTCCATGCCAAGATGAACGCCATCGACCAGGATATTATTGACATGTCGCATAAGGCGTTGGAGCGGCTGGACAGCGACTTTGATGCCCTGGTAATTGGCAACGACGGCCAAAACTTCTGCGTCGGGGCCAACATCTTTGCCGTGGCTATGGGTGCACAACAGGGCATGTGGGATATGTTGAGCGATATGATCAACAGTCTACAGCGAGCAACCTTTGACCTGCGCCATGCGCCAAAGCCGGTGGTCACGGCCGTGCATCAAATGGCGCTGGGCGGCGGTGCGGAATATACGATGACCGGCTGGGAAACGGTAGCGGCTCATGAGAGCTATATCGGCCTGGTCGAATTTGGCGTCGGCCTGATTCCCGCCGGCGGTGGCTGTAAAGAAGTACTGCGCCGCAAGGTTAACCCGGTGATGCAGAGTAAAAACGCCGATGTGCTGCCTATAATGGAAGAAACCTTTGAACAGGTAGCCCTGGCTAAGGTGGCCGAAAGCGCCTGGCAGGCCAAGAGCATGGGCTATTTAGATCAGGATAGTATCATCGCCATGAACAGTGACCACCGCTTGCATATCGCCAAGCAGCGGGCGTTGCAGTTGGTAGAGCTTGGCCAAAGACCACCGGAAGTGGAAAAGGTTTACGCTGCCGGACGCGACGTATACAGCGCCTTGTTGATGGGCATTAAATCGTTGGAGTGGGGCCGCTACGCCAGCGAACATGACGCCAAGATCGCTAAGAAACTGGCTTTTGTTCTTTGTGGTGGTGACCTGAGCGCCCCGGCCTGGGTTGATCCCTGGTACATTCTTGACCTGGAACGGGAAGCCTTCTTGTCCTTGCTGGGTGAGCAGAAAACGATTGAACGAATCATGCATATGCTGCAGACGGGCAAGCCGCTGCGCAACTAAATGGTAGGAGAACAACTATGACACGTGAAGCAGTAATCGTCGCCGGGTCGCGAACGGCCGTCGGCAAATCAAAACGAGGGACCACGCGTAACTGGCGTTCGGATGACATGATGGCTGCGGTCATCGAAGATTTATTAAATCGAGCGGAAGGGCTGGACCCGCAGGAAATTGATGATGTGATCGTGGGCTGCGCGATGCCGGAAGGGGCACAGGGGCTTAACATGGCCCGTGTGGTCGCCCTGCGCGCCGGCCTGCCCGATGAGGTTCCGGCGATGACCGTCAACCGATTTTGCTCCAGCGGCCTGCAAACTATTGCCCTGGCCGCCGAACGCATTATCGCCAATGGCGCGGATACGATCATTGCCGGCGGCGCGGAGACAATGAGCCTGGTTCCCATGACCGGTTTTCGTATAGCGCCGAATCCCACGCTGGCTGAGAACGCACCGGAGGTTTATATGGGCATGGGTTTGACGGCCGAAAATGTCGCTGATGAATTTGAGGTCAGCCGCCAGGCGCAGGATGAATTCGCCCTGCGCAGCCACCAGCGGGCTATGAGGGCGCAGGAAGCGGGCCTGTTTGCGGATGAGATCGTGCCTATTGAGATTGAGGAAGTGACGCCGGAGGCTAATGGGCCAGAACGCCATTCGATTATTTTCGACCAGGATGAACATGTACGGCCGAATACGACCTTAGAAGCGCTGGCCAAACTTAAGCCGGTCTTCAAGCAAAATGGGACCGTCACCGCGGGCAACTCATCACCCTTGAGCGATGGCGCGGCCGGTGTGATCGTCATGGAAAGGAGCAAAGCGGAGGCGATGGGGTTGACCCCTATCTTGCGTTTTGTTGGCTTTGGTGCCGCCGGCGTGCGGCCGGAAGTGATGGGTATTGGACCGGTTGCGGCCGTTCCCAGAGTTTTGGATCGCACCGGCATTAATCTGTCTGATATCGACATCATTGAGCTTAATGAAGCTTTTGCTGCCCAGTCGGTCGCCGTGATCCGGGAATTGGGCTTTGATGAAGAAAAAACCAACGTCAACGGTGGGGCTATCGCCTTGGGCCATCCTCTGGGCTGTACGGGGGCTAAGTTGACTGTGCAGATCATGCATGAAATGATGCGCAATGATCACCATTTGGGCATGGTGACGATGTGTATTGGCGGAGGCATGGGTGCGGCCGGAATTTTTGAGCGTTTGAATTAGGTATGGAAAAGCGCCGGAGAATGCTAGATTTCCCGGCGCTTTTTTTGCAGCAATTGTTATAAATGCTATCTATTCCAATCGTACACAATCATAGAAGCAGCCTTGCTCCCAGCCTTTGCCGCTTCTAACGCTCCAGACCAGCCTTGCACATCGCCGGCGGCGAAAAGTCCTTTGACCTTTGTCTCTTGATTTTCATCTGTCTTAAGATGACCCATTTCATTCAACGGCAAATCGAATTTATCAACCAGCTTCTTGACAAGAAGCGTTTGTTTTTCGGGTGGTGTCCACAGCAATGTTTCTACTTCAATATGCTCACCTGTATCAAGCCTGACCGCTTTGACTTTACCATCCATCTGCTCAATGGCTATGATGGTGCCGCGATGAATCGGTATATTCATCTGCTCCATCTTTTGCCCTGGTCAATATCAGTCACCCACTCCTGGCGCAGTTCCGCGCATTGGTAAACATTGATTTGCTGCCAGGCGCGCTCACGTATCTCGGCAGGCAGCAACCCATCAAAACCCAAAAAGTTATGGACGCTATGCGATGCGGCATTACGAGGTGGGCTTGGCGCATTAAACACGACAATTTTCTTGCGCGTGCGCGCTAAGACTAAAGCGGCCTGCATTCCGGCCGGACCACCGCCAATAATGGCGACATCAATTTGCTCAATCATATTTTTACTCATTTATCATTCCTTGTAATCCATTATCAATTAGTAGCATCATTCCCCCGTTCGCTCAAAGATATAGGCAAAAGCGGATTTCTGATATCCAATCCCCCTTTGTATCCTATTAAGATACTCTTTTGTGATTGGAATTTTTTTCTTTGGTATAAAGTAATCTTCCATTTTTCTTGTGCTGAAATTAAATTTTTCGCCACGCCGGTTCACTACTCCAATAAGCTCATAGTCATCATCCAGGTCAGCCATGCTCGCATCTCCATGACTATTATTGGCCAGTAACCACCCTCCGATTTTCAAATACCGCTTACAATGTTGTGAAACAAAACCTGCATATTGCGAAATTAGAAGGTCAAATGACCCACTTTGCTCTGGTATTCGCTTTGCATAATCTTGATGATGAAATTGAATATGGGTTTCTTGTGCATAGTTTTTACGTTTAGACAAGAGCTTTTTTAGTTCCGGCGCGGTGAAGAACTGCTTGGCTCGCTTATCCATATCTACATACGTACCGTCCGCAAAGATAAATGAAGGGGTTACATGGACAAAACAACCAGGATAAAGTATACGCTTAATGGGTAAATGCTCGGCCAAAATTTTGAACATTCCTAACCGCTCGTCATCTCTGTCCAAATGATACTTCCAGTAGAGGTTAATGATGTCTGTTTGCATAAAGTGTTACTACCTTATATATTTTGTTACAATTATGTAACATTTGACAATATAATAGAATGTTGCAATAATGTCAAGTATGATACAAGTATGTAACATTTTAAAAAACCATTTTAATTTTTCTATGATCCGCCAGTGGAGGCACAGTTTCCTGGAAAATATGAATGAATAAGACACAAGAGAAGATATTGAACGCGGCGTTTGATGTTTTGGCACAAGATTTTTCTGCGCCGCTAGACAAGATTGCTGACACTGCCGGTGTTACGCGCATGACGCTCCATCGTTACTATAGCAGCCGAGATGCGCTTCTTGAGGCTACAGGCCTTGAAATTATTCGTCTGGGCAACCATATTATTGATGAAGCGATTGCGCAACATGAACATCCACGCGAGCAGCTTAAAGCGATTGTTATGCAAGCAACGCAAATGGGTGAGCGTATTCACTTTTTGATCCATGCTTCGGAGGAAATGGATTATGAAACATTCGCACCGATGGTGCAGCAGATGGATGATAGGATGATAGAAATTATCGAGGCCTTAAGAACTGATGGATTCATTAAGAAGAATGTGCCCAATGCCTGGATTCTTCATTTGTATGGAGGGATTATGACGGCCGCCTGGAGTTCGTTACGAGATGGCGCTGTTGCCCCGCGAGACATTCCAACGCTTGCATGGCAATCATTCGCACAAGGAGTGTTTGTTCCTGACTAACAGAAATTTGACAACTTTTTACTCGATATATGGGCGAAATCCATTTGATAAAAGTTGTCAAATCTTAGGTAACACAATTTTGAGTATCTATGTGTCAGGATTCATGCGAGCGCACGATCAATAATGGGCGGTCGACGCGCTGCAGCACCCCGGCGGCGACGCTGCCGTAATAGACGCCCTGGAGGCCGCTGGCCCCATGACTGGCCATAGCGATCAGATCCGCTTCTTCTTCAACGGCCGTATTGATGATCGACGCCGCAACAGGACCATAAGCGATATGCGCGAACGTGTTAATCCCTTTTTCGGCCGTCATTTTTACTTGCCGGTCCAGGTAGGATTTGGCTTTCTCAACCTGTCTATGGGCATCTCCCGCTTCTAAATTTGGTAATGCCTTAAACTCTTGCACATAATTGCGCCGGATATAAGGTCCATGTGTCAGTTGGATAACCTGCAGGAAATGTAATTCTGCTTTGAACACACCGGCCAACTGCCAGGCATGAGGCAAAACCACCTCCGCCAATTTCGATCCATCCAGTGGTACTAAAATCTTTTGGTACATATGATTTATGTTGTAAATACTCACGCTGTGACCGTGACATATTCCGCCTCGCGAAGTATGTTAGGACCAATATATGGATTGTGCCCTCTTGAATTATAGCATACAAATATTTGGTCTCTAAGTTCTCAACAGAAAATTTCAAGATTTTTCAGCCGCCCGCTTTGTGATCGCTATTTCCAAATTCGCGCTTAATCGCATGCTCCAGGACGCGAAAATGATTTCGCAGTTACCATCTAGGAATTACCGGCTAATAAAAAGCCGACCAACAAAAAGCCCCAGGCCCTTCATTAATAAGACCTGGGGATTCAATTCGGGTTTAACTGTTGACTATTATCCGGCGGGTAAGCTTTGGATGGGGTGGGATGTCGCAATATATCCGGCATTGACCCAACCAACCGTGCCAGTAGGTACTTTTATTTTGACCCAACTACCACTAGCATTGCGTCCTAATAAGGCAACATTGGTGCCGCTACGTAGGACGGCAATTGAATGATTATTGACGCCAGGGCCGGAACGTAAATTCAAATAGCCGGCTTTGACGATTCCTACCGGGTAAGTCTCCGGCTTTTCCGGCGGTTTGGGTGTCGGCATTGGATGTTCACCGGCGACCGGCAAGCTGGTGTAAGGGAAATCCGTATGAACGTAGTAGCGCCTGACCCAGCCAGTCGGGCCTTTTTGCGCTTTGGCAAGATACCAGGTGCCGCCGCTGCTGCGCGCCATAATTTGCAGTTCCGTATTCTGCTTGAGCACCGCGATCACCGAGTAATCGGTTCCCGGCCCCTGGCGCATATTCAGGTAGGGAGATTTCACCTCGCCCGTGGGATAGATGACGTCACCCGTAGAAGGTGGATTAGGTCCTGGCTTGGGTGGGGATGGTGGGTATGGTCCCGGTTTGGGTGGCACAGGCGAGCCGCCGCCATCCACCTGTACCCAGGTGAAACCGGCGATGGCTTTCCCGCCGAGTTCAAAATATTCCACACGCAGAGTATGCGGTCCGCCGCTTAGAGCAACATCCGCTTCCCTGGTTCGTACCTTACCTTCATTCCAATCATCAATGATGATTTTGCCGTCCAGCCAAACGCGCATGCCATCATCCATCGTCGCTTTGAAGCGGTAGGTTCCGGCGTTAAACCCAACGGTACGTTCCCAACGGGCCGAAAAATTATCAACTGGAATGGCTACATCGGGCGAAAGGCCGGCCCAATCATGGTCGATGGCCGTCTCATAGCGGACAATTGTGGGTGGCCCGCTGAGATGGTTGTTGCTCCAATAGCTGGCAACCCATTGGTCACCTTGGGCTAGAAGTGACCCCGGGCTGGCAAATAGCATAAAAGCGAACAAGAGTGCCGCTACCAGGATCGTGCCTGAAAATATCAATTGTTTACGGTTAAACTTTTGCATTTGTGAACCTCCCTGACCAGGTCGCTGCAAAAGCATTGACCCTTTAGTTCATTATGTCGATTAAATCACCTTACATAATATACTCCATTATGGTAACTTTTGTAAAGGAATAACATAAAATTGGTCCAAAAATTATCGCCGGATTCACGCTGCAAAGGAAAAAGTAAGGCAGCAACATTTGGTTTGTGATTCATTTATCGTGAATGTACGCAGACTGATGGATTAGAAATCGGGCAGGAGAATAATATGCAGTTCGCGCGGCCCATGCATACCCATCACGGTTTGCATGGCGATATCGGACGTCCTGCTGGGACCGGTGATGGCCACAATGTTACTGTGTCGCTGGATTTGTGCTAGACCGGAAGCCTTCTGATCAGCCCACCAGCTTTCGAGTCCAGGATATATTTGGCCGGCCGTGACGACAGCAATATGGACTGGTGGCAGAAGGGAGGCGGCGCGCGGACGGCCGTTCCCACTCATCAGCAGCAGACTCCCGGTCGCTGCCAGCGCCGCATCTACCCCGGTCAAGCCAAATTGCACATCGGCATCCTGCCCAACGATGGCGATACCCTGATCTGCTAACGCTTTAGCCAGACCAGGCAGCGGGATATGGAGCGGGTCCCATCCTGAGATATGCGATTCCTCACCGAGCAGATTTAGTATCTCTGCAATAGCTGTTTCGGGTGAGGGGGCAGGGATCACCTGGCTATCCACTTTTTTTGCCGCATCCATGAAACGAGATAGCAGCGCCTCAGTGGACGCGTCACTGATGGGGATCATGGCCTGGTATTCATCTGGTCGGGTGATGGTTGGAAACGGCCGTTTGCCCTCCCGCAGTTTAGCCAAAATCTGATCACGACTGCTCATCATTCGCTCTTTTTCGTTCCTGCCACAACTGGTGGAAAGATTTAGGGGCAAACCTGGGCGTTGTGCGATAGTCGGTCCAGCCGACCAATGGCCCGGGCAGCCGCTTTGGCTGGAGCCAGTTGGTCAATTTGGCGGCGATCTTACCGCCATTAACAAAGCGGCCGGGGGATTTATTGCCAGAAGCCCACAATTTTATGCCCGCATTCCAGCTAATGTCGCTATACCCTTTTTCAACCAGTTCGTGGCGCAAGTCAAGCAGCATGCGTGGAATATCAATGTCGACCGGGCACACTTCCTTGCACATGCCACATAAAGTGCTGGCGTGAGGAAGCGGTGTGGCGTTCTCCAATCCGGCCAGCAGGGGCGTGAGTACGGCACCGATAGGTCCGGAATAGACCCAGCCATAGGCATGGCCGCCGGTCACCTGGTAAACAGGGCAGCCGTTGAGACAGGCGCCACAGCGGATGCAGGCCAGGGCTTCACAGTAATCGCTGGTATAGACATTGGAACGGCCGTTATCCACAAAAATTACATAAACATGCTCAGGGCCGTCTGTTTCACCTTCCTGTCGCGGGCCATTGACCATGTGTGCATAAACCGTAAGCTGCTGCCCGGTGGCGCTGCGTGGCAGAACCTGCGTCAGCGTGGCATAATCTTCGACTGTTGGGATCACTTTTTCAATGCCCACCAGGGCGATATGGACGCGGGGCATGCTGGTGACCAGGCGAATATTGCCTTCATTGGATACCAGGCAGATAGATCCTGTTTCGGCCAGGATAAAGTTGCCGCCGGAAATGCCTAAATCGGCGTCCAAAAAGCGTTGGCGTAAATTCCCACGCACAAAATAGGTCATTTCTTCTGAGTCATCCGTTGGCGGCATATTATCTTTCTCGATCAGGAGATCGCGGATAGCGGCTTTCGTTTTGTGGGCAATGGGGGCGACAATATGGCTGGGTTCTTCTTCCCCTATCTGCAGAATGTATTCGCCGAGGTCGGTTTCTAATACATCAATGCCTGCTTCAATCAGGGCATGATTCAGGTCAAGTTCCTCGGTGACCATGCTCTTGGCCTTGACGGCCGAGGAAACCTGGTGGCGATGGGCGATATCCAGGACATGTTGGTTGGCTTCGGCCGCATCTAAAGCCCAAAGAACCTCAATGCCGTTGGCTTGCATATTCGCTTCCGCTTGTTCCAGCAATTCGGGCAGGTTATTGAGCGCATATTGTTTGATGGCCGCGGCCTGCATGCGCATGGTTTGCCCATGAGCCTGTCCACCGGCGAACATGGCCACCTGCCGTTGATTAAATGCGGCCGTGGTTCCTGCCGAAACGGCCGATTGCAGATCGGGGTCGTTTATAGCGACCTGGGCTGCCGGGATAAACTGGTTGGATTTAACCTTCATGCTGGCCCCGGATGCCCTCAGCCAGGACATTAGCGATATGGCGCACAACCGGCCGTTGGCCTTGCTTTTCCAGCCCGCCATTCATATGAATCAAGCAGCTAATGTCACCCGTCACAATAGCATCAGCCTCGCTTTCAGCAATATTAGCCAACTTCTTGCGCAGCATCGCCCCGCTGACATCGGCCATCTTGACGCTGAACAGGCCACCAAAGCCGCAGCAGATCTGGCCATTATCCAAGGGTTGGACGGTGACATTTCCCATATTGGCCAGCAGGGTTTCGGTTTCCTGTCCCAGTTCCAGAATTCGCAAGCCGTGGCAGGCATGGTGGCAGGCAATCGTCTGCTGCTGCAGTAGGCAGGCTCCCAGGTCACTGATGCCTAATCCTTCGACGATGTATTCAGTGAATTCCCAGGTTATACCGGCTAAACGCTCCGCCTCCGCTTGTAAATGAGGGTCCTCCGCGAATAACTGCGGGTATTCATGGCGAACCATAGCGGCACAGGAACCAGATGGGGTGACAATCACCTGGGCATCCCGAAAAGTGTCGATGAAATGGCGGGCGACCTGGCGGGCTTCATGGCGGTATCCGGCGTTAAAGGCGGGTTGGCCGCAGCAGGTTTGATTGATTGGGAAGTCCACTGTCAGGTCAAGATGTTCCAGCACATCCAGAACGGATAGCCCGGTTTGGGGCGACAGCATATCGACCATGCAGGTGACAAATAGGGAGACGGGCTTACCTTTTGGGGATTCTCTTTTCTTACTTGCCATTTCCTGGTCCAAGTGACCGTCACTTAATTAACTTCGGACTCTCTGGATATACGTGATAAGTGACTGTCACTTTATCAATAGGCCACCCGGACATCGCCCGTACGCCGGGTCACTTTGATGTCATCCAGGTATTCGAGGATAGCAATGGCATATTTGCGGCTGGTGGCCAGCAAATCGCGGGTTTGCGCGGCATCAATCTGGCCATTTGTAAGCAAGTAGGCGGTGATCTGTTCAGAAATCTGATCAAATTGCCTTTTCTCGTAGACGACATCCTGGTTTAGCTGCACCAGTTCGTCCAAATCGACAAGCGCATAGTAAACATCTTCACCGACGGCCGCTTTGCTATCCTTGACAGAAGGCGAGGAGATGCCCATCGTTTGAAACTGTCTTTTCAAATCCCTAATTTTCTCCTTATGGGCGGAGCTGAATTTGATTTGGTGATCCGGTGAGCGTAAGGTCGGGCTTTCCTCTATGAGAAAATCTCTTTCAGCGCAAGCCTTAACCAGCGGATTAAATAATGTTGGAGACAACTTTAACCGGCTGCGCACTTCTTCCCGTGGAATGCCGAGGCGTAACGGGTATTCTTGGTGATACGTTTTTAATATCTGTGACAAATCATCCTGCAGTCGCTGCCACCCGCCATAGGTAATCACTTGTTTGCCCAACCGTATGACTTCTTTTTGTTCTTCTAGTTGAAGCAGCAAGGTTTCGGCCGATTCCGGGTCCTGGCCAGACTCCTTAATCAATTTTGATTCGGCAACCGGCTCAATTCGCCGCAGCGTCCCCAGTAGGAGATCGGCCTCCGTTCCGCTGGTAAGCGTTTTCAAGTGTTCAATTTCCGGTGATTTAAACCGCCTTCTCCGGCGGCCTGGGTGGGGATCAAGGATGCGGCCGCCGCCCAGTGTGGCCGGTGGGGAGGGGCGGCGCAGGATGTAGCGGTCGCCACGCGCGATGGCCACCGGCTCTTGTAAGGCAAGTTGCAGCCAACCCTCCTGGCCAGGATCGATTTGCCTTTGGCCAATCACCCGCGTTCTGGCTACGATTTCTGCTGCTCCGCTAAACAGTTTCACCTGGGCATTATGTTTTAAGGGTCCGTCCACTTCCAGGAGATGGCGATATTCGACGTCCAATAATATCGTGCCCTGTATGAAGTCGGGAGCTGTAACGACATCCCCGCGTTGAATGTCCTGGCGGTTGATGCCGGTCAGGTTGATGGCCACCCGGCTGCCGGGCAGCGCCGTTTGCAGCTTTTGCTTATGGGTTTGCAGTCCACGAATGCGCGCTTTTAAGCCTTTGGGCTGGATGTCTACCTGATCTCCTACATGAAAACGGCCGTCTAACAGCGTGCCGGTAATGATCGTACCGAAACCGGAAAGGGTAAATACGCGGTCGACAGATAAACGGGGACGGCCGTGATCGATGCGTGGTTCGGCCGCTTGCAAAGCAGCGATTAAAGCAGTTTTTAACTGTTCCAACCCCTGACCGGTATGCGCGGAAAGGGGCACGATGGGCGCCCCTTCCAGTACGCTGCCTGTAAGGGCATCATCAATTTCCAGCAGCACCAGTTCCTGCCATTCCGGGTCATCAATTAAATCAACTTTCGTTAATGCGACTACGCCATCGTTGACTTCCAGCAAATCCAGGATGGCCAGGTGCTCCCTGGTTTGAGGCATAATCCCTTCATCGGCCGCGATCACAAACAAGGCGCAATCAATTCCGCCGACGCCCGCCAGCATATTTTCGATAAAGTCACGATGTCCGGGAACGTCGACAATGCCTACATCCTGACCATCCAGGTCAAGCCAGGCAAAACCAAGGTCGATGGTCATCTCCCGCGCCTTTTCTTCAGCCAGGCGATCAGGATCGATGCCGGTCAATGCTTTTACGAGGGTAGATTTGCCATGATCGACATGACCGGCAGTGCCAATGACATGCATAGAGGGTTATTTATAAGGCTTCCTCGCGCACCGGCACAGTTGTGGGTTGACGGCGGCGATTGGGGTCCTGGGCGCGTGCCCGTTCGATTTCTTCCAACCAGATGCGGGGAATGAGCTTGATAGCATCAGCCTGGGCTGTTTGGATGCGCCACAGCAAATCCTTATCTTCCTGAATTTCAACCAGGGTTTCTTGCAGTTCGACAATTTGTTCCTGGATCTTTTTCTCGGCGCGGTTGTAGGCAGCCCAGCGTTGCTCGGTTTCTACCTCAGCAACCTTCCACTTTTGTTTATCTTCCTGTAAAAATCCGTCCCAGCGGGAAGACATGCGGTTTAATTCCATCCGCAGCATTTCGGATTGTTCTCGCTGTTGAACCTCGATTTGTTCTTGCCAATCCTCAAGGGTTTGCAAGGCCATTTTGGCCTCTTTGTATTGATCTGAATATTTGACCCATTCCTGACTGTAGCGGTCGAGCGTGTCTTTATGCTCATCCAATGTATAGCGCCATTTTTCTAACTGCTTATTTCGCTCATGTTCGCCGATCTGGATTTGTTCGGCCCACTTCTTAATGATCTCCCGCTGCTCCACCTGGGCTTCAATAAAATCCTGGCGGCTGGATTCAATTTTGGAAAGCGAATTGGCCAACACCTCGATTCGTGAATCGATGGGGTCCCATTTTTTGTTGATCTCCAGCAGCTGGTTCTGAATAACGCCGACATTATAGCTGTTCTGTTTTTCTTTTTCTTCCAGGAAGGCCGTCGATTGTTCCCACTCAGCGATTTGATTGCGCATGGGGGAGATGCTGTTCTGCAGCATGGCGATGGCATTGGACAAACGTTTTTCTTCGGCGAGGCGCAGTTCCATCTCATGTTCCAAACGACCGATCCCAGGAAGCTCTTTGCGTATATCTGAAATTTCGCGAGAAACACCTTCATGTTCCACCCGGCGCAGACGATCGTATCTCTCTTCGCCTTCAATCCGCCGTTTGTCATACTGCTCGATCAATTCGACCATTTCGTCACGAAAGTTTGATAGACGAATATCAATTTCGGAGATTTGGGCAAGCTGAGCTTTTGTGGTGGCCAGTTGACGCTCCAAATCCAGTATTCGCTCTTCTCTTCCGGATAGTTGCCGTTCCAGGAGTGCGAACCGCTGCTCCAATTCCGTAACTTTGCGCACGGATTTGCGCCGCTGTTCATCCATCCACTCCAGGCGCGTTAAAATCTGCTCATCGTCTGATTTCTTTGTAGGTTTGGTTTTGATTGCCATCATATCTCCTAGCTAAAGAAAATTATTTGCTGTCAAGGTATTTTGCGATTATAACTTGCTATGCCAATCACTGCGAGTGCGCACATAAACCGTGACTGTGAACTCTAAACCGTAACCGAAATTCCCAAATTTCGCCTTGAGCACGATATGGAAATCGCGGTTACAAGCTGACTTTTAAGGCTAAACAGCTTACAATTCGCTCATGCAAATTGGGATTGACCTGCGGCTGCCGACTTATCAGATGGGAGGCATCAGCCAATATGCCCTTCATCTATTGCCGGCTTTGGCCGCGTTAGATAGCGACCATACCTTTCAAATTTTTCGCAGTCGCAAGGAAAAGCGCTCATTTTTACCCGAGGGATATTCAAATTTTCTGGACAGGAACGCGTGGACACCTTGCCATCATCGCTGGGAACGCTGGGCATTAGGGGTTGAGCTGCTGCCCTATAAACTTCAAGTTTTTCACAGCCCTGATTTCATTCCCCCGGCCTGGGGAGCCGAGCGGAAAATTATCACCATTCATGACCTCAATTTCATCTATTTTCCCCAATTTTTAACGAGTGAAAGCAGGCGCTATTACTTGGATCAGATACAATGGGCGACGGAAACGGCCGACCACATTTCGGCCGACAGCGAGGCTACCAGGCAGGATATTATCAAGCTGCTCGGCGTCGCCTCTGAAAAGGTGACTACCATTCATTTAGCGGCAAACCCCATCTATAAACAGCCCGTTGATCCTGCTGTTGTTGCCCAAACCATCATGCGCCACGGTCTGGAGCCTGGTTATATCCTGTTTGTCGGCACATTGGAACCCCGTAAGAATCTGCCCATGCTGCTCAGGAACTATGACAGGCTGCGTAAAGAAAAGGGGATAACACAACCGCTGGTGCTCATCGGGTCTTTGGGCTGGGAAAGTAATGAAATCTTTACGACGATGGATACCCTAAACCTCAAGGATCACATCATTCACCTGACCGGGATTTATGACCAGGAACTGGTCTCTTTTTATCATGGGGCCGGGGTGCTGGTCACGCCATCCTATTATGAAGGTTTTGGTCTGCCCGCCCTGGAAGCTCAACATTGCGGTTGCCCTGTTGTTGTGAGCAATAAAGGGTCGCTGCCGGAAATTGTTGGCCCCCGGGGCATCACACTGAACCCGGATGATATGGATGGCTGGGTGGATATCCTGGACCGGGTATTGTCCGATGCTGAACTGCGTGGAGAGATGATCAAAAATGGTCGAGCACATGCGGCAACATTTAGCTGGCAGCAGACGGCGCAGAAGACATTAGACATATACGAGGGGCAGAATTAGATGGAGATCCTGCTGTTGACGCCTCAACTCCCTTATCCACCGCAGCAGGGAACCGCGCTGCGTAATTTCAACATCATTCGCGGCCTAGCCGCACGGCATGCGCTAACGCTGCTCAGTTTCACAGCAAGATCGGTTGATGAGCAAATTTCGGCCGTATTACGTGAAAAATGCAAACGAATCGTCACCATTCCCCAACCCCCTGAACGGTCCGCTTTGTCCCGGCTATGGGAGATGATGATCACCGATCAGCCGGATATGGCACTGCGCCTGCGCAGCCACCATTTTGAAATTGCCTTACGGCGCATTTTGAGTGAGAATACTTTCGATATTGTCCAAGTGGAGGGAATTGAATTGGCCTGGACTTTACCGATTCTGCGTAGTGGTTCGGTAGGACAAAATGTCGTTTTCGACGCACATAATGCCGAAGCATATCTTCAGCAGCGTGCCTATGAGGCAGATGCCCGTTCGCTTAAACGCCTGCCCGCTGCCCTCTATTCGCGCATTCAGACTCGCCGCCTGTACCGGTATGAACAGGAGAGCCTGAAGCAGGCGGATTGGATCACGGCCGTCAGCGAGAATGATCGCCAGGTGCTCAACGCTCAAATGGAAAAACAGAATATCTCTGTCATTCCCAACTGCATCGATGTAGAAGAATACGCAAGGAAACCGGAATTTGGCTCTCCCCAGCCGGGTGGCAGCCTGTTGGGATACGATCTCGTTTTTACGGGAAAGATGGATTACCGGCCCAATGTTGATGCCGTTTTATGGTTTGCCCATGAGGTGTGGCCAAAAATCTTAGAAAATCGGCCGCAAAGCACTTGGGTCATTGTCGGTCAAAAGCCACACAAACGATTGCAATCATTGCATAATATTCCTGGAATCACGCTGACCGGCTGGGTAGAGCAAGTCACCCCATTTCTACACGAGGGAAAGGTGTTCATTATGCCCTTCCGCGTGGGCAGCGGCACCCGTTTGAAATTGATTGAAGCGATGGCCGCGGGGATCCCGGTGGTCAGTACGGCATTGGGGGTTGAGGGTTATGCTGTGCGGAATGAACAACACTTGCTGATCGCCGATTCCCCGGCTGAGATGGCGACGGCTATCTTGCGCCTGCTCCGGGAGCCGCAAACGCGCGCGCGCCTGGTCAAGCAGGGCCAACAATTTGCCGCCCGCTACGATTGGCGAGGCATCACCCCAAAATTTGATGAGGTATACTATGCGCTTGCGGCCTGAAAAATCGAATGGAAAAATTGTCCATCCCCCCCATCTCAATGGCCAAAGCGCGGCGGGAAATCCAAAGTTGATCGCCAGTACCTCTTTATGGCTTAAAAACAGTTCTCCATATCCGCAAGAAAGATTGGAGATCCTGTTGCCCTTCGCCTTTGAAGAGGTCCTGGCTTACGGCATTGAAATCCATGTCAAGGGATCCAGTCGATTATTTCGCGGGCGAGCGTATGATGGTGTCCCTACCATTGCCAATGTCGTTGGTGATGCCCATTACCTGGTGACCATCGGATTAGCGCGAACGCGCTCGCTGCTGCCGGATATCGTTGGCCTGAGCACGATAACGAACCGAAAATTGTACCCACAGGGTATTCCGGTTAGGAATTGGGAAGATATTTTGATCTATGTTGCCGCTCATGAAGCGCGTCACATCTGGCAGTTTAAAACACGGCGAAAAAATGGCAAGCAGCCGATCAGTGAAGTCGATGCCGAAAAATTTGCGATTGAAAAATTGAATGCTTGGCGTCTGAAAAATAAAATGGGTATTAATGAATGAGTGTCATCCCAATAAAATACAAGCCCCCGTAGTTTCCAACTGCGGGGGCTTGTGGTGGTGATTCCAGAGCTAACCTCTCAACGATGTCCCACCACTTGGGGGTGGTTCGGCCGTTGGCTCTGGGTCAGGGGCGGCATCAGGTTGATTCTGTTCCGCCGAGGGCGGAGCAGCAGGGGGCGTTGCTTGGGCCTGCCCCGGACTTTGCGGCGAGATGGTCGGGCTGGTATCCGGCCATGCGACTTCCAGGGCATGGCACATACCGCGGCTCATCCAGCCGTAGGTCGTATTGGGAGCCGGGTTGACATTAACCAGGGTAATTGGTTGTCCTCCCGGGTTTTGATAGATCACTTCGACTAAAACGTTTTCAAAGGTGATATCAATCGGTTGGTACCAACCACTGTCTTGCCACCCTTCTTCAGCATACCAGGTGTAGAGATGACGTCCCCAAATTTCGTAGACATCATAGCGGCCGGCGCGTGCTGATTGTCCGGCGACCTCAAAATTGATGCGCGAACAGGATGGCAGTCTTGGTTTCTTGGTGGCCGTTGGCTCAACGGTCGGCGTGTTGGTCGGTTGCGGAGGGCTGTCGGTTGGCGTTGGTTGGGGCGTTCCATCACCCGTTGGCGTCGGCGACGGTGTTTCACCTGGCGGCGGGGTGGCCGTCAGCGTTCCGGTTAGTGTACCTGTTGCATCGGGTGGCGTGGTGCTCGTCGCCGATGCGGTCGGTGTTTCCGTAACTGGCGGTTCATCTGTGGGAGTCACTGTTGGTGGGTTTTCACATTCGTTGACCCATAGGCCGATGCTGTCCTCGGCGTATAGTCGTAAATTCCCGCTGTCTTCTACCGTAAAACCACCACTGGTGACCATCCCTTGCGGCATGGTGTAGACTTCCTCATCCCCTACATAAAATTTGTTGATTCGGCCGTCCTCGTCATCGTCAATCGCTTGAAAACTAATTTCACATCCTGGTCCAACTTGCCCGATATCAATCCATTCCTCATCGCGGGCCTGGGGAGCGCCACCATTTGTGCTCCAAACCCGCTCTTCATCGGTAGCCGTGTACGTTGGTCCGGGCACGGTTTCAAAGCGGAAGGGCCTTAACCGCTTAACAATAAAATTTTTCCCTTCCTCGATCGTGTGGGTTCCCCCTTGACCAAGATATGTAATTTGCTGCCCTCCGGCGACGACAAAGGAAAACCCACCTATGACGGCCGCTTGAATTCCCAGCGTAACGAGGAGAAAAACAATCAGTTTTGGAAATCTCTTCATCTCCTGACACCACCTTTACAATACTCATTACTCATTGCCCAACTTGTCGCCAGAACACAAGCCCTGGTTCCCCTGCTCTGTTGGTACAAATTTATTGATCGCAGTGTATCATGGATAAGGGTGCAGAAGAACAGCCTTCACGCGGATTTTTGGCCTAAATATCGGTTATTTCACCCGGCATACACGGGAATTTTACGTCAAGTATGATAATTGGTGAATTTTGAGTGAACGGTAGGTTATTTGGGGCATTGACTGAGCAGTTGGCAGCCATCCGCAGTAATCATGATCAGGTCTTCGGTGCGGATGCCACCCCAGCCTTCAAGGTAAATGCCCGGCTCAATGGTCAGCACCATCCCGGCCTGTAGGGAAATGTCCTCCCTTAGTATTGACAAGAAAGGATATTCATGGATTTCCAGGCCCAGACCGTGGCCTAACCCGTGGGGAAACTTATCTCCGTATCCGCTCTGATCGATGAAGTCCAGCGCCAATTGGTGGATTTGCCTGCTCTTTGCTCCGGCGCGAACTCCTTCTAGCGCGGCCGATTGCCCGCCAAGAACCAATTGGTAAAGCGCGGTGAATGTCTCATCCTGCTCCCCAAAGAAAAAAGTGCGAGTCAAGTCACTTTTATATCCCTTTACATCCGCTCCCATATCAACCAGTACAATTTCCCTCTCTCCCAACGTTTGCGGGCCAGGATGGTGGTGGGGTAAGGCGCTGTTGGAACCAAAAGCGACGATGATTGGAAAAGCTAAGCCCGTCGCTCCTTGATCGCGCATCATCTTCTCTAACTGCCAGGCTAATTCTGCTTCACTTATCCCAAGCTGTAGTAATTGGGGAACCTGGCTCATCACCTTATCGGTAATCGCTGCGGCAGCTTTGATGTGGCGCAGTTCATCCTCATTCTTAATTGCCCGCAGGGGTTCAAAAATATCGCTGACCGGCTGCCATTGGTAGCCGGGAATCGCTTGTAGCTTTTTGCCTTCTGCCCATGTGATATGGTTGGCTTCAAATCCAATATGCTTGATACCACCTTCGGAAAGGAAGGCGATGGTATCTTCAACCTGGCGAGCATCTTGAAAAAGCTCAAAACCAGGGGCTTCCGAACGCGCCTGTGTCCAGTAGCGGGAATCTGTGGCGAGGATGGCTTTATCTATGGTGACCAGGAGACGGCCGTATGATCCACGAAACCCGCTCAACCAGCGCATATTAATGGGATCCGTCACCAGCAGCCCTTCAATGTCATGTTGGGCGAATAATTCTCTCAAATTGGCCAGGCGTATTTGTGTAATGTGCATGATTATTCCTAATATGTGTATGTTTGGACTGTTCAGCTATATCAATTTGTCATTCTGAGTGAGGAACGAGCGAAGAATCTTTCTTAGAGTATGAAAATAGCGCCAAATACATAAAAGAAAGATTCTTCGGCTATCGCCTCAGAATGACAATTTCAAAAGTGATGGGCAAGAAGCTTCATATATCAGTATGATTTAAGCGTATTAAAAATGTTACAATTAGGAAAATAACTGTTCCAAACTATAATAAACTGCTTTTGCAATGGTGAAATTCCATGCGGTCAAGCTTTTCAAGAGGTGATGAAATGAGTTCTGCTAAGGTTATAATACCCAACATTCAGGTACAGCTTACGGTCGAGCAACTAATAAATGCTGCTCGCCAATTAGAACCTGGAGATAGAGCTAAACTTGCGAGGGCATTAGCCGATACTGATTTAGATAGGGAACTAAGACAGCTAATTACGGACTTGCACAACCAACCACCCGTTGAGGAGATATCCGATGAAGACATCCTGGCTGAAATACGGGCATCGCGCCGTCAACATTCTTAATTTTCTATATTCGATGGCTGATTATGGTGTGCAGCTTTGGGGTGTTCATTCATTCCTCGACGTACTCGAAAATCACTAAAGGGTGTGTCTCAAATTGGTAAAAACGATACTTTAATGTAGGCCGATTTGCTAAATCGGCAGGCGCGATTTACCAAATCGCGCTACACACCCATAACTAAATCGTCTCCTATGGTTTCAGATATTGTTGTCCTTTTAATAATAGATTTCTAAGGCTCTGCAAAAATGTTATCAACACAGCTATATTCCCGAAATTTCATGGTTAAAAATCGCGCGCAGGATGGCGACCATCGTGGCATAGGTGGGATCCATGCCGAAATAGGATAGATTGCGGGCGCCGAGGTTTTTTCCTTTACTGAAAGGGGTGTCGGAAGCGTAATGAGCGATGCCAATCGGAAACCTGGCGCTATAGAGATTGACCAGTTCATTATATGGATGGCGAACGGGGCGAATCATTTCGTAAATAGCACTTAAATATGGCCCGGCCTCCATCTCCATGTCTGTATATCCTTCATGATAAAAGACGGACATGTACCCTTCATTCTGCAAAAACGTGCCCGGTACGGTAATTGCTTTCTGGTTGTCCATGACAGTGCCATAGGCCAGGTAAGGCGCGACATCATCGGCCGCAATATCATTGTTGAATAAATACGTATTGAGCGAATGCTCGTCGTGAACCACCCCTGGGATCATCACATCCCCGATGTGCCCATTCAAAGTGGCGGCCTTGCCCATCATATACACACCTTTGATATGGGCGCTGTTGCGGGCTATTTCCGATAATACCTGGTAGGCGGCCATTCCCAGAGGATAATCAATATTGACCAGAATGGCATCACTCTCCAACTGCATGATGGTATCGACACCCGGAACACGAATTCGGGGGTCAAACAATTCGGGATTTAACTGATCCAGGCGCACGACCTGAACCTCAATGTCAAAAGCATGCTTGCTGGGCACGCGTGAGATGCCGACACTTTTTTCATGCTCTTTTTGCCGTTTCAGATCAGATGGGTTGGCGGCCTGGTATTTTTTTAAGACATAGTAAAGAAAATTCTCCAGGCTGCTAGGGACATTGCTCTCCATGATGTCGTGATATTCACGGTTTAAGTGGATATGTGATTCGGCGTCAATGAATTGGTGCAATTTCTCTTCCTGCAACAGCGCATAGCCACTTAACAGGTTGGCAAGGCTGTGCGTATTGCTGGAAATGAAATAAACCGGCCGTTCGGAAAAGTTCAGATCATGGGTATGCCGTTCGACGTTGTGCCACCAGCGGTGGGTGGCTCGCTTATAATCAATGAGGGATCCGGCGAGGGAGCGGATGGAGATTGATTGTTTCTTGCGAGCGAAGGCGAGTAATTGATCGGCCGTCCTCTCCTTCCAGACCTGGTTTAAGCGGTCGAAATCATCCGCGGGAATATCGGTCAAATCACACAGCGTTTGCAGATCCTGTTCCGATAAACATCCGCCGCGCAGCCGGGCGTCCAGCAGCCGGTCAATAACCGGCGGGTTGTTCAGGGCATTGTGCAATTTGCGCTGCTCGATCTGGTAAGCGGTCAAGATAGGAACAAGATCATCAATGTCGGAACGGCTGGCGATGTAAACGGCCAGGGTTTGTTTGCCGTCGAAATAACTGCGTCGCCGCCGGCCCGGAGCCATCACGACTTCCCATTTTTCAACATCCGGAAAGCCATGCTCCTTAAATACCTTTTTCGATTGACCCATGACCACCAGTTTTACTTTGTCCATGCAGGGTGGCAGTCGAAAGATAGAATAGATGAACGCAGCCATATCTGGTTTTGGATCGTTGGCATGGACATGCAGGGCGGAGTGTGTCCTTTTGTGGGCTTCGGCGAGTGTTTTAATCTGCACCGGCCGCGTGCTGCGTAAAAGGGAGTAATAAGTACGTAAGTATAGTTGTATATCCTGGTTGGCGGAACTGGGTACGGTTCTGATCATACTTTTTGTTTTTAATGAGCAATTTAGGCAAATTACTCTACAAATATGGTTCCTGAGCCTTCATCGACCCGGCCAACAACGACGGCCGTCGGACAATGCGCGATAAAAAGATCCACCTGCTGCTTCTTGACGGATACTAGCAGCCCGCCCGATGTCTCCGGAGTAAATAGTAAATCCTGGTAAAATTGATCCACGTTGGGACCAAAACGGACATGCTCAGCGAAGAAGCGCATGTTGTTACCCATACCGCCTGGAAACGCTCCCTTTTTCCCATATTCGAGTGCGCCGGGCAGCCAGGGCAATGACTCCAAATTAAACCGGAAGTTGACCCCTCCAGCCGCTGCCATTTCCCGGGCATGGCCAAGAAGACCAAAGCCGGTGATGTCGGTGACGGCCGTCGCTTCAGCAATTTGTGCT
>JANQGC010000139.1 GCA_028277515.1 Anaerolineae bacterium
CGGTTGGACGACTGGCGCACCAGCATTGAGCCGCTGCGCGAGGTGATGCGCCAATATGACGGATCGGCCGACCGGGGCAAATGGGATCGCGGCAACAGCACCAACGACTGGCAGCCTAGCCGCGAGCACAGTATTGAGGAACTGCCCATTGCCCTGGGTTTCCTGGTTGTGGCCGGTGGCGATTTTGAGAAAACGATATTTGGCGCTTCCAATTACGGCCGTGACAATGATTCCATCGCCGGTATGGGTGGCGCGATTGCCGGGGCGCTGCATGGTTCAGAAGCGATCCGGGTGGAGTGGATGGAGACCATCAACACAGCCAACCGCATCGATCTCATGCCCGTCGCCCAGGATCTGACCGCCCTGGTTATCCGCTTACAGCAGGTGCAATTGGCCGCAGTGCAAAAACGGAATGAGGCTTTTTCATTCCTGTTGAACGGCAAGGAAAGATAATATGCCCGCCCCATTGGCCGGTGTCCGGGTCCTGGACCTCTCACGCATGGTCGCCGGGGGCATGCTGGGCATGCTCCTGGCCGATTTCGGCGCTGATGTGCTCAAGGTTGAACAGCCCAGCGTGGGTGATCCGCTGCGGCAGTGGAAGTCGAAGGGGCAACCGTTCTGGTGGCGGGTTTACGGCCGAAATAAGCGTCTGATCACCCTGAACATCAAGTCAGACGAAGGTCAGAAGCTGCTGAAAAGGTTGGCCCAGGGATCAGACTTGATGGTGGAGAGTTTTGTGCCCGGAACCCTGGAACGTTTTGGCCTGGGGTGGGATGTGCTGCACGGCTGGAACCCCAAATTAATCCTGCTGCGCATCTCCGGCTGGGGACAAAGCGGTCCCAAGGCACAGAGGCCCGGTTTCGGCACCTTGATTGAAGCGGCCAGCGGATTTGCCATGATGAATGGGGAGAAAGATGGGCCGCCCATCGTGCCCGCTTTCCCTTTATCTGATATGACGACTGCCTTGATGGCTTGTAACGGGGCGATGTTCGCCCTTTATCATCGCGACCGGCACGGCGGTGAAGGGCAGGTGATCGATGCCTCATTGTTTGAGAGTTTGTTTACGCTGCTCGGTCCATTGGCCGCTGAGTATGCTGCTTTCGGCACGATTCGCGTGCGTCATGGCAGTAAATCACAAAACTCGGCTCCACGTGGCACGTATCAAACCAGGGATGGGAAGTGGCTGGCGGTCAGCGCCTCGACGCCGGTCATGGCCGAACGATTTCTCAAGGCTTATGGATTGGAGCACCTGCTGGATGATCCCCGGTTCGCCAGCAATGAGGCGCGAGTGCATCATATCACCGAATTGGATGGGCTGGTTGTGGAGGCGATCCGCTCGCGAAGCCTGGATGAGAATATGGCGCTGGTTGAGAAGCATCAATTAACGGCCGTTCCTGTGCAAAGCATCGCCGACATTGAAAGAGAACCGCACTGGCAGGAACGCCAATTGACGGTTGAGGTCTCTGATGATGAGGGGGCGCTGCGCATGCAGAATGTATTTCCCAAATTGGTGGAAACGCCTGGAGCGATCCGCTGGCCTGGACGGTCGTTGGGCGCTGATAATGAGGCCATTTACGGGGCAGAACTGGGGCTTTCTGAAGACGAAATTGCAAAACTGCAAGAGGAAGGGGTAATTTGACGATGATGGAAAATAATAGCTGGCGAAGCGGCATCACGGATGTTGCCCAGGGGGCAATCAGAATCCGCGGCTATGAAGTCACCGACCTGATGGCGCAGGCAGATTTCACGGAGGTCACTTTCTTATTAGTTCGGGCGCGACTACCCCGGACGGGTGAAAAGCGGCTGCTCAATGCCATGCTGGTGGCCAGCGCCGATCATGGTCCAAAATCACCGTCGGTCGCCGCGGCGCGCATGGTCGCTTCCGGTAACCGGGCGTCCTTTGAAGCGGCCGTCGCTGCGGGCGTATTGGCCATTGGTGATGCACATGGCGGGGCAGGAGAGGCCTGCATGCAGATGATTGCCGCCGGTTTAGAAATGATGCGCGGCCAATCCCTCTCTATCGAGGAGACGGCGGCGCGGGAAGTAGCTCGTATGATAGAAGAAAAAAGACGCATCCCCGGTCTGGGCCATCGACTGCACACGGTAGATCCTCGTTCAGAACTTATTTTCAAAATGGCCAGGGAAGAGGCGGTCAGCGGTGCAGGCGTGCAATATATGGAGGCTCTCGCTCAAGAAGCCGCGCGGCAAATCCGCCATTTGCCGGTCAATTTGGATGGAGCGATGGCCGCCATCCTGCACGATCTTGGTTTTCCGCCCGTGTGGGCTAAAGCAATTTTTATCCTGGGTAGAGTGGCAGGCATCACCGCACATGTACAGGAGGAAACCACCCGCGAAAAACCGATGCGCTTCGGCTCCAACGTCACCTATGATGGTCCCGCTCCTCGCCACATTGAAGAATAGATTGCTAAATCATTGATTGAGATTCAGGTATGAGCGGGTTATGAGGTTTTATGGAAGGAATATTTTATCCTCCTGACGATCCGGCGGAAAGAGAAAGCTGGCTCAATGCGCTGCATCAATGGCGGCAGTCCAGCCGGTTATTGATGGATTATGATGATTCGCTTTATCGTAAAGCGGAATTCGCCTGGATCAGGCGCAATTTCGCGCTGGGATTTTTGATGATGTCTGATCTGCAATTTTACGATCCGGCATCCGGCCGGTACACCATTGACAGGCTGCTGGATGCGGCCGAGGAAAAGTTTGGCGGCTATGACGCGATCATCTTATGGCATGCCTTTCCCAGGATCGGCTTCGATCAGCGCAACCAGTTCGACTTTTACCGCCAGAGTCATGGCGGCCTGGCCGGGCTGCGGGGCCTGGTCGACCGCTGCCATGAGCGGGATGTCAAGGTGTACATCGCCTACATGCCCTGGGATACGGGCACGCGCCGCGAATGGGAGCCGGACATAACCGGCGGGCAAGGATCGGGTGCGCCGCCGCCGGAAGCGGCCGGGGCGCAGCGGCAGCTCCTGGCCGATATGGATGCGTTGATCGAAATCGTCACCGCCATTGATGCCGACGCACTGTTTTTGGATACGATGGAAGCCGGGGCGGAGGCGCTGCGCACGCGGCTGGACCAGGTCCGGCCAGGTGTAGTGCTGGAAAGTGAGGTCATGCTGCCGCTGCAGCACCTCCATTATCATGGTTCCTCCTGGGCGCAGGCGATACCAGCAGGAAGGGTGCCCGGCGTTCTGCGCAATAAATGGTTTGAACGGCGGCATATGCAGCACCGGATCAAACGCTTGCAGCGCGATCACACGGAAGAACTGCACCTGGCCTGGATGAATGGGGCGGGGGTGGTCATCTGGGAAAATGTGTTCGGCATCGACCGGCGTTGGTCCCCGCGTGACCGTTCAATTCTCAAGGTCATGCTGCCCATTCAACGGCGTTATGCGGCGCTTTTTTCCGGTGAAGGATGGCAGCCCCTAATCCCCATGGATCATCCGGCGGTATGTGCCTCACGTTGGGAGGGAAATGGGCTGCGGCTTTGGACGTTGTGTAACCAGGCTGAAGAAGAAGTGAGCGTGACCTTGCCCGGTTGGCCTGAGGCAGCGGATCAACATTATTTTGACCTGGTTCGCGGGGTATCCTTGAAGCCTTCGGCCACCGGTATCAGCCTCTCGCTTCGGCCGCGCGGCGTTGGGGCGCTGCTGGCCGGAGGAGAAGGGGCGCTGGGCGATGATTTTGCGGCATTTCTGAAGAATCAGCGCCGAATTGACAGCCTGGCCAATTTTGATCCTGCCCCGCCGGAACATGTCGAAATCTTAACGGAAGTCAAGCCAACCAGGCTGGTTGCGGCCGCTGCGCTTCCGAAGGATATGGTCTTGATTCCAGCCCGCCGTTTTGAGTTAAATATTAAATTTCGCGTGCGCGCCTGCGGATTTTATCAGACGCATGGCATCCCGGAGGTCGATGTTCATTTTCGCTTTTTGCACCAGATGCAAGAAGTCAGCCGGCCGGTGGATGTAGCCGCTTTCGCGCTGGATAAAATACCGGTCACCAATGCCGCGTTCGCTCGCTTTTTGCAGCAAAGTGGGTACCGGCCGGCCAACGCTGAGCAGTTTCTCAAGCATTGGC
The DNA here is from genome assembly GCA_028277515.1 of Anaerolineae bacterium. Next base: position 4,099 of record JANQGC010000139.1, read on the forward strand.
CGGATGGACAACTGCCCACGGCGTTGGAAGATCACCCGGTAGTCTATGTCGACCTGGCTGATATGCGCGCTTTTGCGCAATGGGCGGGCAAGCGGCTGCCCACGGAAGAGGAGTGGCAGCACGCGGCGCAGGGCTTTGAGGAACGAATTTATCCCTGGGGGGATCAGTTTTTGTATGATCGCTGCAATGGCGGGGCCGGCGGAATGACGACGCCGGTGAAGGCTTTTCCGGACGGCTGTTCCCCCTTTGGCTGTTTCGATATGTGTGGTAATGTTTGGGAAATGACGGAAAGTGAGCGTACCGATGGCCAGACGCGATCCTGCATCTTGAAGGGTGGCTCTTATTATGCCGCCCAAGGCTCACAATGGTACACCGATGGCGGCCCGCAGCGCAATGACTTCGCAGCCAAGATGCTCCTCTCCTTTCCGGGCTGGGATCGCTGCTCGACCATTGGTTTTCGCTGCGCGGTTGACCTGGACTGACTAGAAGAGGGATTCAGATGAAGGTGATTGTATTTGGCAGCATCAATATGGACCTGGTGGTCACGACGCCCCGCCTGCCGGGGCCGGGGGAAACGTTGACTGGAACATCCTTTGCGACGACGCCGGGCGGCAAGGGGGCCAACCAGGCCGTCGCCGCCGCGCGCTTAGGTGCGGAAACGGTGCTGGTGGGGCGGGTCGGCAATGATTCGTTTGCTGAGCCGCTGTTGGGAAATTTGGCGGGGAACCGGGTGGATGTGTCGGCGGTGCAGGTGGATTCGACCGCCAGTTCCGGTGTGGCCTTCATCGCTGTCGATGCCGGGGGAGAAAACAATATCATTATTGTTCCTGGGGCTAATAACCAAGTTGATGACACTGATGTCGAACGATTAGCCGAATTGCTCGCGCCGGGTGATATTTTGTTGTTACAGCTTGAGGTGCCAATAACGGCCGTGACGGCCTCTGCCCGAATGGCATCACAACGAGGGGCGACGATCATCCTCGATCCGGCCCCGGCCCGGCCTTTGCCGGATGAGCTGCTCGCCCTGGCCGATATCATCACGCCCAATGAGACTGAGGCCGGCATTTTGACCGGCTCGCCGGTTGGGGATGAGAAAGGAATTGCAACCGCCTTGCATAATCTACACCGGCGAGGTGCAAGGCAGGTCTTGCTCAAGATGGGTGGTGCCGGCGCGGTGTGGAGCGATGGCGAAGCCAGGCAGAAACTGCTGGCTTATCCGGTAGAGGCCGTTGATACCGTAGCCGCAGGTGATGCTTGCAATGGCGGGCTGGCGGCCGGTTTATGTGCCGGTTTGCCGCTGATGGAGGCGCTGCAATGGGGCATGGCGGCGGGAGCATTGGCCACGACCAAACGGGGCGCGCAAGAGGCGATGCCCGATCGGGAGGCTTTGCTGGGGTTGATGTCAGGATAGGGTAGAGATAATAAGTCTTTGATCATCGCCTGTTTTGCAGAGAATGTGGCACCTGATGGTTTATTTGTCAAACGCCCCCCCATTATTAATGGTGGGTATGCGGCGCGCCCACGGCCCGCGAACAAAGGCTATAATCGGCCGCAATGAAATACCTCACCTCCCTCCTGCTGCACTTCTACCAAGACCACGCCAGCCGCACCAGCCTGCGCTCCCTGCTGCGCTTCTTGGCCGTGCTGGCCGCGCTGATTACCCTCTACAGTGTGCTCTTCCACTTCATCATAGCCTACGAAGGGCGGGAGGAAAGCTGGATCACCGGTTTCTACTGGACCCTGACGGTCATGTCCACCCTCGGCTTCGGCGACATCACCTTTCAATCCGATCTCGGCCGGATTTTCTCCACCGTTGTGCTCTTCAGCGGCATCCTCTTCCTGCTGGTGCTGCTGCCCTTCACCTTTATCGAATTTTTCTACGCTCCCTGGACCAAGGCCCAGCAGGCGGCGCGCGCCCCGAAAGAACTGCCGGAGGGCACCACCAACCACGTGATCATCATTCACCACGACGCGGTCACTGATTTGCTGATCCACAAGCTGCAGCAGTATCGTTATGAGTACGTGCTGCTGGTCTCCGACCTGACCGAAGCGCTGCGGCTGCATGACCTGGGCTACAGCGTCGTGCGCGGCGACCCCGATCTGCCGCAGACTTACCGCCGGCTGCGCGTGGAGCAGGCGGCGTTGTTGGCAGCCACAGCCAATGACCGGCTGAACACTAATGTCGCCTTCACCGTGCAGGATGTCAGCGCGGACACGCCGACCATCGCTACGGCCTCCAGCCCCGCCTCGGTGGACATTCTGGAGCTGGCCGGCTGCGATTATGTCTTGCAGTTGGGTAAGATGCTGGGCGAGGCGCTGGCAAGGCGCATTGCCGGCGGGCCGTCCGCGGTACATGTCGTCGGCCGATTCGGTGATTTGCTTATTGCCGAGGCAGGCGCGCGGTTCTCCTGCCTGGCCGGCCAGACCCTGCGCGAGAGCGACCTGCGCCGCCGCACCGGCGTGACCGTGCTGGGCCTGTGGGATCGCGGCGCATTTGCCAATGGGGAGCCGGATTTGCGTGTCGAAGAGAAGATGGTGCTAGTGTTGGCGGGCACGGCCGAGCAGTTGGCCCGCTTTGAGGAAACAGTCTATGAGGGGGTCGAGGCCAGCGAAGGACAGGTGCTGATCATCGGCGGCGGGCGCGTGGGGCGTGCGGCCGGGGAGTTCCTGGCCGAGCAGGGCATGGAATACTGCATCGTGGAACAGCGCGCGGACCGAATTCGCCCCGGCGGCAACTATGTGCACGGCGACGCGGCCGAGCGGGAGGTGCTGGAAGCGGCAGGCATCAACGAGGCGCAGGCGGTGCTGGTGACCACCCACGACGACGACACCAGCGTTTACCTGACCATCTACATCCGCCGCCTGCGGCCCGAGATCCAGATCGTGAGCCGGGCGCGGCTGGCGCGCAATGTCAGCACGCTGCACCGCGCGGGCGCGGACTTTGTGCTTTCCTACGCTTCAATGGGCGCGGACGCGATCATGAACTTGCTGCAGCGCAGCAACATCCTGATGGTGTCCGAGGGGCTGGATGCGTTCGAGGTACAGACGCCGCCTACCCTGGCCGGCAAGACGCTGTCCGAGAGCGACATCCGCGGCCAGACCGGCTGCACGGTGGTGGCCCTGGAGCAGAACGGCGGGACGATGATCAACCCCGGCCCCGACCAGCCGCTGCCGGCCGCCGGGGAGATCATCCTGATTGGTACCGTGGAGGCGCAGGACGCGTTTTTTAGGCAGTTTATGCCGTAGGGGGGTGGGTCTGGTGGTATGTGTGGAACGGCCGTATGCCTCCTGCTAAGATACAAACCGTCACCAATTGTCAATCCGACGCGAAGCGAGTAATCTTATGCATCATTGAGAACGCAAAGATCCTTCACTCCGCAAGCTCCGTTCAGGACGACAAACTGGTGTTTCATTGCTCATAGCACAGAGCTTATGATGTGGTATTTCTCAAAATGTTATTATTTGCCTTTCTTCATCAAGCAGTTCTTTCATATTGTAATGGTTATCGTCGCCACCTAAAAACTGGAAACCTGCCTCGGCTAAAACTTCTCCAACCCCGAAGCGAGTTTTACTGCAGAAGTCGCAGCCTCCCCTGATATTGTTCTTGACTGCATCAAAGACCGCCCCATAGTTTTGCGTAAAAGGATAGAAACGGCCGCCCGCTTTTTCTTCAAAAAATATTTCAATGTCTGAACGGCCGCTTAAAGTGTGCCCGGCGGGCCACCAACTGCTGACATTTTTTGTCCAAAAATCAAATTGTCAAATTTGCGGTGGGATAATTAACTCTCGGCCGTCCAATACGTATCATCCGGTCCGGCATTGGTCTTAAAAACCAGGAGCTGGAACGGTTCACGGCCGTGATTGGATAGCTCATGCACATCACCCGGCTCCATCACCAGCATGGAACCGGGTATTAGGATTGTTTCTTGGCCATTGACGCGTAGCGTGCATTGACCCTTTTGGACGATATAGACTTCTGTGGAGGTCTTGTGGTAATGGGGGGCGATATGAGCGCCGGGCTGCACGGTCACAATCTGCATACGCGCGCCAGGGCTGTTCAGATCGGCACTGGTGAGCAGTACATTGCGCCGGTAGCCGGGCAAATCCCGCCAGTTTTCAGGATCGATGATAATTTTTTTCAAAAGAATGAAGAAAATAAATAATTGTTGAACTGTGAATTGTTGAATTGTTAATGGAATGAGGATGAACGAACATCATTAACCATTATGAATTCAACAATTCACCAATTAATTATTGATCAGGCCCAGAACATTTCTCCCGGCTCTTCAAAGATATTAACCTCTTTGAGCAAAGCCACCCCTTTGGCCAGTCCTTCGTCACCGGACATAAGCGCGTCTTCGTGTTCAATGGAGATGACGTAATCGTAGCCAACCAGGCGCAGGGCGCTGATGATGTCTTTCCAGACGGAAGCGCCGTGGCCGTAGCCGATACTGCGGAAGGTCCAGGCGCGGCCGGCGATCTGGTCGTATGGTTTATGATCATTGCAGCCATTGACGGCAATATTCATCTGGTCAACATAGCAATCCTTACCGTGCACGTGGTAGATCGCCTCTCCCAATTTGCGGATGGCGGCCACGGGATCAACGCCGTTCCAGAAGAGATGGCTGGGATCAAAGTTACACCCGATGGCCGGGCCGGCCGCTTCGCGCATCCTGAGCATGGTTTCCACATTGTAGACCAGCATTCCGGGGTGCATTTCAAAGGCCACTTTGACCCCGTGATCATCGGCGAAAGGAGCCAGACCCTGCCAGTAGGGAATGGCCACCTGGTTCCACTGGTAATCCAACATCTCCAGGAAATGTGGCGGCCAGGGGCAGGTGACCCAATTGGGCATACGGTCGCCCGGCGCGCCGGCGGGCAGGCCGGAAAAACCATTGACGACGGGCACATCCAGCAGTTGGGCCAGGCGAATGGCGCTGCGCAGATCATGATCCGCTTTTGCGGCCGTTTCCTGGTCAGGGTGAATGGGATTGTTATGCACGCTGAAGGCGCTGATGATTAAATCGCGCGAGTGTACGGCTTCCAGGTAAGCGGTCCGTTTTTCTTCGTTGGCCAGCAACTCATCAACAAAACAGTGATCGCTGCCTGGATAGCCGCCCACACCGATTTCTACGGCCGTCACGCCGATTTCCAGCACGCGATCCAGCGCTTCTTCAAAGGGGTATCCATGTAAGGGAACAGTAAATAAACCTATACGCATTTTTAAGGCTCCTTTATGTCTCAATCAAAATTCATTTTGATATTAGATTTCCAAACATATTGTAAACATGTTCAATTTCTCTATCTCTATCTCAATCTCTATCCTTGCTTCATTTTTGCAATGGGCGAGATGGTGCGGAACCATATCGTAGGTCCTTTCAAAAAATTCCACCGCACCATCCCGCCCTTACATTGTAGGCGATTGATCGAGGGCAAATTTGGTTATTTGAACAAGGCATCCTGCTCGCGGCGCAGGCGAACCACTATGCTATCTTCATCAAGCCGCACATCATCCCAGGTAATTATCGCACCGGTTTTGACGGGGCGCACCATTTGAGCACCCGGGGCCAGGCCGGCGGGCAGAGAATGGAGTTCGCGCACGGTTTCAGCGCGATCCATCACGCCATGCCAGGTGTAGCCGCCAAAGGTGTCCAGGGTCTCGCCCGCTTGCAGATCCTTCTTGGCGTAGGTCATGATGTCGGCTACCGGCCGTTCCAGGGGAACCAATGTTTGTTCTTTCTGCAGATAAGCTCTGGCGATAGAAATTGGCGCTTCTAAAAACCAGAGATGGTAAGGTCGGAAGAAAGGGAAATAGTTGCCTTTACCCACCTTCAGGTAATTCAAATCGTCGCTGATTCTTTCGTCAAGGATGCGCACGACGACGAAGACGCCGCCGGCCATAGCGCTGCCCTGCACAAAATCGACCGCGCCGGGGAATCGGGTGATGCCCCCATCTTCTTCCAGGGCAAATATCTCGGCGACATTGTCCAGGTTGGCCTCGGGGCCGATCATGCCGCGCTGCATCGGCAGGCAGCCAGTGGCGTTGGCCGCGCAGGTCATCTCGAACATCGTTTTTGAGCCATCGACATAAGAGGCGACCTGGTACGGATCTTTGTCCGCTTTGCGCGCCGATTCAGCCACCATGTCCGGGTTGGCTGCCGGGTTGAGCGGATTGTTCTTGCCTTTGCCGATGACGATGATCTCATAACCCAGGCTGGTGACGAAGTTATACAGCTCCATCAGGCAGCCCGGCTCGTCCCCGGAGGAGACGGTGTACAATATGCTCGCTTCCTGCGCTTTTTTGTGCAGGATATGGCCCACGGTGACGTCAGCTTCGATGTTGATCAGTACCACATCTTTACCGTGATTGATGCAGGATTCGGCCGTTTGCGCGCCAATGGCTGGGGAGTAGGTGACATCGGTCACAATGTCGATGCCTTCAAGCCGGGCGGCCAGGCCGTAATCGGCC
>JANQGC010000177.1 GCA_028277515.1 Anaerolineae bacterium
GGCTGTATTATTGCTGAAGGTCGATTGGGTTACGGTAATAAGTGACCCAAAATCAACATATATCCCGCCACCATCTACCGTTGTCGTGTTGGCATCAAAGGTGCTGAAGGAAACAACGGCAGAGCCGTCGTTATAAAGACCACCTCCCCCGGGATTACCGGTACTATTATTGGCGTTGATGGCCGCGTGGGTCAGGGTGAGCCAACCATTGTTGCGAATACCGGCTCCAAAGTTGTTATTACCCCGGGTGATGATGATGTTTTGCATGGTCACATCGCTCTCCGGGTCAATGTCAAACGGCCGCACACCCGCAATATCCTGGCCGTCGACGGCATACCCCTGCCCGTTGAGAAGCAAGTCGATGCCGACCGTCCCGTTGTTGATCGGTGTTGTAGATGATGTGAGATCAATGGCGGCGCCCAGGTAGATCGCATAACTGCCAGGGGTGGTCAAGGCATTGAAACAAAGGATTGCCGTGTTCAGTTCAGCTTCATTGAGAACGGTCACCGGGAAAGCAGGACAGACAACAGCCTCCGTGCCCTCATAAGCGCCCATATCGACAGTCCCGCCGACGATGCGCGGGAAGCCCATGCCCCGTTGGTCGAAGTTCAGCCCGGCAGCCAGGGCGTTGCTGCCATTGTTGATAGCCGGGCTGGCGGCGGTCACAGCGCCGCTAAGGTCAAGCAGGGCGTGGGTGAGGGTTGCTCCGCCGTTGTCGGCCAGGGGTCCCAACAAGGCATTCTGGCCGATGACATTGCCATCAACGCCATCCGTCGCGCCGCAGGCAGCTCCCCCGGTGTCCTTGATGAGCGTGAAGTCAATATCGATGGTCGATCCGGCCTGATTGTCACAATCATTCCCCAGGGTATTGGCCACAATGCTGTTGCGCAAAATCATCTGGGAATTGCCCAGATTGAAGATACCTTCAGCAGTGTTGCGGTTTATCGTGCTGTTACTGATAATGGCCAGGCTGCCATTAGAATTGTAAACGCCGGTGCGGCCATTGCCGCTCACGGTGCTGTTGCTCATCGTCAGCGCACCCCTGCTGAAGATTCCTTCATCTTCATTGTTACTGATGGTGCTGCTGATAACCGTCAGCGGACCTCTAGAAAGTATTCCGATAGCCCCGTTGGAACTGATGGTGCTGTGGCTAACGAAAAAGGTGCCACTGCTGCCAAAGGGGTGAAGAAGTCCGGAAAATGCGTTGTCTTGAATGGTGCTGCCGGTCAGGGTTATATTGCGCCGGGGGAGAATGCCGTATGAACTGCTGCCGGTGATGGTCAGGTCGTTGACGGCCAGTGAGGTCGCTGACGCATTGCTTGTATCGAATGTTGCGCCGACTTGATCGCCGTCCAGGGTATGGCCATTGCCTTCGACGATTAGTTCAACGGTCGGATCAGCGTTTGTGAGTTGGGTCATATCGGCCGTTAAGGTGATGTCGGCCATGAATGCAATGGTAAAAACACAGGGGCCGGTTTCAGCATTAAAAGCCACCATGGCCGCGTTCAGATCGGCCTCAGTGGCCACATTCGTTGTTCCCCCGCAGCTCGCCTGTGCCGGGCTGGTTTGCCACAATAGCATACCGAGTACCAGGAGCGGCAGTAATAAGGGGATTAAGAGATAAGTGGAACGTCGTGGATGGGGATTAATTTCCTGGTTAGGAGGGATTTTTGGTTTCATAATAGCCTTTTCAAGATTTTAAAAATTGTTTAGAGATTTCAATTAAAGGTCTCATCACTTAAAGCAAATTTATCGTAACAAACTTACGTTGCAACTTATCACCAGGGTTCAAAGTCGGTTACAGTGTCGCGATTTCACAATCGCGACACTGCCATAATATAAAAATTAGCTATTCTTTGCGTCATTTTAATTAGCCGGGTAAGTCAGGGTTCCTGGAGCGGTCAGGTACACCTGGTAACCTTGTCCAGGGATCATATCCCCAATCTGGTTGATATTGAATTCGGGCCAATAAATTTCGCCTTGATTATTTTTAGCCAGGAATAACTCAGAGCTGATCGAGGCCGTCGCCGTGATGATCGGCATGTTAGAGTCGCGCAGATAAGCAATCATGCTCCAGCCGGCCGGTAGATTGAGATCCGTTGTTTCCGGAATGACTTTTGTACCCAGGACGGCTAAGGTCCCGGCGTTTTCCATATAACATTGATAACCCTCCAGCACACTCCAGTTACCGATATCATTGATAGTGAATTCCGGCCAATACGTCAGGCCAGGTCCGTTCTTGCAAAGCAGCAGGTCATCACGCAGCGGAAGGGTAAAGATGGCGTCCATATCCGGATCTTGGGCGGCGACAAAGGAGGAGATCATATTCCAGCCGCTGTTGAGATTAATGTAGTGCACGTCACCCTGCTCATTGGTGAAGATGCAAGTGACATCCTCCCCGGCAGCTAAGTTGATACTAACCTGGCTGTCGCCCAGATTGGGCGTCCAACTGCCGGTGTCGCAGGTGATATCCGTTAATGCCCAGCCGGCCGGCAAGGATTTTTCTTCAAAGGAGTAGACTCCAGGCAGCAGCGGATCAAATTGGCGCTGTTGGCCATCATCCAGCGAGAAGGAGACCGGCAGTTGGAAATAGAGCAGGATTTTATTATTTTCCCGATCAACCACAACAATTTCGTTGTTGCTGTTCACGGCAATCCCTACGGGGTCGACCATCTCACCTATGCCTGCACCCCTTTTGCCTACTCTGGCAATCAATGTGCCGTTTGTGTCGAATTTTTGCACGTTCGAGTTGATCCCATCGGTCACATAAATATGATCGCTGTTGTCAACAGCGAGGGAATTTAGACCTTGGAAATAACCCTTACCGTCGCCACGCTGGCAGGGAAGATCGGCGCTGGTGCAGATTTCAAAAGCATTGGCGCCGGTATCAACACCCCAGCCCCACGCCTCTACAAAATTGCCGTCGCTGTCGAATATTTGCAGCCGTTCATTATCGCTATCAATAACCAATACCTGGTCACTGCTGTTAACCGCTGTGTCATAAATGGCATTAAACTGCCCCGCTCCTCCGCCGTTGATGCCGGCCTGGCAAGTGGGATCAGCGCTGGTACAGATTTCAAAGGCATTGGCGCCGGTTTTGACACCCCAACCCCACATACGCTGGAAGACACCGCTGCTATTGAACTTTTGGACACGCTCATTACCCTGATCGGCGACATAAACATTCCCGGCGCTGTCTACAGCGACGCCATAAGGAAAATAAAAACCACCTTTTCCATCATTATTTTGACCGGCCTGGCAACTGCTGCTGCAAATTTGATAGGCATCTGCCCCAGTGTCTACTCCCCAGCCCCACATTTCAATGAAGCTACCATTTTTATCAAAGACTTGTAAGCGATCATTGCTATCATCGGCGATATAAACCCTGCTGCCGTCTATGGCAATACCAGCCGGTTTTTCAAATGCTGCCTCGGCCGATCCCTGGCTTCCCCAACTGAGTACATGGTTGCCTTGGGCATCGAATTTCTGAATACGGTAGTTGTCTCCATCAGTAATATAGATGTTGCCTTCATCATCAAAAACTGCATCTGCTGGAAGGTCGAATTCGCCGTTGGCTGATCCTTCCGCTCCCCATTCTTTATTGAACAAAACTGTTCCTGCCGGGCCATCGGCCAGGAAATCGAAACCGGTTCCGGCGGCGGGATCGGTGCTTTTCTGTACGGTAATTGATCCGAGTTTGGTGTTGGTGAAGGTGCAAACGGCCGTTTGATCTGCCTCAAGATTGAGGTCAAGGCCGGTGAGCGCGCTATTAAAGATTTGGGTAGATGAACCCGGTGAACAGGAGGCGCTCGTTAGCTGCCAATCCGGGTCTGATTTTTCCCAGATGGTAACCTCGCCTACCGGTAAATCGCTGAAGGTGTCCATTTGCTCGTCATCCAAATCAAAACGCAGCAGACGCTGCACAATACTATCAATATCTTCTGAATGGGTTGTAAACAAGGTTTCGTTTTGATCGACAGCGAGACCGAAAATATCTACATCTGATAAATTAGGGTTAACTATTTTATCAATCAAAGTGCCGGAGCTGTCGTAAACCATGATTTCCTGGTTAGCATGGAGAACATAAACATTATCATTCCAATCTGTGGCCAGATTTTCAGGGAAGCTTAAGTCCCCGGCGCCCAATTCTCCCTGGTAGATGCCTAGCGTGTTGAAAACCTGAACGCGATTAGTGGAGGAATCGGCAATGTAGATATTTCCCAGGCTATCCGCAGCGATACCCTGGGGAATATCAAACTGGCCGACTCCTGAACCGGAAATACCTGTTAAACAATTCGTTTCTGAATCTGTACAGACTTCGGGGGCGGCTGTGCCGGTCAGGACGCCATATCCCCAGGTCAGCAAGAAATTACCGGCGGCATCAAATTTTTGGATGCGGTCATTCCTTGAGTCGGTGACATAAATGTCCCCGGAAGTATCCACCGCTATATAGGTTGGAAAATCGAATTCTCCTTTATCTGAATCAGCACTGCCTGGAAAACAACTGCCTGTGCAGATTTCAAAACCGGAACCGCCATCAACACCTTTACCCCACATGCGTTCAAAGACGCCACTGCTGTCAAATTTTTGCACGCGGTGATTATTACTATCCGTAACATATACATTGTTATTGCTATCCACAGCAATGCCTGTGGGAAAATTAAATTGGCCTTCAATATTTCCAAGGGAGCCCCAAACGGCGATGGGTATCAACTTGTTATCAAACTTGATAATACGATTGCTGCCTCGATCAACAACATAAACATTGCCCAGGGAATCAACGGCCACGCCGCGATAGAATGTGTTATTGTTCGATTCGACGTTGGCCGTTGAAGCCAGGCGGATATTAAAGCCTGTGCCGGCGGCAGGATTCGTTTCTTTGATGATCTTGACATCACCGAAATCATAATCGATGGAAAACTCATAGGCGCCGATATCGACCGTTGAATCGACGATGCGCGGGAAGCCGGGGCCGCGCTGGTCCGTGGTTAACTGGCTGCCGCCAGGGCCATTGGCCAGGCTGTTATCGCCGGCATTGATCGCATTGCTTAAAGGTAGCAAGGCGTGGGTGAGGGTTGGCCCGCCATTAT
>JANQGC010000241.1 GCA_028277515.1 Anaerolineae bacterium
AGGCATCTACATCGCCAGGCGCGAAGGAATAATGCTCTTGCCTGGCGAAATCGAGCAAACCTCGAACGACCTTGGTGGCCCGGATTCCAGCTTTTGAGATTAAATCAACAGCCTCAAAATTTTCATCATCATCGGGCAATACCATTTGCAGCATTTGGGCATTGGCGTTGACAACGGTCAATGGGTTATTTATTTCATGGGCAACCCCAGCGGCCAACTGTCCAATGGCGGCCAGCTTGCCTGCCTGCATTAAGGAGTTTTCGAGCCGGCGCTCATCAGTCCGATCTTGCCAAACGACGACCACACGGGCTGAACTTGCTTGACTACCTGGGATTGGATAGGCGTCAATTTCCCATTCGCGAGGTAAATGATCTGCGCCGACCCAGCGAACGGTCCAATTCTGCGCTTGCTGGACTTGGAGGGTGTTAGATACGAGGCAATGCTCACATGGCTCTTCTCTATCATAAAATGCGCGATAGCAAACCTGACCTACCAGGGCATCCTGGGTGGCATGCAAATCATCAGTCCTGCTTTTGTTAATAGCAACAAGTCGCCAATCATCGTTAATAGTGTAGATAGGGTGGGGAATGCCGTCGATTAGCGCCTGAAGTGTATTGCGGCTTTCCAGCAGTTCTCGTTGTCGCAGCCGAATACGGTTAAATAACCAGGCATTCTCAATTGCTCCGCTGATTGAACTGCCGAGCGAGGCGAATAAATCAAGATCGACATCATTAAAAGGGCTGTCGTGTTTATTATATGCGGTGAGGACGCCAACTGGCCTGCCCCGGACCAGTAACGGACTTAATATCACACTTTCAACGTCAAAATCCTGCGGAGCGTCGGACTCTCGATCAAAACGGGGGTCCACTTTGGAATGATTCAGAAAGGCTGGTTTTTGATCTTGAAAGACCTTGCCGATGATTCCTTCGCCAGGTGAAATGACGGGAAACTCGGTGAGTTCAAATTTTTTCTTATTGCGATGGCTGATATGTTGGCAGCGCAAGTGTCCACTTTCGAGTATAAGCACGGCCGATAATTCGACTTGTAATATTTCAAACACACCATTGACAGCGGCAGCCAGGACCTCACTAACTTCTAGAGAGGCGGCCACAGTGACTCCCACGTTGTTCAGCGCAGCTAATTGCTGGCTCTGGCGCTGCAGCTGTTTTTCTAACTGTTGTGTTCGTAGAATTGTTTTAACGCGAGCCAGCAGCTCACGCATATAGTAGGGCTTGGTGATGTAATCATCTGCCCCTGCAGATAGCGCTTCTACCTTTTCCTGGCTTCCGGTGGCGGCCGTAAGCAGCACAACACGGGTATATTGCAAATCGGGATGGTTGCGAATCCAATCCAGGACATCCAATCCGGATATGCCAGGCATGCGCATGTCTAAGAGAACCAGATCGACTTCGGCATTGCTGCCAACGGTTGATTGCAGAAATCTAATCGCTTCTCGGCCGTTGCTCACCACATCGACGTGGTAGCCCTCTTTTTTAAATAAGAAGCCAGACAAAGATTCCGCTATTTCTGGCTCGTCATCAACGACCAAAATACGAGTTGTCGAGACGGGGTTAGTACTCATTAATAATTACAAAAGTTCCGTGCTGTTTTTAAAAAAAACCGCAAGGTTCCTCAATAAACCATCCATAATAACTATCATGAGGAGACGCTTGCGGTTTATATTTTATGTTTCTGCCGAAGAAAATGTATATCCGTGTCCTTGAACAGTGACAATATAAACCGGTTTTCCAGGCTCTGGTTCAATTTTCTCGCGCAGGTTTTTGATGTGGGCACGAACCAATTCCGGGCTTCCGGTGTCCCGTGGATAATCCCATACATCTTGCAACAGTTGTTGGCTGTTGAAAACCTGGTCGGCGTGACTCATCAGGTGGTAAAGCAAATCAAATTGCACATTGGTGAGCAATGAGTTTCCATAGGGAGTCGTGACCCGAAATGCGCGACAATCCAAGGTTACATTGCCAACGATTACCTCTGTTACTTCCTCAGGTTCAGTCGAACCGGGCATAACACGGCGCAAAATAGCCTTCACGCGTAACTCTAATTCCTGCATATTGAAAGGCTTGACCAGGTAATCATCCGCACCGGCGCGAAATCCTTCAATTTTATCTTCATCCTTGGCTTTTGCAGTCAGGAATAATACCGGCAAATCTTTTAACAAGGGGTCACCCCGAATTTGCCGGCACACTTGATAGCCGTCCACACCGGGCATCATAATATCCAAAATAAATAAATCGGGACGGTGTCGCCGTGCAAGTTGAAGTCCCTCAATTCCACTGCTCGCGGTCATCACTTGATGATCATACATTTTCAGCGCCCGTTGTAACGTTCGCGACACAAGCTCATCATCATCAATCACTAAAATATTTGCCATGCGTACTACTCCTAGAAGAAATTCTCACGTGCTTTGCAAGTATACCAGATTTTTATAACCTGACGCGATATACTCCTATTAGAACTTAACATAAACAATAAATCAAATGATGTGATGATTCTCATGCGGTGAAAACATAAAAGATTTAAGAAGTTTCAACTTTAATCCCCTCTGTATCTATCTCAAGAATCCATGAACGACTAGACAACCCAACGGATTGAAAGGAAGCTGAAGCGGCTTGAATAATTTCTTCATGTCCTTTCTGTGCGAATGCCAATATACTCGGACCTGCGCCACTGATCGCAACGCCGGCTGCACCGGCTGCCAATGCAGTTTCAAAGGCTTCGCGCATTCCAGGTATCAGGGGATTGCGGTAGGGCTGGTGGAGCTTATCCTGCATGGCAGCCTGCAACTGATTGTAATTTGCAGATTGCAGTGCGCGAATTAATAAACCAACACGGCTGGCGTTATAAATCGCGTCATTTAGGGGAACCATCTCCGGTAACGCCGCGCGGGCATCGGCCGTGAGCAACTCAAATGATGGGAGAATGACGGCGACTTTTTGTTTCGGTATTTGAATTCGATCCACCAGCAGCCCATTTGAGGTTTGAACACCAAGAACAAGACCGCCATAAATAGCGGGAGCGACATTATCCGGATGGCCTTCCAGGTCAGTGGCCATCTGCAAAATATCACGAACAGAAAGAGGATTGTCTAAAAGCGCATTGGCACCAAACATGCCGGCCAGCACGGCCGAGGAACTGCTCCCCAAACCACTTCCAATGGGTATTTGGTTTTGTTGGTGGATGCAAATTCCGGGAGGGCGCTTGCCCAGTTGACGGAATATTATTTCCGCAGATTGATAGACAAGATTGGTTGAATCCAAAGGAATCTTTTGGGCATCCTCGCCACTGGCTTCAATTTGCAACCCTGGCTCAGAGAGAGGGGCAAAGGTTACCACTTGACGCAGATTGAGCGCCAAACCAAGACAATCAAAACCCGGTCCTAAATTTGCCGATGTGGCGGGGATGGAAACTATAACTTTTCGCATAGGGTCCTAATTTTACGATAGAATGAATTGCTGTACGATTAAATGGGACTTTTATTACGATGACATTGTTGAAGCCGGCAGTTCCAACCCCTGGAAAAAGAATCGCCATCCGTGTCACACCCGCTGCAGAGCGTAAAATGAGGGACGGGCATCCCTGGTTGTTTAATGATTCCATTGTGAAACAAAGCCATGATGGGAAAGAGGGTGCTCTGGCTGTTATTTTTGATCGCAAAGGACGTTTCCTGGCTATTGGACTTTTTGATCCCTTTTCCCGCATCCGGGTTAGGATCTTACAGCACAATCACCCAGCAACCATCAACCAGCATTGGTTCGACAGCCAGTTAGCAAAGGCAGTAAGGTTGCGGGCATCATTAGAGCAATCGCAAACCAATGGTTACCGCCTGGTGCATGGAGAAAATGATGGTTTACCCGGTTTGGTTATCGATCGTTATGCCGGAACGATTGTGATCAAACTTTATACATTGGCCTGGCTGCCTTACTTAAGCATGGTCGCTGAAGCATTATTCCACCAGTCTGAGTGGGAGCGGATTGTGTTGCGGTTTGGCCGGCTTATCCAGCAAAGAGCTAAAGAAACCTATGATTTGGCCGACGGGTCGATAATAGCTGGACCGCCGATCACTGGTGAGATTGTGTTTCAAGAAAACGGCCTATTTTTCGAGGCTGATGTGATCAATGGGCAGAAAACGGGTTTTTTCCTGGATCAAAGGGAGAATAGGGGTCGGGTAGAAGAATTTTCAGCCGGCCGGAAGGTCTTAAACGTTTTTGCCTACACGGGCGGTTTTTCCTTATATGCTGCTCGTGGAGGTGCGCAAGAAGTTACAAGTTTGGATTTAAGTAACCCGGTTCTACTCACAGCGATACGGAATTTTCAGCGTAACGAGGATATTGAAGCGGTTCATGCTTGCAATCACATCATCATGCGCGGAGATGCCTTCTTGCTGTTGAATGAACTGGCCGAAAGTAAACGACTTTATGATATGGTGATTCTTGATCCCCCTTCGTTTGCCAGGCGCAAGAGCCAGGTTCCGAGAGCTTTAGATGCTTATTATCGCCTGGCCAGGTTGGGGATGGGAGTGTTACGGCCGAATGGTATATTGGTCTCAGCGTCATGTTCAAGCCGGGTGCCGGCAGAAGACTTTTTCGATGCTGTCCACCGGGCGGCCGATTTTCATGATCGGCAGCTAAACGAAATAGAAAGAACGTTCCATCCGGTCGATCATCCCATTCGATTTAAGGAGGGCGCCTATTTGAAGTGTTTATTTGCTCATGTGGGATAAGGAAAGATTAATCGGAAGTGATCGCCGGTTCCCCGGCCACAACTTCTCCCGGCGTATCCTTGATCACAGTTGTTGAATCAACAACTGGCGCTCCCTGTTCATAAGCCAGCACTTGTTCAAACGCCTTGATCGCAACTTCCAACATACCCGTATCCGGTTCTCTTGTTGTCAGTCGCTGCAAGGCTAGATTAGGTTTGGTGATGAAGCGGATAAAGGCATTGTCCTGGTGAGCGGCCGAAAAACGTAAGAATTCATAAGCAATGCCGGCTACGACCGGCAACAGGGCTAAGCGGGAAACGACCCGCACAAGCACCCCCATTGGCGGCAAGAAGCTATAAATAATAATTGAAATAACAA
This sequence comes from Anaerolineae bacterium, assembly GCA_028277515.1. The sequence goes on from JANQGC010000241.1 coordinate 5,099, forward strand.
CAACAGTGAGCAGAAAAGCAGTGCCACATCGCGGATGTTCGAGGGGGAAGCGGGCTACCGATTCCGGTGTCAGATGTGCACCGGCTTCATAGGCATTGATGGTTTTGTGCTCAGCCCCGTGGTAACCATATAATCTTTTAACATCAGCCATAAAGCCGATAACCCAGATATAACCGACAACAAACGAAAGGCGGATCAGTCCTTCGATGATATTGCCCCAAAATCGGGAGTCGACGATACCCAGCCAACCTTGAATTAAGCTAGCCAGAAATGTGGGTACGACGAAAAAGATAGTAATCATTAAGCCCAATGAAAGAGCAATCATTGTCCACTGCACCGGACCTTCAAACACCTTGCCGGCTTCCTCCTCTTTTTGGTCCTGGTCTTCATCCTCTTCTTCAATGGCTACTTCAGCAGAAAACATCAATGATTTAATACCCAATCCAAGGGCATCCCAAAGCAACGTCAGGCCGCGGATGAAGGGAACCTTTATCATACGTCCCCCATAGATGCGAGCGTCTAGAGGCTCGGTGTGAACCACAATATCACCGGCGGGATTGCGCACGGCGACAGATAGTGCGCGAGAACCGCGCATCATGACACCTTCGATGACCGCCTGGCCGCCATAATTTGTGTTAACATCCAAAGTTTGCTCGTTATCAATTAATTTCTGTTCTTCTGACATGTTTGGGATTGTACTGATGCCCTATGCGGGCGTCAAGGTGCGTTCATTTGCTGGCTGGGCACTATTGAATTGGACCAATCGAAGTTATCTGATGTAAAATAGAACGCACTCATTGACAGGTTGCTGCCAATGAGGGGCGGTGGCGAAACGGCAGACGCAGCGGACTTAAAATCCGCCGGGGTAATTCCCGTGTGGGTTCGAATCCCACCCGCCCTATTGAATTTTGGCCCGCTTGCGGGTCATTTTTTTTGGATGAATCGAGCAGCCGGCTATGGTCAATTCTTTAAGAAAAGAAGTCGAAAACCAACTCAAATTATGCGGTGTCTCATCTGATGCCAAAATTGTAGCTGGTGTTTCCGGCGGGCCAGACTCGTTGGCGATGATGCACATTCTCCATAAAATTTTGCCGCAAGGAAAGCTGGTTGTTGGTCACCTGAATCATAAGCTGCGCGAAGAGGCAGATGCTGAAGCCCGATTTGTTTGCCGAACGGCCGAATCCTGGAATATACCCTTCAATCTTGGTGAAGTGGATGTTCAGACCCTGGCAAAGAGGGAAGGAAAATCAATAGAAGAGGCAGCCCGCAAAGCCCGCTACGATTTTCTATTGGATTTGGCTAAGAAAGAAGAGGCCCAGTTTATCCTGGTTGCCCACCATGCCGACGATCAGGTTGAAACCGTTTTTCTGAATTTGCTACGTGGCAGCGGTTTAACCGGGTTGAGGGGTATGGAACAGGTACGAAGTTTTCCGGATGAACCTGGCATTCGCCTGGTCCGACCCTTACTTTTTACCTGGCGGGAGGCGATTCATGCTTATTGTGATGAACATGACCTACAGCCCGTCTTGGACCACAGCAATGAAGATGTCAATTACCGGCGGAACCAGATCCGCCATGAAGTTTTCCCCCTGTTATTACAAATAAACCCAGGTTTTAAACATCATATGCAGCAGTTGGCTGGCCTGGTTCATGCAGATGAAGCGTATCTATCTCAGCAAATGAAGAAGACCTTTGAAGAAATCATCCTGGTGAAAGATGAAAATATTTTACGACTAGATCGTCCCAGATGGCGCGCTTTACCGTTGAGTTTGCAGCGACGAACTTTGCGGTATGCTGTGTTCCATTTTCATAAATCCGTGAAAGATGTCTCCTTTCGGGTAATCGATCAGGCATGCCATGTCGCCCAAACAGGTTTTACCGGTGCGAAATCCATTCTTCCTGGGAATTTGACCTTAGTTGTCGGATATCACGATCTAATGATCACAACAGGTATTGGCAGGGATTATGGAATCTGTCCCCAACTACATTCGATGGATATTCAAAAAATGGACATTCCGGGCATGTTAAAATTGGATGGTGGTTGGCAAATAGCGGCTGAATCCATTGAAGCTGATTTAGGACACATACATAATAATAGTGACCCCTGGCAGGCATTTATCTCGATAGGTGTGGATGATGATCTATATTTACGCACGCGAAAACCTGGAGAGCGGTTTAAACCATTGGGCATGGACGGTCGTACTGTTTCATTCCAGGATTTTATGGTGAATATTAAACTTCCGGCCGAATATAGAAGCCATTGGCCAATTGTGGCCACGATGGCCCACCCGGTGTGGCTAGTAGGCCATCGAATTGACGAAAGGGCGAAAGTATCTAAGAAAGATCAACAAATAATTCATCTGCAATGTGTCCGTATTGAAGATAGCGGATGACCCATACTTTGATTTCCTATTTATGAGGTGACATCATTTTCAGTGAAGTCTTTAATTTGATTTTTGGCGGTAATTCTGCCCTTTGGGAAATCGTTTGGCTGACACTTGTCGTAAGCGGCCTGGCTTTGTTCATTGCCGGGATTGTAGGCATTCCTGCGGGCGCCTGGTTAGGTATGCGTCAATTTCGCGGCGAGCGATGGCTGAAAACATTTGTTTATACCGGCATGGGTTTTCCACCGGTGGTCATTGGTTTATTTGTTTTTTTGCTCCTATCTCGACAAGGACCTTTAGGTGGTTTGGGCTGGTTATTTACAACACCTGCTATGGTGACGGCGCAAACGATCCTGGCTTTGCCCCTGGTCATAGGGGTGACGATGACGGCCGTTCATGCCGTTCGCCCCGAACTGCGGCTGCAACTTCGTTCCTTGGGAGCCACCGAGAGCCAGGTGCTGCGAACCATGCTCAGTGAAGCGCGATTTGGGGTCATCGTTGGCCTTGTAGCCGGATTTGGGGCAGCCATCAGCGAAGTGGGGGCGGTGATGCTTGTCGGCGGGAATATCGAAGGCAAAACACGGGTCATGACCACAGCCATCGTACTGGAAACGCGACAGGGGAATTTTGAGTTGGCGCTTGCCCTTGGGGTAATTTTATTAACCTTAGCCTTCCTGGCTAACCTACTTGCTGTTCGCCTGCAAAGCGAGTAGGGGGCCAATCATCACAAAACAGCTATGAAAATTAAACCAGGTGACACCCTTTACCATCTGTGGGATATACAACAGGTTTATAAAGGGCGAACGGTGTTGGATATTGCCGATTTACAAATTAAATCGGGGGAAATTCTCGGCCTAGTTGGGCCGAGTGGGGCGGGGAAGAGTACATTATTACGATTGCTTGGTTTCCTGGAAAGACCCGCAGCCGGTCAGATCCGCTACCAACATCAAACCTGCGATGAAAATTGGCCGGCACTATCCGACCGCCGACGAGTGACGATGGTGTTTCAGCATCCTCAACTACTCAAACGCTCGGTGTTTGATAATGTGGCTTTTGGTCTCAAAATTCGCGATCGATTGAACGGCACGGCCGAGGTATTGGACATATTAAACAGACTGGGATTACAGGAGCTGGCCCAGGCGAAAGCCCAAACATTGTCTGGCGGTGAGGCGCAGCGGGTAGCCCTGGCTCGTGCTTTGGTGTTGCAGCCGGAGGTTCTCTTGCTTGATGAACCAACGGCTAACCTTGATCCCTATAATATCAAGCTCATAGAGTCTTTTGTCCAGCAGGTAAACCAGGAGAAAAAGACGACGATTATTATCGTGACCCACAATGTTTTTCAAGCCAGGCGTTTAGCTGACCGGATTGGCTTGTTGCTGTCGGGAAAACTGGTGGAGGTAACCGGGGCAGAATCCTTTTTTGATGAGCCGAAACATCCACAAACGGCCGCTTTTGTCCGTGGCGACATCATTTATTGAAAGCAAAAAAGGTTTGTCAATTTTTATTTTCTTGTACTCCCGGATTTTCACAGCAAAAAATTGACAAACCTGATGCAAAACGACTTGATCTTTGTTCTAACACTTTGCCTGGCTGCTTTCTGAAAGTTCGCCAATCTTTTTGGATATATTTGAGTTTTTAGTATACTTATGGTTTGTAGCTCGGCCTGTGGCCGGTCTTGTCATTCAGCAGCACGGGGCGTAGCTCAGCCTGGTAGAGCGCTCGGTTTGGGTCCGAGAGGTCGTCAGTTCAAATCTGGCCGCCCCGACCAGGATTTTTTATAAGCTGGAATATGGCAATGGTTCGGATTTGGACTATTAGATGAACATGACCGAACAATTTTTTTGCGGCAGTGGTGTAGGGGTAACACAACAGCCTTCCAAGCTGTTATCAGGGGTTCGAATCCCCTCTGCCGCTCTGAAAGCTGGGGATTTTCAGGGCCTGTAGCTCAAAGGCAGAGCAGTCGGCTCATAACCGATCGGTTCTAGGTTCGAGTCCTAGCAGGCCCACCTAATATGAATCATATTACACGGTCGTTCACATATTTGAACGGCCGTTTTGTTTTTTGTACAGGAATTATCACCTTTCGACCAATTAAGTGAGCAATCAATTGAGAAGAAAAGGATAAAACATGGTAAAAAAAGTTAAGCCAATTCTAGATGAGCAAACCATCACAGCGGACGGTGAATTAATATCCCCCAGAATCGAAGGTTTAATTATCCGCCCACTGCGTCCTATTGAAGATAAAAGGGGGGAGGTAGTAGAAGTTTTCAGACCATCATGGGAAGTTCACCCGGACCCCCTGGTTTATGTTTACCAGGTGGGTATTCGACCAGGAGCTATAAAAGGTTGGACCAAACACGAAAAACAGGACGATCGCATCTATGTATGCCGTGGGTACCTGCGCTGGGCATTTTTTGACGATCGGGAAGATTCAATTACCTATAAAATGTTTAATAAATTTGCGTTTAGCGAGCGAAATCGTGCTCTTATCATTATACCTCGCGGCGTGTACCATGCTGTGCAAAATATTGGTGATACAGAAGCGATTTTCGTTAACATGCCAACCGAGCCTTATGACCACAGGACCCCAGATAAATACCGCTTACCAATCAAAAATGATCTCATCCCTTTTGATTTTGATGATGGTCCAGGGTGGTAATGGAGTAAGGCATGGATGCACCTCTTGTGACCGTCATCACAGCTACATATAACGGTCAAAGAACACTTCCCTTTACCTTGCGGAGCGTCATTAACCAGGACTTCGAAAATTTTGAGATGTGGGTGGTGGGTGATGGATGCACAGATGATAGCGAATCCATCGTAAAATCCATTAGGGATCCACGCCTTAATTGGGTCAATTTGCCCACTAATAGTGGTAGCCAGAGCGTACCGAATAATGAAGGATTACGACGAGCGCGAAGTCAATATATTGCCTTCATCGGACAAGATGATTTGTGGTTTCCCTGGCATTTATCTTCTTTAATCAAAATAATTGAATCTAAAGTCGCCGACTTTGCTCATGCTTTTACTATCAGTATTGGCAAGAATGGTAAATTTTGGTCGAAGGGTCCACCCCGGAAGGGCTCCAGTTATAAGTATCATGGATTTCCACCTTCATCCTGGCTGCATAAACGTGAAATTGTTGATGTTATTGGTTATTGGCGTCCTCCGGAATCTCTTGGCTGCGGGATTGATTATGATTTTACGAAGCGAGCTTACTTGGCCGGGTTGAAAATTGTTTTCAGCCCTGAACTTGGCGTCCTAAAATTTCCTTCACCCGGCTGGGGATTTTATAAAGCGGAAAGCATGATTCCTCAGGCTATCTATTTTCAAAAAATGCTCGACGATCCAAATTTATTAGCCTATCGAGCTTTGCTACGATTAAATTATTTCATCCATAGGAATGAAATTACAAATTATCGCAAACCGTTGAAGCTGGCTTCCACTGATCTTTTTGGCTCTTTTACCTGGTTTACAAGATCTATTGCCAGTCGTTTGGCCGAGGCTTATGGATACGATCGATGGCCTGTATCTACTATTTCACGTTTTCGCTATCAACACGCGCGAAGGAGACGGAACAAATTTCGCGGTTTATGATCCGTCGACTCTGGTTAAGCCAAGCGGGATCCAGCCATATTCTGCGACCAATCGTTCGTCTAAAATGGGCAGCCGCCGGTTTGTAAAGGCATCATACAGATTGACGGCTCCACCTATCTGTTGGTCGGGACTTGCCTGGGGGTTAACGGTTAGAAAATGAGGAGAGCGCACATAAGAACCGGTTATCCATTTTAATGTGGGAATCGCGCCCATAGCCGGCACGGCATCATTTAGATCCCACCAGGCCCAATGAAAACCATCATCTTCAAATCCGATAAGTCGCGTGGATACAACATAATCGCGCATGACCGGCCGGCCGCTCAGGAACTGTTGGTACAGGGTCATGTTCTGGCCGGGAGACAATGTTTCATCGCTGGACAATGGATTCCCTTGCCATACAATTCCTTGTCCCAAGGGAACATAATGAGTCTGTTCAGGTTTTAATACCGAGGTCCAGCGATTACTGGGAATGCCCCAGGGTCCAATGTAGGGTGGTAAGGAATCGACGGGTTCATCGATCACCTCTGAAAAATAGCCGTCGGCCGTTTGCCAATGCAAATATAGTCTTGGGGCATTTGGCAAGGTTTTGTCCCAATCATATCCAACGAGGCGCAAGTTCGGATCAAAAGTCGTTTGCCGGTTCAAGGGCTTGGCCGTAATCTGTGGCCTATCCATCGCCGAGATATTTATCTGGGTTAGTAAGGTTCGATCTTGCCCCTCATCATTGATCATTAATTCTCCATCTGAAGCCCCAAATAAAATAGTGTAATCTCCTGGAGATGCACCTAAACGGGGTGTCAAGCGGAATTGGGTGAGCGTGACCCCTTCTTCCTGCGTATTGGGAGGCAGATCTTGCTGGGCGAAGATTTGATTGTTTGAATCAACAAGATGGGTAAATAATGTGATTGCGGGATCCAATTCGGCCGCGGGCTGCCAGGCAATGGTCACGATCAACTCATCTGCTATCTGAATATTCTCTTCGTCGAATTGATAACCGATCAATTGAATTTTATCCCCGATGAGATGGTTGATAGGGCTGAAACCGGACGGCATGGTCAAACGGGGTTCGGTCCGAAATAGAAAGGCTTCCCCTACGGGTTCTGGATGGGGAAGATCTGCAAATGCCTCTGGACTGTAATGGGTGCTGATGACCAGATGTGAATCGCCAAGTTCCTCCCCGATTCGCCTGGCCCAGGTTTGGGCGTATGGTTCCCCTTCAGGAAAAACAAACCGAATTTCTACATCCTGGCGTAACCCTTCGACTTCTTGCAAATACCAAAGTGGGGTGACCCAATGCCAATCAGCTAAAATGACGCCATTATCAGGAGTATTTTCCAGCAAGGGCTGGGCATAACCCCTGGCAGTTGTATCCCGGTGTAAAGTTTGATAGCTGGGATAATGATCGACCATCTGCCATAAAGCGGCAACTATGAAGATAGATATAAAAATTGGGCCTGCCACCGGCCGCAGGTTTTCTATTTTGAGTATTCGCCAAATTTTGTTGGATTTGCCTGCGACAAAACCTAACATCAGCACGAGGGCGATATAAGCGGGCAGCATATATTCCACGGTTTGCGGCGCGCGGTAGGTGGCCGTGACGAGCGTATGGATCAAGAATGATCCGCCGACTAGAAAGCCCAGCTTCCAATTCCATAAAAATAAGAGCAATAATCCGAGCATCATGCCGCCAATCAGGAGCGGGTTAAATTGGAACGCCAGCACATTGACCATGATTTTTAGCCGTTCCAAAAACAAGGCCGGTTCCAGGTAGGTGAATAGATCGCCTCGAAAACCAATGGCCAATACATGTTCTAGAAATCCCGGCAAGGTCGCTAAATCAGGCGAAGCCCCCCTGGCTCCCGACGAGGCGCGAAAGACCAGGTAGAGAACGGGTAGAAGCCCAAGGAGGAAGGCCAAAATCGGCCGCCACCAGCGCCAGGGTGACCGCAATAAATTCGGGTCTACCATCAGGATGAACAAAAAGAAGATCAAGCCCATGAATATTAAAGAGGCATGGTGGGTTAGCCCAAGACCTAAGAATAAAGCGAAAAGAATCAACAAGCGGTCCGGTTTCTTTGTGCTGTCCATGATACTTGCTCGATTGCGTGTATCATAAAACGCCAGCAGCAGCAAGAACAGCAGCGCCGTAAACATGGCGCTTAAACTGCGAATGTTGGCCGTCGTTGCCTGCGCCCAAAATGTGGTTGCCGATCCTAAGGCAATGACAGATAACAAAGAAGCCAGGTGTTTTTTAGTTAATAAATACACGCCGGCGTATACCAGGGCCAGGGTAAGGGCACCGGTGAAGGCGGACAGTAAATTGACCCGGTAAGCGACCGTGGGGCCGATTGGCAATTGGGTCATCAGGTGGGCGAGCATGGTGTAGAGTGCAAAGCCTGGCGGATGAGCAATGCCCAGGTTGGCGGCCACAACCTGAAATTCTCCACTATCAGCAGGGAGAATGTCAGGGGCAAGCGTTAGAAAATAGATGAAAAAAAATAGAGCTGCCAGAACCGCCGACACGATTCCCGGCTTTATAGATTGGAGAAGTCTTCTGTCGTTTATTAACATCTGTGTTGATACTAGCAGGGCAAAAAGGGCGGTGAAAAAGGCAATTCGCCAATCAGCCTCTAGATGGAAAACGTAGATGAGGAGCAGGAGGGCCGGCCATGTTTTAGTAATGGGAATATCTCTACTTTGAAACAAGCTGTTACCAATTGTCATTCCGAGGTCTTCCAGCCTGTCCTGAGCTTGCCGAAGGGAGGAATCTTTCGCCGGTCGAGAATTAGATCCCTCGGCTCCCTCGGGATGACATCTATAGTTTCTTTTCTTAAAGAGCAGAGCCTGCGATCTGAGGTTTCTTAGGAAGAATGCACCTAAGAAGGTGCATGAAAAGGTCAGGATGAACGCGGCCGTTAAGGGGGTGCTGCTGCCGCTAATCTGAGACCAAAGTTCACTGAATAGACGACCGAAAAATAGCCCAAGGGCGACGCCGGGAGCGAGTGTAAGTAGTTTTGATTTCAAAATACAAAGAGGCTAAGGGCTGGCGTGTGGCGTGTCCCCAACGGCCTGCTGTGGTGGAGATTCTTCAACCTCATAATCTTCAGCAATGAAGCGGTCTTCAACGCGGCTTAAGCGGGACGAAAGCATTGAGGCCGTGATGACCAGCACCGACGCCAAAATTGATAAGGTTACCAGGACGGCAATAATTGCCAGCATTATCATGACGATTCCTTTCTTCCAAACCCCCTGGACATATACTACACCAGAATTTGGAAGGTGAGTAACCGCTTTATCTACGGTTTAAAGACGCCTCACCTTCGCCGTTGAGCCAGCTCAGCCAGAATATCATTCCAGGTCAGAGCACGTGCGGCAAGCAGGACGAGGAGATGGTATATGAGATCGGCCGATTCTTCTATAATTCGTTGGTTTCCCTGCCCCTTGGCCGCTAATATTATTTCAATCGCCTCCTCGCCAATCTTCTTGACGATTTCATCCTCTCCATCGTCGAATAGCTGATTGGTATAGGATCCAGGACGAGGATCTGTTTTACGGTTTTGAATAACTGCGAAAAGCTCTTGAATTTGATCACTCATAATTTATTTACTCAAAATACAAAATGAAAGGCGAAGTCAGGATGATGTCAGATCGTCAAGTGAGTTGTGAAAGCAGCTTGTTGCCCCTGTATGGCAAGCAGGTCCGGCGGGATTGACCAGGAGCAGGAGCGTATCACTATCACAATCAAAATATAGTTCTCTCACGCGCATAATGTTTCCTGACGTCCCCCCTTTGTGCCAGGGTTCCTGACGGCTGCGGCTCCAGAAATGGGCTTCGGCCGTTTTTAGGGTGCGCTGCAAGGCTTCCTGGTTCATCCAGGCCATCATCAAAACTTGTTTCGTATGGCTGTCCTGAACAATCGCCGGAATAAGCCCATTTTCATTAAATCTCAGATTCTCCATAAAGAAACCCTCATACTGGACGAATGGCAAATCCTTGCGATTGCAGATAAGACTTCACTTCAGCGATGCTCAATTGGCGATAATGGAACAAGGATGCAGCGAGGACAGCCTCAGCCCCACCGATCGATAGAGCTTCGGCGAAATGTTCCAGTTTTCCGGCTCCACCGGAAGCAATGACGGGAATGGACACCGCCTCGCTGATGGCTCTTGTGAGAGGTAGATCATATCCGGCTTGCGTGCCGTCACCATCCATACTGGTTAACAGGATTTCACCGGCTCCCCGCTGTTCAACCTCCCTGGCCCAATCAACCGCATCCAAGGGGGTTGCTTCTCGACCCCCGCGGACGAACACCTGCCACTCTCCTTCATTTTCGGTTTTTTGCCGGGCGTCAATAGCCACAACAACGGCCTGGCTGCCGAATTCGCGAGCGCCATCAGTAATAAGCTGTGGGTTACGTACTGCGGCGGAATTGATGCTGATTTTATCAGCCCCCGATCGTAAGATGGCGCGCATATCATCGACCGTTCGAATGCCCCCGCCAACGGTAAATGGGATGAAGACTTGATCGGCAACGGCGCGGGCCATTTTCATCACGGTTTGCCTGGCTTCGTGCGTAGCCGTAATGTCTAGAAAGACCAGTTCATCAGCACCCGCCGCGTCGTAAACCTGCGCTTGCTGCACCGGGTCCCCGGCGTCTTGCAGGTCCACAAAATTTACACCTTTGACAACTCGGCCATTTTTTACGTCAAGACAGGGAATAATTCTATTGGCAAGCATGATTATCAACCTTCACCGATCTTCGGTATACTGTTACGAAAATTATTCACACAGAAATCTGACAACTTTTCACTTGATCTATGGGCGAAAATAATTTAACAAAAGTTGTCAAATTTTAGGTAACACAATGTTCAGGGCATCATTTAAATCTACTTTCCCATCATATAGGGCACGGCCGATTATTAATCCACTTAGCCCCTCCGTGTGGTAACTTATCGTTTTGCGTACATCCTCAAGAGTGGCTACGCCCCCTGAGGCGATGACATTTAAGCCAGTTTGCCGGGCTAACGTGGCGGCATTCTGCGCATTGACACCAACGAGAACGCCATCACGGCTGATGTCGGTGTAAATGATGGTGCGCACACCCAGTGCGGATATTTGCAGACCGAGATCGAGAGGAGTCAACGGCGTCTCAGTTTGCCAGCCCCGTGTTTTGACAACGCCGTCGCGAGCATCAATGCTGACTAAAATGCGCTCCGGCCCAAATCGACGCACTGCGTCTTCGATAATATCCGGTTCCTCGACGGCCGTTGTGCCTAAAATGACGCGCGAAACCCCGCGATTCAAGGCCTGGGCAACATGGCGCAAGGTGCGTATGCCGCCCCCAAACTGAGTTTGTACGCCAAGCGCCGTTAGCTTAGGAAGAACAGTCCAATTTTTATCACCAGCTTCATCAAAGGCGCCATCAAGGTTGACAATGTGCAGCCATTGGGCACCGGCATCAATCCATTGCTTTCCAATAGCGACGGGATCATTCCCAAATACGGTCTTCTTTTCCAATTCGCCATATTGCAACCGAACCACCTGCCCCTGGTGTAAATCAATGGCTGGGAAAATATCAAAATTCATTGGACCTCCAGGCATACAGTTTTTTACTCGTCATAATTGGATAAAATTTTGTAAAATTTTCAGGCCAGTTTTTTGACTTTTTTCGGGATGGAACTGGATACCCGTTATATTTTCCCGTGCCACGCCGGACGGGAAGGGGAATCCAAATTGAGTTTGAATTAAAATATCCTTTTTGTCATCTAGTAGGCAATAATATGAATGGACAAAGTAAGCATAGGCTCCTTCGTTTACCCCAGCCATAAGGGGATGCTTTTTGCAGGGTTCAATTTGATTCCACCCCATATGCGGAACCTTTAGATCATTATTTTCAAAATTGAAGCGGGTGACTTGGCCAGGGATGAGACCTAAGCCCTGATGGTTACCCATCTCATCACTTTGGTCAAATAGAAACTGCATCCCTAAACAAATACCCAGCAGGGGCGTACCTTTATCTGCAGCCTGGATGGTGGCTTCATCAAGCGGGTTCTGTCGAAGCGCGTCCATACCGGCACCAAATGCTCCAACCCCGGGAAGAACCAGTTTTTTCGCCGATAGAATTTTTTCGGGGTCATTGGTGAGGGAAACCTCAGCCCCCAGGTGCTCAAACGCCTTTTGAACCGAGCGAATGTTCCCGGCCCCGTAATCGATCATGATGATTTTTTTACTGTGCATGTTTATCCCTGTGTAGATACTACTTAAGTATATATTCGAAAGATTTGTCAATTTTAATTTTCTTGTGCCCCTGGAAATCACACAGAAAAAATTGACAAATCTAATACAAAACTACTTAACTATTGGTTTCAGGTTAAAGTTCCCTTCGTTGAAGGCACTTCTACTCGTTTTGGATCTCGAGCAACGGCCGTTCTTAATGCGCGCCCCAAGGCTTTAAACAAGGCTTCTGCTTTATGATGATCATTTCGCCCTTCAACTTTTGCATGTAAAGTGAGTCTGGCGTTTGCGGCAACAGATTCAAAAAAATGCTGGACCAAATCAGTCGGTAGTTGGCCAATCGCCGTTGTGTTCCATTCGGCGGAAAACACGGTGTATGGCCGGCCGCTGAAATCCAGGGCCACAAATCCAAGGGATTCGTCCATGGGTACATAAGCATGAGCCATTCGATTGATGCCCTTGCGCTCGCCGGCTGCCTTATCTAATGCCTGCCCAAGGACAATACCCACATCTTCAACTGTATGGTGAACGTCGATGTGCAAGTCACCCTGAGCGATAACATCCAGGTCGATCATCCCGTGTACGGCAACGGCCGTTAACATATGATCCAAAAATCCTATCCCGGTACTGATATTATGATGTCCTTGACCATCAAGGTTTAGCGTTACTTCTATATCCGTTTCACCCGTCTTTCTGGTCACAGTTGCTTTTCTTGGTTTCATCTTAGGCCACCTTTTGCAGGCTATTTATTAAATGGTCCGTATCTTTTGGTCTGCCGGCACTGATACGAATACAGTTGGCTAATCCGGGTTTGTTAAAGTATCGAACCAACACGCCTTCCCTGGCCAAATCTTTTTTCAGGTTTTCCGCTGAGCGACCCTGCACACGAAACAAAACAAAATTCGCCTGGCTCGGATATGGTTTCAAAAATGGGAACTTCGCTAATTCAGCGACCATGCGCTCCCGTTCTTGGACGATCAATGCCACCTTTTCCTGCATCCAACCAGGTTTGTTTAACGAGGCGATTGCCGCTAAGGAGGCAGCTACGTTCACGTTGTAAGGCTGCTTAATCTTCCACAATTGGGGCAGCAACCATGCGGGAAATATACCATATCCTACGCGTAAACCGGCTAATCCAGCCAATTTGCTGAATGTTCGCAGCACGATTAGATTATTGTGTTCAAGTGCCCAATGAGTGTAGCTCTTGTATCCGCCGTCTTCGGCGAATTCAATGTAAGCCTCGTCAAGTACGATCAAGATTGGCATTTCCAGCAGCCGGGACAGATCTTGTGCGCTAATCAGGCTCCCGTCCGGGTTGTTGGGCGAGCAGACAAATAAGAGTTTTATCTGTGGATTGGCGTCAATTGTTGATATGATCCGCTCAATATCCAGCGAAAAATCCTCATGGCGCAAAATATTGATAATTTGACCCCCATTGACGGCCGTGGAAAACGGGTACATGCCAAATGAGGGCGGACAATTTAGCACCTGGTCTTCTGGTGATAATAAGGCACGTAAGATCAAATCAATAAGTTCGTCAGCTCCCATTCCCGTGAGAATTCTTTCCTTTGGCAAAGCAAGGTAGCTGGAAATTGCATCTCGTAAAGCGTTGGCTTCCGGATCGGGATAAATATGATACCAATGCCCATTGGCGATTGCCTCAAGTGCTGCCGGTGAGGGGCCATATGGATTTTCGTTTGCATCCAACTTGGTAATTTCGTCCGGTGAGCGCCCCAGCATTTCTGAAAGCACCTCAAAGGGCACAATCGGAATGTAAGGCTCCATCTCTTTAATATCCTGGCGGATTAGCCGCTCTAATTGGTGGGAAGCCATTGGTTTTCCTCATCGTCACGCATACTAGTAGTTTTTAGCCGCTCTTTTTGAAGCCGAGTTTGCGTGGGCGGTTAATTGTTCCGCCTCGGCAATTCTTTTAGCATGTGGGCTAAGTTCAATTGAAGTTCGGTGATCAAGCTGGACAATGCTGCTGATTTTCAGGAAATCGAGCACATTAAGAGGGGATGCGAAACGAGCAGAACCGCCCGTAGGCATCACATGGCTAGGACCGGATACATAATCTCCCAGCACTTCAAAAGAGTATTCGCCGGCGAATAATCCCCCGGCATTGTTTATTTTGTTTAGCCAATAACCGACATCCTCAACTGCCAGACACGTGTGCTCGGCGGCATATTCATTGGCCAGGAGACAGGCCTGATCCAAATCTTCAGTCAGTATGATTCCACCACTGTGTGCCAGGGAAATGGCAATGGTTTCAGCCCTGGTTAAGGTTTCCATCTGCCGGCCTATTTCAATCTGAACGGCTTCGGCTAACTCTTGAGAAGGGGTGAGCAAGATAGCCGACGCTAATACATCATGCTCAGCCTGGGCCAGCATATCGGCGGCTACCCACTCCGGATCGGCCGAATCATCGGCAACGACCATCGTTTCCGTGGGACCGTACAGACCGTCAATACCCACATGGCCGTAGACTTGCCGTTTGGCCAGGGTTGTGAATAGGTTGCCCGGACCCACGATTTTATCCACCCTGGGGATGGTTTCCGTCCCAAATGCGAAAGCGGCTACGGCCAATGCGCCACCGGCGAGATAGATTGACTCTGTCCCGGCTATGGCAGCGGCAGCCAGGATGACATCCGGCACTTTACCACCTTCTTTTCCGGGTGGCGTGGCAATAGCAATGTTGGGAACTCCGGCTGCCTGGGCGGGGATAGCAGACATCAACAGAGAGGAGGGCAAGGGGGCTGTTCCTCCAGGCACGTAGATGCCTGCGCTGCTGACAGGTGTGAATCTTTGTCCCAGGGTCCCTCCCATTTCGGTGGTTGTCCAATTGGGAACGGGTTGGTAGTTGTGGAATTGGCGGATTCGAGATGCTGCGAGTTCCAACGACTTGAAAAGGCCTTTATCAATTCTGGAGGTGGCCGCACTTAATTCCGATTGGCTTACAACTAAATTTTCGATGTCAATGCCATCTATTTTGTTCGTCCAGTGGCGAATCGCCTGATCGCCCTTTGCACGAACTTCGTCAATGAGGTGAGCGACGGCCTCTTCAGGAGTCAGATTCCGCCCAAAAACAGCCTTTATCCCTTTTTCGACGGCTTCCGGGATGGCCGTGTCTAGAAATCCTCTACGCCTTTGAATGGAATTTTCAGCCTCGGGAACAGTCATTATTTTTATCATTTTTCTCCAGGTGAATAACTTATGATTGGGAACCGAGGGCTGCAAGCATAGCTTTGTAACGCTCAGGTTCTTCTTCAAAAATATAAGTGCAGGGGGTGACAATTACCCCGCTTCCGCCAATGCTGCGTAATTCATTGACAGCTTGAAAAATATCCGGTTTACGCACGATAATATTGATGGCAAACCAGCTTGTGCCATTCTTTAGCTCATCAGGTACGATAACAGGTGAAATTGTTGGTCCTTGTAAACCGCCAATTGTCGTTTGATTAAACATACGGTTGGCAATGCTTTGTTGGGTATCTCCACGGATGTTGGCCGTCACGACAAATGAGCCTTGAGCGCGCAAATAAGCCTCAAAATATTCCAACAATTCTTGAGCAACGTTTAGAACTTCTTGATTTTCCGATAATGCGCGACGATTGGCGATCAGACAGGCTTCTGATTTTATTATTTGGCCGTTTTCGACGATCCGTAGATGGTTATCGTGCAGCGTGAGACCGGAAGAAACGAGGTCGGCGATGATATCGGCAAATCCGATTTCAGGCGCAATTTCTAAGGTCCCTTCCGCACTGATTAAACGATAAGGCTGAATTTGATAGTTGTCTAAAAACTGTTTGGTTAGTTTGGGGAACTTGGTTGCTACTCGAAGGGAGCGGCCGTCGACCTTTAATCTTTTGGCCCAATCCTTCAAATCTTCGATGGATTTTTCTTTTTGATCTTCGGGTATTGCCAAATTCAGTGTACAGGGACCAAACCCCAGGGCATCATGGAGAACCAGTATTGATTGGCTGCCAAACGCTTTTTCGGCCACAATGTCATATCCCGTAATTCCAAAATCAACGCTGCCCTGGCGCACACCAACAACGATGTCTCCTGGGCGTTGAAATAATACAGTCACACCCGGCAGATTGGGAACAGTTGCTACATATTGACGGTTATTGGGCCGGTAAACCTTTAACCCACAATTGGCCAGAAAATCAATGGCATCATTTCTAAGTACACCTTTGCTCGGTAAGCCCAGACGAATATCTGTCCGTTTCATTTGCAGTGGTCCTTGGTTATGTATTGGTTCATAAAAAAACACCCTCCTCGTTGCCGAGAAGGGTGTTGTCGATACAATGGATTAATTCAACCTCAACTCGGGGCAGGCGATCGTTTCTTGTGATGAGCGTGATAGTGAGCGTTGACCTGATTCGGCCGAATTGGAAGCAATTTAAATATCATGACGTGCGGAAGTTTAGCACAATGAACTTTTAAGAGCAATAGAAAAATGCTCTGATCGAGACTATTGATAAATGATATTTCCCGTCATCACAATGTCCTTGCCAAACAATTGAAATTTAGCATCTTCAATTTTTGGCAGCGTTATTTTTTGCGGGGTTTCATGATTGATGAGCGGATTTAAACCACCGATGAGTTTTGGGGCGATGGTGATTACCAGTTGATCGGCCAATTTATCGTGAAGGAAGCCGGCAATGACTGCGGCCCCACCCTCGACCATCAGACTTTCTATTCCGGACGTGGCTAAAAAGTCGATCAACTGCGGTAAACTTATATCTCCTTTGTCGGATGCGGGTATTCTTATCACCCGGGCGCCTAATGACTCTAAAAATGCCTGTTTTGATTGGGATGCTGTGGGAGTTGTGATTAACCAGGGTTTGCGATTTTTCAGCAGCTTTGCTTGTGGTGGAAACCGCAGTTGGCTGTCGAGGACAATCGGCTGAGGATCAGGACCATCGACGAGGCGAACAGTGAGCCGGGGATCATCAGCTAAAACGGTTCCGATGCCAACTAGAATGGCATCATGATCTGCGCGCATTTGGTGAGTCATCTTTAGAGATTCCGGGCCGCTGATTATCAAGGTTTCCCCGGACCTTGTGGTAATTGATCCGTCCAGGCTCTGGGCATATGTGATGGTGATGCTCGGCCGTTTTTGATGGGTGGAAGGTGTCGGTTCAAGCTTTTCTATTGGATTTGGATGTCCATTATTAGCTACTGATTGTGAGAGTTGCTTCAGGTCCAGCATATGATGCATGCGTGAGACTTTCGTTTGTAAATACGCCGCGTTTTCCTGGTTTATTTCTGTTTGCAGCGGAATTCTAGAATTGACTGTTACCCCGGAATCGTGAAGGCTTTCAATTTTTTGCGGATTATTGGTCAATAAACGAATAGATTGAACGCCTAAATCTTTTAAAATCAAACTGGCAATGGTGTAATCCCGGCTGTCTGCCTGGTGGCCAAGCATAAGATTGGCTTCGACTGTATCAAAGCCGTCATCTTGCAGGTTGTATGCTCTTAACTTATCTAAAAGGCCAATACCTCTTCCTTCCTGGCGCAAATAAATGATGATACCACTTTCAGCCTCAGCAATGAGATGTAGAGCTGTTTGAAGTTGGGGGCCGCAGTCGCAGCGCAATGAGCCTAGCACATCTCCTGTGAAGCACTCTGAATGAACGCGAACCAATACATCGTTTTTCCCCTGGATTTTCCCTTTTACTAAGGCGAGATGCTCTTTTTTATCAACATTATTTCGATAATGGCAAAGCTGAAATTCTCCCAACTCCGTTGGGATGCGAGCAGATGTCATTTTTTCGACGTTTAATTGGTTCATAGCGATTTCCTCTCCGAAGTTCCTTGAAAATCTCGCGCTTGCCAGGAAAAGTAAAGCAAGATCGATCCGGCAACGGCCGCGTTCAAAGATTCTACCCTGCCGCGCATGGGTAATCGAATTAAGAAATCACAAGTTTTACGCACAAGACGGCGTAGCCCTTGGCCTTCATGACCGACGACAATTGCCAAAGGCATATTCAAGTTGATTTCACCTAACGGTTGCGCTTCTTCGATAATATCCATACCGGCGACCCAGATACCATTTTCTTTTAACTGCTTGATCGTGTTTACCAAATTCGTGACTTGGGCAATGAGCAGGTGTTCTGTGGCTCCTGCGGAGAATTGTGTTACAGCCGGCGTGATGTCGGGTGCATGTCGATCTTGCAAGATGACGCCATGAACCCCACAGATTTCGGCCGTGCGCAATAAGCTACCGATGTTTTGTGGACCATGAAGTAAATCAAGCAGTAAAAGGAATGGTTTTTCACCCCGGCGCTCAGCAAGAGACAACACATCTTCCAATTTAGAATATTGGTGTGACCCTACCTCTAATAGAACTCCCTGGTGGCGACTATCTTTGGCCTTATTACCTAACTGATGTTTGCTGACTTTTTTGATCGGGATCTGCCTTTTTTCGGCCGCCTGCAAAATTGGGCTAATTGTTCTTTGGTCAATATCTTTTTGAACCCATAAATGGTAAATTTCACGCTGATTTCCGCGTAATGCTTCATAAACGACGTTGCGCCGGATGAGGATCTCTGTCATTTCATGCCTTTTTGTAACATTTTATCATAAGGTAATGAGTGCTATCATTCAACCAATTCTCAGGCAGGATAAAGGCCGGTCTGATAAATGTACGTATATCAATTGAAAATAGTTTGGCGAAGACATTTTAGCATTGGGAAGCATATAAAAAACAAGAGAGTTTATGTCGAAAATAGAACCCCTGGTTTCCGGCGCGAAAAAATTGGGCATCACACTGACAGATGAGCAGATCAGACAATTTTTGAGGTTTCAAGATTTGCTGATCGAATGGAACAAGCACTTTAACTTGACGGCTGTTATAGGACCGCAACAAATACAAAAAAGGCATTTCTTAGATTCTCTTACTTGCGTATTGGCAACAGGTGATTTAAATGGAAAATCACTCATTGATGTCGGTACGGGAGCAGGGTTCCCCGGATTGCCATTGAAGATTTGTTATCCAGACCTGGATATTGTCCTCTTGGAGAGTATCCGCAAAAAAGCAGCCTTTTTGGAAATGGTTGTTAAGGAGCTTAAGTTAAGTGAGATTCGGATTGCGTCTGAGAGGGCGGAAACCTTTGGCCATATTGTCGGCCAGCGGGAGGCATTTGATTGGGCTGTTGCTCGTGCTGTAGCCCCTCTGCGTGTTCTGGTTGAGTATTTATTTCCATTTGTGCGTCTGGAAGGAAGCATTTTAGCGCAAAAAGGAATGGCTGCAGCCCAAGAATTGAATGAGGCTCAGAACGCTATTGCCACCCTGGGTGGAGAGAAGGCTGAGATTATCCCAGTCGATCTGGCTGGATGGGCTTCGGCAAGATTGGTAAAGATAATAAAGGTGATGGCAAGCCCGCAAAAATATCCACGCCGCCCCGGTGTGCCGGCGAAAAGGCCGTTATAAAATTAAGACCAGTCTTTAATCTTTCGTGACCTTGCCCTGGGCAATCGTCATGCTTGATGCCTGTTGTAAAAATGTCTTGCTGAACATTTTCGGGTCGGTAGCGGTCAAAATGGCCTGTTCTGATTTTTCGACAGCTTGCAATAATAATTCCCGCCTATTTTTATCAAGCTCGGCTAAAACCTCATCAAGGAGCAGGATGGGGGTTTCACCTGTCAGTTTTTTCATCCAATCAATTTCGGCCATTTTGGTAGCCAATATCGCGCTGCGCAGTTGACCTCTGGAGCCATAATCGCTAAGGATACGGCCGTCAATCCAGAAACTCCAATCATCACGATGGGGTCCGGTATTGGTAGCGCCACGGATCTTATCCAATTCGAGAGAAGCATCCAGGGTTTCGCCAAACCGCCGGGCTACGGCTTCCTGGTCGTTTAAATGTGCTTCTAACCAGTTTGCCAGGGAAATTGCTGTGTCTTTGTCGGAGCCATTCTGACCTGCTTTCATTCGGGGCAAATAACCGATGTGTAGGGACTCCCGGCCATCCGTCAATTTTTCATAATGAATTCGCTGGGTTTCACGGCCGATTTCGGCAAAGAATGTAGCCCGTCTGATAAAAATCCGGCTTCCCAGGTCAATCAATTTTTCGCTAAAAATTTGAAGAACACCAGGCTCGCCATTCCCTTCGGCAAACTGGCGTAAGGTGGCGTTGCGCTGTTCCAGAGTTTTGTTGTATTGAGACAATGTGCGGCAGTAAATGGGATCAATTTGACACAGGATTATGTTTAGATGCCGGCGACGTTTGTTGGGCGATCCGGTAATCAAATTGACATCTTCCGGTAAAAACATAACGATTTGAAGTTGGCCGATCATGTCCATCAGCCGCACTTTGCGATTATTGATCAGAGCTTCACGGCGAAAACTGGCGCCATTATTCCCTTTAGATTCCTTGATTAATCGCATTTCAATCTGCTTTTGACCCTGGCTTGTGTTCACATTGGCCACCAGTCGGCCGACGATGATCGGATCGTTTTTTTCCATCTCGCTCCAACTGATTAGCTGACTGTCCTGGCTCGAATGAGGGGATCGGGTGGTCGCCAGGTAATATAATGCTTCCAATAAATTGGTTTTGCCCTGGGCGTTGTCCCCATGAAGTAATATGGGACCTGGGGGTAAACTAAGTTCCAGGCGTCCATAGTTGCGATAATTACTGAGAGATAAATGGGTTACAAGCATGTATGAGGTAGACTATAGTTGGAAAGAGCATCCCATAGTGGGAGCTTCATTGTAACATAATGACTTTGATTGCCAAGATGGAACTGTAATCTTATCTGATAAAGTGACAGTCACTTTTCAGAAGCACACTTGAGAAAAAGTATCCTTTTAAGTGACTGTCACTTGCTTACGAATTTGGAAAACAATCCACTTGCTAATCGGCAATTTCTTTAAGATATGCCCTATCGACAGGATAGCTTTATAATTTACTTCTTATGAACGCCAAAATTTTAGTTGTCGATGATGATATCCCGCTGGCAAAAACGTTGCAGCGAATTTTAGACGATGGCGGATATTTTTCTTCGATTGCCTATACGGCCGAAGATGGATTATACCAGGCTCTGAATGAGATGCCTGATCTAATGCTCCTGGACGTGATGATTCCCAATATGGGTGGGTGGGAAGTTTGCCGCAGAGTACGGCTGGAATCTCAATTACCGATTATATTCCTGACAGCGATTGGAGATTCAGAGAGTATCGTGAAGGGTTTGGAGCTTGGAGGAGATGACTATATTGTCAAACCATTTAACCCAAAAGTTGTTCTGGCCCGGATAAAAGCCCATTTAAGAAGGACTTCCACTTCAGGTCAAGAAAGGAGATTGGAATTCGACCAGGGATTCCTGGTAATTGATCTCCAGGCCCATTTAGTGATGCTTGATGAACAAGTTGTTGACTTGACACCTCGTGAATATCAGCTGTTATCTGCCCTGGCTCGAAATGCGGGCCGCGTGTTAACAACAAATGATTTGGTGAAATATGCCTGGGGGATGGACAGCACACTGTCCCGTGATAACATCAAGCCTTATATCCATTATCTTAGGAAGAAGATCGAACGCGATCCGGCGTCCCCTCAATGGGTGCAAACGGTTAGAGGAATTGGCTATCGTTTTAATGATAGTTAGGGTCAAAATTTTGGCAGGTAAAATATAGTAATGAATCAACCTGATATCTTGTTTATTGTCTTGGATACCCAAAGGGCTGACCGTTTGGGTTGTTATGGGTATGAAAAAAATATAACGCCGAATTTAGACCGCTTTGCATCCGATGGGACCGTATTTGAATATGCGGTATCACCCGCCCAATGGACGGTACCCAGTCACGCCTCAATGTTTTCGGGAGAATATCCCAGCCGGCACCAGGTGACTCAATCTTACCTGAGCATGCGTCAAAACAGCCCGCATATTGCTGAATTATTATCTGCTGCCGGCTATGAGACGGTCGGCTTTTGTAATAATCCACTGGTGGGTATTTTGAATAATGGCTTCAAAAGGGGCTTTAAGCATTTCTATAATTATGGTGGAGCCATCCCCAGCCTCCCCCATGCATCCTCCCGGCTGCCATGGCCCTTGAGTCGAGCTGAGGAATGGTATACTCAATTTTTACGGCGAATATCTTACCCCATTCAAAATTATTTTGGCCGATCCGATCTCGCTTTCCAAATTTCCTTACAGAGTTGGGCGACACCCCTTTGGTCGAAACTGGCGAATTTCAAGGGTCAAAACAGCCGGTCGGTGCAGGATGTTGCCCATTATTTACGCACTAGAGAAAATCAAAACCCGCAAAAACCGCTGTTTTTATTCCTAAATTTAATGGAAACACACTTGCCGTTTTGGCCTCCAGGCCGATTTGTGGACCAGGTGGCTCCTTATTTTAGAGCCAGCAAGGAAGCCAGAACGATTATGCGTACCTGGAACCGAGAGGCTTACCGTTGGGCTGCTCCTTTGGCCGAGCCACTAAGTGAACTGGAAAGCAGAGTCTTGAACGATATGTATGATGCCGAAGTGGCTTACCAGGATGATTATTTAGGTGAGCTTTTCGGTATACTTGAGCAGCGAAAAAATAATAACAATACATTGATCGTTATTGTTGCCGATCATGGGGATGGTTTAGGTGAACATGGATATATGGGCCATGCTTTCGTAGCTTATCAAGAATTGGTACATGTGCCTTTAATTGTTAAGTGGCCTTCTCGCTTTGAGTTTCCTGAAAGAATTAACATACCGGTCAGTACAAGACGTGTCTTTCATACCATGCTAAATTTGGCCGGGGGACATGATCATGAGCAACATCAAGATTTATGTGCTGAAGGATACCGGCTGTCATTGGAACAAACAGCGATTGGTCGCGATCCGGAGCAGGGTACTGCGCTAAGTGAAATTTTTCCTCCACTCAATTTCATAAAAGCGATTGAAAAACGGCAGCCGGAATTGCTGAAGAGATTCAATTGTTTATCGGACCGCAGAGCTATTATCAGGGCGGATCAATCGGAAGTACATAAACTCATTCGTTTGGACGATCAGCCTTATCAATTATTTGGCCTCACGAAGGATCCTCTTGAATTAAATAACCGACTAAACGACCGGCCGTTGTTGGCTAAGGAACTTGATGATCGGCTGACCCAAACTTTATCGTTGATAAATGAAGATACCGTATCTTCCGAAACTGATGGAAGTGTAGCGATTGACAGCCAATTATTGCAAAGACTTCGTGGTTTGGGATACGTAGACTAGAATCATAAGAGCAAGATTTTTTTTCGAGGTTTTTCTAAATGCTAGATTCAATTCAACTTGATCCAGTGGCTTTCACCATACCTATTGGTGGTGGTTTCCCCATTTATTGGTATGGGATTATTGTCACCTTAGGGATTGCAATTGGCGCCCTTTGGGCGGGGAGGGAGATTCAAAAAAGAGGCCAAAGTGCTGATGAGCTTTACAATGGCCTGATTTTACTCATCATTGCCGGTTATTTCTTTGCCCGTCTGACTTATGTATTGCTTGATGTGATTGGTGGTGCTCAATATGATTCGTTTTTTGATGTGATCAATATTCGAGCCGGGGGCGTCAATATTCTGGGTGGATTTATTGGAGCGTTTGCTGTTGGTTGGATCTGGATCAAGTGGCGAAAGCTACCTTTTTGGGATTATGCCGATGTGGCCGGCCCGGCTCTGCTTATTGCCCAGGCGATCGGCCGTTGGGGCAATTTCGTTAATCAGGAATTATACGGTCCCCCGACAGATCTGCCCTGGGGAATCTTAATCGATCCGCAATTCCGACTCCCGGAGTTTAGTGATTTGACTGTTTTTTCGCCAGAAACACGATTCCATCCAACCTTTCTTTATGAATCCCTCTGGTTATTTGGCGGATTCATCTTATTGTGGTTTTTGAATAATCGCTATCGCGATCAATGGAAATCCGGCACGCTTTTTGGTTTATTTCTGATTTGGTGGGGATTAGGAAGGACCTGGGTCGAGTTCTTTCGACCTGACCAGGTTACCATTGGCGGCAGTATCATCACCTATTCAATGGTGATGGCATTCTTGATTGCTGTTGCCGGGCTGTTTGTTTTGCTTGGCCGTTATGACAAATTACCCTGGGGCGGGGGCAAAAGGAGACGCCGGCGCAGGGTTTATAAACCACGACCACGCCGTGATTAATTCTCATAACCCGTTCATTAATATAGTGTCGTGATGACACAAACCTCTTCGTTTTTGTGATAAAATACAGGGGAAAATATCTTTCTTCTTGACTACATTTTATCTTAGATGCCGTTTGAGTTTTCACGGCAACAGATGCTGTTAATCGTTCTTTATTGAAGACAGAAAAATGCATATAGGAGTAGGGAGTATGGCGAAACGTAAAGTGGAGTTGACCGAGGAGCAAAAGCGTAGGAATGCTGAGATTCTTGCTCGTTTGGAGTTGGAGCGTCAGAGACTCACAGAAGAGACGCGGGCACTTCAACTTAGAGAGCGAAGTCGTCCCGGTCGAAAGCGTCGGAAAAAGCATAAGGCTGTAGAAGAAGCCACGCAATAACGAGGCGCTTACTTCACAAACGAATCCAATTGTCGCCAAAAGCGTCGTTTTCGTAATTGAAAATTCACTGAAATTTTCTTACGAGCGGCGCTTTTAGCGTTTATAGGCAACAAATCATGAATTTCAATCATTCAACTTATATTTCTCCTCTCACATGGCGTTATGGCAGTGAGGAAATGCGCGAAATATGGTCAGAAATTAATAAGCGAAAAACGATGCGCCAGGTTTGGGTCGCCCTGGCGAAAGCGCAGCATCAAGCCGGGTTGGTGAGCAGTTTACAATTAGCTGATCTTGAGCAGCATGTAGAAAATATTGATATTGAACGTGCCCTGGCATTGGAAAAAGTTACCCGGCATGATGTGATGGCCGAAATCAAGACCTATGCCGAACAATGCCCAATTGGCGGGGGTATCATTCATTGGGGGGCGACCAGCGCCGATATTACCGACAATGTTGATGTTCTGCGGATTCGCCAGGCATTGGGGCTTTTAGCAGAAGAGTTGAAGAACCTCCTCAAGATTTTTCAGTCGAAGATTGTGGAAATGGCCGATCTGACAATCATGGCTTATACACACATTCAACCGGCCGAACCGACGACGCTCGGATATCGATTCGCATTTTATGCCCAGGATTTACTAGAAGATTTCCGGCGCATCATGGGATTAAAATTATCCCTCAAAGGAAAAGGGTTGAAAGGAGCCGTTGGGACACAGGCCGGTTTTCAAGAGCTTTTAGATGGAAGTGATATGACCCCATTAGAAATGGAAAAGATAGCCATGAATGAGTTGACTCTCCCATATTATTCCATCGCCTCACAGACCTATACGCGGCAGCAGGATCTGCATGTTCAGGAGGTGTTGGCAGGATTAGGGGCAACGCTGCATAAATTTGCTTTGGATTTCCGCATCCTTCAGTCACCGGCAATTGGCGAATGGGCAGAACCATTCGGTAAAAGTCAGGTGGGGTCTTCGGCCATGCCTTTCAAACGAAATCCGGTCAACGCTGAGAATATCTGTTCATTGGCCCGTTATTTATCGGCTTTGCCTTCTATAGCCTGGGATAACGCCAGCCAGGCAATATTGGAACGCAGCCTGGATGATTCGGCGAACAGGCGCTTGATGCAGTCTGAAGGATTTTTAATAGCCGATGAACTGCTGCGCCGAACAACGCGTATTCTTAGTGGAATTCACGTCGATAAGGGGGCAATTCAGAATAACCTCAGACGTTATGGTCCCTTTGCGGCCAGCGAACGGGTCTTAATGGAATTGGTGAAGCGGGGCGTTAGCAGACAGGATGGACATGAATGGCTGCGCCAATTAAGCCTTGAAGCATGGACCGCCATGCAAAATGGGGCGGATAACCCGCTGCCTCGATTGGTTGAGAACGATCGAAGGATTAACATGTTATTGGGGGTTCATAAGATCAGAGATTTGATGAATGCTTCCGCTCATACGGGGACGGCTGCAATTAGAGCCAGGGGATTAGCCGAGGAAGTAGATCAGGTTATTAACGGATAAGATTTATTGCTCTGTAGGCAAGGGAGTAGCTGTCACCAGAGGCGGCAATGGTGGATCAGTCGGCCGCGGGGTCGGTGATGGGGGAACGGCCGTTGGCGTAGGAGTGACTGTAGGGGAAGCCGTGGCTTCAATTGTGGGAACAATTGTTGGAATGGGCGTGGGAGTTGGCAGCGTCGGATCGATATTGATCGTCATCTTTTGACGTGGACCTTCGGCAATGACAATACCGCGGCTGTTTTCTAGCTTTATTTGCCATTCAACTGCTCCCAGGATGGTGGGATGGTCTAATAGATGAATCGGCAGGGCAAAACGGGTTCCCAAAATCGGCTGATCGACGGTGCCGGCACGTTGTGGATTACCCGGTCCATAGAAATAAACTGAGAACTGTTCTGATGGATTAAGCGGCTGGGGCCAGTTCCAGGTAAAGGTGACAGTATCAGAGTTGAGCAACTCAATTTCATTTGCCGGAGACTGAATGCGAAGGCTTGGCACCTCATCCGGTGCGAAGCTGTTACCTAATTCTATTGTCCAGTACCAGACACTTGGCGCGCTGTAATCAACGGAATAACCAACGCCTACCTCGGTGGCATAGGGGTTTAAGATGATGGGTCTATGACTGGGGCTGTTCACCCAAAACTGAACAGCCTGTCTGGGGTCTGGGAATCCCCAGGCGGTTGCCTCACCAGCATATCCTTCATCGTAACCGTGCCATAATTGTCGTTCGGCCGGGGATGAGCCATCGGAGCCTGTATGCTGTGTGTGTCGTGTTGCGGCCATATCCTCCGTATGTTTCTGAGCCGCTGCGCTTAAGGTAGGTGATTCAGGTAATGGAGGAAGGTCGAACATACGCCGGGCTTCGTTGACATATAGAAGAAGTTGCCCAACGGGAGGTTTACTCTGCGCGGATTCCAGGGGTTCCATTTCAAAAATATCTTCCACTTCCAGAATTTCCAAAGCAGGGTCGGTTTGTACATCTCCGCTAACTGCTGAACTCCCACTTTCCAATCCGGACAGGTGGCTGACCAATGGCAGGTAAACATTCAATGTTCCCGGTTCAACATGAATCCATTTACCTACCTGGGTGGTGCCGAATTCGTTACTAGCTTTCAGGGTCACGTAATAATCGCCACTTTGCCGATAAGCATGTCTAAATTTTTGGCCATCATATTGCCGGCCGTCTCCCATTTCCCAGGCAAACTGCGTATTTTCTGATTCAGCAACAGCCTCTCCGGCGATTTGTTGTCCGGCCGGTGTGAATTCTTCCACTAGGATTTGGGCGGATGGCGGCGTGCCAACAGTGACTATTGAGGTCGTCTCAGATTGCCCAAATTCATTTTCGATCAACAAGCGTACCTGGTAGTTTCCCGGATTTTTATAGATGTGCTGCGGATTGGCTTCGTTGGAAACCACACCGTCACCAAAATCCCAGGTATAGCGTAAGGGCATCTGCCCTCCACTTTCATTGACGAAGCTCACCGGTTCACCCAACCCGGGCGTTTCATCCTCCGCGTGGAAATGAGCAGCGGCATGGGGGACGACGGTTATTTGAGCGGTGTGGGTTGCGCTGCCAATGGGATTGTTGACAGTTACTGTTACGTCGTAAACGCCTGCTTTAGGATAAACGATTGACGGATCGTTGATGGGAATGCGACGGCCATCTCCTAGCTGCCAGGTTTCGGAGAAGGGGCCGGGTCCTGATGTCTCCACCTGTAATTGAATAGGTTGTCCGACGGAAACCGTTTGAGAACTTGCTATAGAATAAATCTTTGGTGGAATTCCTGTCCAAATGGTTGTCGATGCACTTTCTTCGGATGCCCCATTTTTTAATACTGCTGTAATCACCTGCTCAGGCTGTTTCAGATCGGCCGAGGCAACCTTTAGCGGAATTGACATTTCTTTCATCCCATTTTGAGCAGGAACCAGGGGCAGCCATTGCACAGTGTTGGAAGATAGATTAATCGTAGCGCCGGCAGGCAGCCGGTTGGTTTCAGTTTCAAGGTTAGAAGGGAGTTGAATGTCTACAGTAGGGGAAGCAAGCGCATCCCCCTGATTAGTTAATAATATTTGCAGATTCAATGTATCGCGAGGGACGCCGACAGGAGGGGAGACTAATAAATCCAATTGAAGCGTGCCTTCAATGCGCGCAGTTCCAGAGTAATTGGCAGCAGAAACCAACACAGCCTGTTCACGCTGCAAGATAAAGAGAGCTAAGATGGCCAACAAGACCATCAGAGCCAGAAGCGGGCGCGGCCGAGGCTTCATATGCAAAGCAGTTTAACAGATTTTAGGAGACATAACAACATGCCGAGGATGTAAACATATTACATATCCCAGGTTGCGTCGCCAAAAAAATCTCCGTGATCCTTATTCAAAAATGACTCTATCGCTTTTCTCTTATCTCCCAGCCGGAACGATGGGCCATGACCGGGGTAGCAGATAGACTCATCCGGCCAAGCCAGCACGACATGGCGAAGGGTATTGAGGGTCGTTTGAAATCCTTCAATTGACCGGGTTTTCCCCGGGCCGCCCTCAAAAATAGTGTCGCCAACAATGATGCGGTTATCACTCTGAATAGCAAAACTCACCTGATCGCCGATATGTCCGGGGGTATAATAAACTTGCAGTGTATGTTCCCCAATGCGAATAACTTCACCATGATCCAGCCAGCGATCGGCATTGATGACGACGCCATTCGCATGCGATCCCGGGTGGGCCAGGACAGGGACTTTAAGCTGTTTTTTCATTTCGGCGAGCGCGCCGATGTGATCGATGTCACTATGGGTTAAAAGGATAGCGATAGGTTGTGAGTCTTCTAACATTTCCAACAATGTTTTAGGATCTGCTCCGGGATCGATCAAAACACTCTTCCTTGTCGTGGGACAGATAAGGGAATAGGTGTTCATACCCCAGACGCCCACTTTATGTGTTCTTAATTGCATAGGCTCCATTTTTGTTAGCTGCTCCTCTATTTATAATCCTATATGATGCTCATCATCAGGCTTTTAGTGAAATCCCATCATAGGGAACTGTTTCTATTAAGTCAAAGATTTCTAAACCCTTGCCAAATTTGATATATAGCGAAGAAGAGTAAGGCCAATGCGGACAATCCGCTCAAGACCTGATTAACCTTTTTGTCCAGGCGTTTTGTTTGGGCGAAAAGAGCGACAAAAGCCATAAACCCGCCGATCAAGGTGAGATAAAATCCGATGACGAAGCTTAACCCATAAATAGGGGCCTGCCGCCAACCGGCAATAAATATCGGCCCGGCAATCGTCGCCCAAAATAGGTAGGGATTGGGGCTTAAGAAGTTCATCCCAGCCGCCTTCATTAGACTATGGTCTGAAGATTGTAGCGTTTCCGGTTTGGTGCTCGCGGCCGTTTGATAAGCTTTGTAGGCTCCATATGCCAGATATAGCAGGAATATGCCACCGATGATTTGCAAAATGCTCAAAGACCAATCAGGTGTGCGGGTTAATACCAGGATGACCAATAGAACAATGGGACCATCGCTGATCAGTGGTGCCAATGTGACTGGAAGGGTTTTTTGCCATCCGTTCTTTAAAGTTTGGGATAGTAAAAAAGCCTGAAGTGGTCCGGGTTGGGCGGCGGCCGTTCCCCCCAGCAGCAATCCTTGTGTTAGAAAGGTCAGCAAGAGCGCCCCTTCAACAAACTATTAATAAGGGGAAATCGCGGCGTCTCAGATCCTGGTGAGGATTTCCGGTCCATTTTTGGTGATAGCGATGGTATGTTCGTATTGGACGCTTAGCTGGCCATCGGCCGTGACCACTGTCCAACCATCATTGAGTAAAAACCACTCATGTGTTCCGGCGTTAATCATTGGTTCTATGGTGAAAGTCATGCCTGGCCGCAATCTTGGGCCTCGGTTTTCCTGGCGAACATGAGATACGGAAGGTGGTTCGTGCAGCGAGCGGCCGATCCCATGTCCACCCCATTCATGGACGACCGAGACGCCCTGGGAATCGGCATAATCATTGATAGCTGCCCCAATATCATGCAAGTATCCACCGGGTTGTGCCGCCGCGATTCCCACGCGGAGCGCCTCTTTGCCAATATCCATCATACGCTGAGCATTTCCTGAGACCTTACCGACCGGAAATGTTACACAGGCATCTCCACAAAACCCTCTTTTTTTGAGACCGATATCGATGCCGATGATGTCACCCTCTTTTAGGATACGGTCATTTGGTAAACCATGACAAATTTCATGGTTGACTGAAGCGCAAATCACACCGGGAAAAGGTGGATGTTCATCTGAGGACCCCCGGTAATCTTTATACAGAGGCTTTGCCTGGTGCTGGGCGATATATTCTTCGACAATGTTATCTAACAAAGAAAGAGAGACCCCTGGTTTAATATTTTTTTCCAACAAAGCAAAACATTCGGCAACCAGCCGGCCGGCCTCACGCATACGCGAAATCGCTTTCGCATTTTTTAGACGCATAATATCTCATTTAAATTCATAATTTCAATACACTGTTATTAAAAATTATATGCAAAGAAATTTGACAACTTTTCACTTGAATATTGACGAAAACCATTTAACGAAAAGTTGTCAAATTTTAGGTACACAACGTACAATGGGGCGAATTATAACACAATTGGAGGTTCTAGGATTGCGTTTTTTTGATTTCCTAACTGCCTATTTTTAACCAGTATCGCGCTTGCTCTTCAACAAAAGGGGTTAATGGCATGACAATTAAGATACCGCCATCGGAGCCAAGATCAACCTGCCCTTGATAGCGATTGAACTCATCAAGAGGCAATGTTTCAACTTGAGGGGTATCGCCAAGTTTGATGAGCTGTAGTGACCACTGCTGGGGAAGTTGCCACCCGGTCCGGACAAAACCATCAGCAATCCAATTGGTACCTTCTTGTTCCACGTCTGTTGCATAGCCAAGCTCAGGAATCATGATGTCATCCAGGGCGACACCTTTACCTACCGCCTCAAAATCGGTCAGAACCTGGAAACGAATCATAATTTCCTGTCCGGCATATGCGTTTAACGACAGCTCTTCAGGAAGCCATCCGCCAACAGTGTTATCTAGTTGACTGCTGTTTCCTGTATAAGCCGGACCATAATCTCCCTGTTTGCTGTTTGATGGTGAGAGAATTTGCCACGTCTGACCTTGATCTTGCGAAATAGTGATATAAGCGAAATCAAAATCTTCTTCCAGGTCAAACCAGATGTTAAACTTTAAGGTTGCTTGCTGAAGATCACTTAAATCAAAGGCTGCTGTAAGCTGTGCGTTAGTATCGTTTTCAGGCAGCGCAAACCACATTTGTTCCCCACTTGTCGGAGGAGAATCGATTAATTGGGTTGTTGTATCACCAACAAAGGAGAGGGATAGAGTATTTGCCGGGGCCAATTCAAAGTAATGAACAGACAACTGATCCAACTCAAAAACTTTTTCATATGGGAGATTACTTATTCTTTCTTGAATAGATGGGGACGGCAGTTCCAGGCGAATATAGTTGTATTCCTGACCCGCAGCGGGATCGTCTAAATAATTAGCTGCCGCCCAATCAGAAAGAAATTGATTCAGAGAACGATCCGGATCATGACCTTGTAACACTTTGCGAACAGCTGATAATCCGTTGGCCGGTTCGCGCACCAGTTCGTATATTCCTGGGTTGTCTAGCTGTTCCCAGAGATAGACAGTGAAAAGGTAGGCATTGGCATAATGGGCATCAATGACCTCTTCTTCATAGGCCCAGCGGTCAAGGCGAGTGTCTGGTTTTTCTAAATACGCATCAGGAACGGCTGTATCCAATCCAACATAGAGTTCAGCCAATTGGGATAGACCTTCATTAAGCCAAACGGATTCATTTTTATCCAAATTCCATTGGGAGAGATGTTGTAATTCATGGATTAATGTTCCGTAATACAAATCTGAACCGATTAACAACTGATCCATGTTTAGGTAAATTATTTCTTGCTGATTTGACTCCTGAAACAGTGGCAAAGTGTTAGGATATTCATCCAGGTCGCTAAAATAACCTATTTCATAATTGTCGCTTGCTCCGGCGACATGTAAGATTGAAAACCTTGGGTCATTATCCATGCCAGGTTCCCAGGGTCGGCCAAATAAGTGTGCAAATTGGCCAAAAAACTCGTTCGTTTCCAGGTAGTCACCGGCTGAACGGACATCGATTTCATCAAGCTGTAATGAATCATCCATCCACAAATAGGCGTTTTCGGTAGAATGAACCAGGGTGGCTTCAATTCGGCCCTGGTCGGTATAGAAAATTTGGCGGTCACCGTTATTAAAACTGGGCCGCTCATAAGTTCTCGGCCCTGGGTCCACCTCCTGATTAAGTTCTTTAAAGACATTGTAATAATCATGCTCTGGAATATTTGATTCAAATAATCGTTCCAAATCGGCAAAAGCGCGATCAGGAATGGCCTCCTGTTCGATATTTGCCGGTGGATCAATGATGATTTTGGAAGCTGGAGGAGGGGCAGGTGGCGGTCGATCAGTCGCTATGGAATCAATTGTTATTGTAGGTGTAATTTCCATAGCCGGGTTTGAGGAGACGGAAGGGACAGTCGCCATTGCGGATGGCTGAGGTTGAGGAAGCGCAGTTGGTTGAGGAACTTGTCCAATTGCAAAATCCGGAGACTCCAGAAAAAGCTCTCCACCATTTCGGATATAAATGTATAATCCACCAATAGCAACGGACCCCGCAAAGAGGATAAACAGCATAAAAAGCAAGCATCCGCCAATGGTTAATAAGATGTTTCTTTGCTTTTTTTTGCTATATGTCCGCCTGTTGCCCATAATCTTAGAACATTAAACTTAATGGTTTGTTTTTCTAATTTGTATTCATAATGTGACAGTTACTTATTTCTCAGAGAGATCGAAGCGATTCAAGTGACTGTCACTTGTTACATTAAATTAACATACCGTAACTCAATAGCCCTCTACGGGTTCTTCTCAATGTGAGAAGCCTTGTTATTTTAGGTTCTTATTTTCTTACGAATTAAACCACAATTCGTTGCCAAGGTGGTAACTTTTTGCAGCCCCCGACTACATAAGCAGGTGATGTTCGCCTGGTTGGGAAGGAAGACACAAAAACAGAGGAATGTATGAAACACGCTCATATTGTAGGCTGGGGGAGCTTCCTACCTGACACAGTCCTTTCGAATGATGACCTTGCCCAGATGGTCGATACCTCTGATGAATGGATTTACACGCGAACCGGCATTCGGCAGCGCCGCATCGCCGGTGAAAAAGAGACCACTGCGACGATGGCATTTGAAGCCGCAGCCCGCGCATTGGCAGTGGCAGATTTACCTCCATCCCAACTTGAATTAATAATTGTAGCCACTTCGACACCAGAATATATTTTCCCATCAACTGCCAGCCGTGTGCAAGATTACTTAGGTGCAGCAAGAGCGGGGGCCTTTGACTTAGGAGCTGCCTGTTCTGGCTTTGTTTATGCTTTAAATATGGCCGCCCAATCAATCGCAACCGGTTCGGTTCGTAACGCGGTGGTAATTGGTGCGGAAACGATGTCACGTGTGTTGGATTGGAGTGACCGCAGCACGTGCATCCTGTTTGGTGATGGCGCCGGTGCTGTTGTGTTAAAGGGTTCCAGCGTTCCTGGTGGTGTCCTGGCATCAACAATGCGCTCAGATGGGTCCGGGGGTAACTTACTTCGGCTGCCTGCTGTTTACCATAATCCGGTACCGACGTTAGGACCTGAATATTTGGGCAATGGGCATAAACAAAATACGATTGCTATGAACGGCCGCCAAATATTTCGTTTTGCCTCCCATGTTGTGCACTCATCAATATATGACGTTGTCAAAAAGGCTGGCCTCACGATAGATGATATAGATTTGATTATTCCTCATCAGGCCAATACCAGAATTATTGATCATGTCGCCCGGAAGATGAGAATTCCCCCAGAGAAATTCTTTTCCAATGTCGACCAAACCGGCAATACATCGGCAGCATCGATCCCATTGGCCCTGTGTGATGCCGTAGAACAAGGCCGGTTGAGACCGGATAATAATGTTGTTTTTGTTGGGTTTGGTGGAGGCTTAACCTGGGCATCGGTTGCGTTGAAATGGGATGTCACACCGCCGGAGATTCCATTGCTGGACCGGGAATGGAAACGGACGCGTTATATTATAGCACGCGGCCGATCACGCTTGCGCAAGATTGGGCGAAATATCGGGGCTAAGTTTGGCGGCTCGCCTACACCAGATGCACGCCTGAAAGATGCTGCAAAGAGAATAGGAGATTAGCCTCCGGCCGCAGATTGTTTAACCGTCGCAGCGATCTGCTTTAATAGGCCTTCTTCTTCTAATACTCCTTGAACATGGTTACGGCCGTTGATGACCAGGTGCGGTAGTTCCTTGACAGAATAGCGGACATTGGCGATGGGGAAGGCGTCCGTCATGATTAGATAAGACCGTATTTTAGGGCTGGCTACAGCAAGACCGAAGGCTGATTTAGCCATCAATGCTCCCGCCTCATCCTCAGCAGATGTTAAAATTTCTAGTTGAACTTCTTGTTTGAGTTTTTGCAGGGGGATTCGCGTTGCCGCTTCCAAGGTTGTGCCCTGAAAAGAAGTTGCTTGAATGGCAGTGATCAGGGAGGTCATTTGATACCCCGCGGGCAATCCAATTAATCGAATCCCCTTGTCAGTTGGCGTGTTCCCAGCCAAATCAAAAATACCTATGACGGGATAATAATCATAGTTTACTCTGCGGGGAAAGAATGCTGCTTCAATTTGGTTAAAGTGTTTTGCCAGGGTTGTTGCCAGTGTTTGGGCCTCTTTCTCGGTCCGGCTCTCAGCCGGGTCGCCCCAGATATTGATTTGTACCTTGTGAGGTAAATTTTCAAGGTATCCAGGAAGCAGATCCCAGGTCTCGGCGTCAAAGGGATAATTTTCTAACTTTTCATCCATACATCGCGACCTTTCTATGATGGGGGATTTCCATCTTCACCGTCAACGTAGCGTCTCCGCCACTCATACAGTTTGTTTATCGCTTCCAAGGGGGTCATGGCTGTGACATCAAGTTTTTTAAGCTCCTCAAGGATGGGGCTTGATTCGGGGAAAAGGGCCATTTGCTGCCCGCTGTTCAAATGACTCGGTTCAACAGTGGCAGTCGGAGCATGTTTTTCCAGGTCTTGTAGGATCTCATTGGCACGGCTGATAATGTCCCGCGGGAGACCTGCCAACTGGGCAACATGGATACCATAGCTGCGGTCAGCACCTCCGGGCACGATTTTATGCAGGAATGTCACGTCGTCACCTTGTTCGGCCACTTCGACATTGTAATTGGAAACGAGCGGCAGCATATCAGCCAGGCCGGTTAATTCATGGTAATGGGTGGCAAAAAGTGTGCGGGGTTTCAGCCGCGGATGGTTATGCAGGAATTCAATGATGGCCCAGGCCAGGGATAAACCATCGTAAGTGCTGGTTCCACGGCCGATTTCATCCAAAATTAACAATGAACGGTGGGTAGCGTGATTCAGGATTTCGGCCGTTTCGACCATCTCGACCATAAAAGTGGACCGGCCGGCATGTAATTCATCATGGGCACCGATGCGAGTGAAGATGCGATCAACCAGGCCGATCGTCGCCGACTCAGCGGGAACAAAGCTGCCGATTTGAGCCATCAATGTGATCAATGCTACCTGTCTTAAATAAGTTGATTTACCGGACATATTCGGTCCGGTAATGATTTGAATGCGATCATCATCACTGAATTGGGCATCGTTGGGGACGAATCGTTCGCCAAGCGATTGCTGCTTGGTAATGGTTTGTTCTACGACGGGATGGCGGCTTTGGTTGAGTTCTAAGGTGCTGGATTCATTTATCTGTGGCCGAATATAGGCATTTCGTGAGGCGACCTCGGCCATGTTGGCCGCCACATCTATTCTGGCTAAGGAGGATGCAGTTTTTAACAATCTTTCCGCATATCCGGCGACTCGCTCAGTGATCTCGGTAAAAATTCGGCGCTCAATTTGCAGGATGCGTTCTTCAGCGTTCAAAATGAGGGTTTCATACTCTTTCAATTCGGGCGTGATATAGCGTTCGGCATTGGTCAAGGTTTGTTTGCGAATGTAATCATCGGGCACCAGGTTAGTGTTGGCTTTGGTGACTTCAAGGTAGTAGCCAAACACTTTATTGAAACTAACTTTAAGGGAATTTATGCCTGTTCGTTCTCTTTCTCGCAGCTCAAGATTTTCGACCCATTCCCTGGCATGGTTTGATGAATTTATGACGCCATCAAGTTCGGCCGAAAAACCAGGACGTATAACACCCATTTTGTTCAGATTAGGAGGGGCATCGTCCACCAATGACTGGGAGATTAGTGCTAATGTTTCAGGACAGGAGTCTAAGCCTTCTACTAAAGATCTCATTGGCGGAATATCAGAAAGTAAGGTTTGCAATTTGGGAATGATGGCCAGACATTTTCCGACCTGGTCCAAGTCGCGTGGGTTGGCTGACCCGCTCACTGCGCGATTTGTCAGCCGTTCAAGGTCCGGTAACCCCTTAAGTTGTGCCCGTACATCAGCTCTTAACAAAGCATCATTGAAAAAAACATCCACCTGATCGAGCCGATTATCCAGGCGCTCCTTATTTAGTAAGGGTCGGGTTAGGCGCTGACGCAGCAGCCGCGCGCCCATGGGAGTGATGGTTTTGTTCAGCACAGCTAAGAGGGAGCCAATCCGGCCGCCGTCCATTG
>JANQGC010000252.1 GCA_028277515.1 Anaerolineae bacterium
AACGACGCTCACGGCCGTTCCGCCAACGGCTACATTGACACCAACCTCAGTGCCGCCAACCGCTACCTTTACCCCGGTTCCCCCGACAGCGACGAGTACGCAGACACCCATTCCCCCAACAGCGACATTCACCGCTACGCTTGTTCCGCCGACGGCGACGTTTACATCTGTCCCGCCAACGGTGACGTTCACATCTGTCCCACCGACGGCGACATTTACTTCCACACCTGTTCCTGCCACGGAAACGCCGACGCTATCACCCTCAAGCACGTTCACCGCGACGCCGACGCTAACCGGAACATTAACCGTGACCCCGACACCGACGGGCACGCTGACGGTGACGCCGACACCAGGTCTTTCGTAGAATTCTTCTGCTCGTTCTAACTAACTGGTTTGTTTTTTAAATACTATAAGGATGCTCTGGCTGCATCTCAGGAGCATTGCGGACTGCTCTCCCGACCGTGCCAGGGGGGACACGGTCGGGAGACCGGTCCCAGCGCGCTTAAAAAACTTTGCGAACAAATCACTAACTGAAGGCTGTTTGATCCTTGACGTCTCTTGGGATGCGGTGGTTTGGTTACCCTGGCTGTGAATAATATTGCTTTTGATTTACAGGTCCTGTACAATATGTTGTACAACTTTTGTGGAGGTAGTAAATGAAAGCCATTACTTATACACATGCGCGCAATAATCTTGCAAAAACAATGGATGACGTGATTGATGAACACGCTCCGATTATCATTACGCGGAAAAATGACCGGGCAGTTGTTTTGATCTCTTTAGACGATTATCAGGCCATGGAAGAAACGGCCTATCTCTTGCGGAGCCCAAAGAATGCTCAAAAATTATTGCAATCCATAGTTGAATTAGAAAGAGGGCAAGGTCTTGAACGTGAGTTGATAGAGTGAAATTAATCTTTTCCAGTCACGCCTGGGATGATTATTTATACTGGCAGAAAACAGACAGGAAAATGCTCAAGCGGGTCAACAGGCTGATTCAAGAAATAAAACGGTCGCCTTACAAGGGTATTGGAAAACCGGAGCCTTTGCGTCATGCGCTAACGGGTTACTGGTCTCGACGAATTGATAGAGAACATCGAATTGTTTACAAGGTTGAGGATGACGCAATTTTTATTGCCCAGTTACGATATCATTATTGAGATTAATTGGGTAGGATGATTCCAAAGTTACCAATTTTTGTGCCGCAATCGCGACAACGGATTATGGTAATCAATCACTATCGTATCCGATATGGGAGAAATTTCTCGGCCGATTTTGGAAAATTTTCATCCAAAAGGAAAATCATGCTTGATTCATTGGATATGGAATATCTTCAAATTGAGCTAATTCGCTCGCAAATGCCAGAGCCTCCGTAAGTCGTTCGTCAATGATCTCACCGTAGAGCGGCAGGACATGTTGATTTATAGTATTCTTATGGTAACAATATAAGTATAAACTCATATCGAAAAAAAAGGATTCCTATCATGACAGAGCAAATTAAAACAGTTTATTTAGACAAGGTCATTGAAAATCACACGCAAGACATGACGAACAAGGTCGTTGCTATCACTGGAACAACCAGCGGAACGGGTTATGTATGTGCAAGAGAGATGGCAAAATTAGGGGCTTCTGTTGTACTGCTGAACCGTAAAAGTGAACGTGCCAAATCATCACTAGAAAAATTGAAAAAGGAAGTTCCGGATGGGACATTCGACGCCATTACATGTGATTTGCAGGACTTTGACAGCGTTCGACAGGCTGTAGACGAAATCAAGGTAAAATATGATGTCATAGATGTCCTATGCAATAACGCCGGTGTGATGGCATTAGAAGATCGGCCCACTAAAGATGGATACGATATTCAAATGCAAACGAACTGTATTTCCCATTTCTTGCTAACCAAAGGCCTGTTTCCATTGTTGAAGAATAGTGAAGAAGCGCGCGTTGTTAATCATACTTCAATGGCCAGATTGGGTGGACCTTTAGAGAGCAAATACTTCGGCAAAAATGGGGGCAACCTGGGCGGAAACGGCACGGATGAAGAGAATGCACAATTCACAGGCCCGCGATGGGAACGTTACCATCAAACCAAGCTGGCGAACTGCACTTTCACCTATGGATTAAAACAACAGCTTGAACAACATAACATTGATAATGTAAAGGCATTGCTGGCTCACCCAGGATTGGCGATGACCAGCTTGCAAACCACAAGCATCGAAGCTGGCGGCATGGATGGGAACAGCCCGATTATGGCAAATGCACAATCGGCCGAAGATGGTGCACTAGGCATCATCCGTGCGTGT
Organism: Anaerolineae bacterium; assembly: GCA_028277515.1. The sequence continues at coordinate 2,303 of JANQGC010000252.1, forward strand.
GCCGATAAAGAAGCCCAATCGGGCGATTTTTATGGCCCACAAGGTTGGACCGGATTCCCCGATCGCTTACCACCTGAAGATTTGCTTCTCGATCCTGGTAATATTCAAATAAACTGGGTAGGATGCGGAGCGGCCGTTGGTGAATTTGAATTTTAAAAATTCGATCCTTACAATGCTTCGATCATTGTCGTAGTGGCGGGATACTTCGGCAGGCTCAGCACAAGCCGGCGGGGCAAAATCTTACCGAAAACCCCTGGCTAACCTTCCCGCCTGTCTCGCCCGGCTAGACGTCGCTTGGCTGTGAAGGTGAGCCGGGGTCGTTTGGTAGGGTTGGGCCGGCGGGATAAGGTGCAAAGGAAGCATCTGCTGTCGAAATTCGCCGGCCTAACCCCATCATGAAACGGCCGACCCAAATCGAACTCTCCGGTTTTACACAATTTGTAATGGCACCCTTTGGCTATCGAGTATTGACATCGAGTTCAAGATAGGGTATATTTTTATAAATTAATCTCTTATTATGATAAAAGAGTGCTGTACGCAATCTCTCTCCTAAGGTAGATTGTTCTTGTCGGTCTTGAATAGCCTGAAGCACGGTTTCGTGACGGTTTCACGGCATTCTCTAGTTTGTCATTTTTTCAATCCGATTCATAACCAAACTCAGTTACCTTTTAAAAAATCAGTCTATACAAGCCATAGTTATTAACCGCAACACAGATAGCAAATTTGCCAGATCATCATGACTTCCACTCTCGAAAAAGAGATCCGGTTGCGACCCATTGAAGAAAGCGACCGGCCGTTCCTGATGCAGGTTTACGCCGGCACACGGGCCGAGGAGATGTCCCTAACCGGTTGGAGTGATGAGCAAAAGCGGCAGTTTTTGGTTATGCAGTTCCAGGCCCAACACAGCTATTACCAGGAGAATTATAAAGAGGCGACATTTGATATCATCCTCTACCAGGAGATTCCAGTGGGCCGCTTATATGTTGCTGAATGGCCTACAGAATTACGCATCATTGATATTGCCTTGCTGCCCCAATACCGCAACCAGGGTATCGGCTCTTACTTCCTTGCCCAATTAATGCAGCGCGCTGAGGCGGTAGGCAAAGGGGTGTCCATCCACGTTGATCAGAGCAATGCAGCCAGGAATCTATACAAACGGTTTGGCTTTGAGAAAATCGGCGAGCACAGCTTTTACGATTTAATGGCTTGGTCACCGGAGGAATCGTAAGGTTACATGTCAGAAAAAATAACCTTTGAGAAAATGCAACCCTTACTCAATGATCGCTTCATTTTACATGGGGATGACGGCGTTGAGGTTGGCGGGGAACTGGTTGAAGTCAGCCAAATTGCCCAGGCGAGCCAACCCTCTTTTAGTTGGCAGAAAAAAGCAGAGTCGGCCAGGCCACCATCGTTCTCTCTCGTTTTTCGTGTCCCCCATGAACTAGGTGCGACCCAAAGGATGTACGACCTCTCCCACGCCCAATTAAGGGATTTGGGAGCGATCTTCCTCGTCCCGATTGCCGAGGATGAGGATGGTCTCTATTTGGAGGCCATTTTTAATTAGCCCGGTTGACCCGCTCAACCCATTTCTTAATTAAGGAGAATTTGCTATGAGTGAACCGTTTTTGGCTGAGATACGCATGATTGGCTTTAACTTTGCGCCGCGTGATTGGGCGTTTTGTGATGGCCAGTTGTTGCCTATCAATCAGAATCAATCTTTGTATTCGCTTTTGGGTACCACATATGGAGGTGACGGCCGAACATCCTTCGCCCTGCCTGACCTGCGCAGCCGCACGCCGGTCCATGTAGGGGACGGCGTCCAACTTGGACAAAAAGGGGGTGCGGAGACGATCACCTTGACTTCGGCCGAGATGGCCGCCCATACCCATACCCTGCATGCCTCAACGGCCGCTGCCGCTGACCGCACAGGGTCCGATGATTTACTCGCCGTCGTACCCGAATCAGAGGGAGAGACGCCATACCGGGCCGTGGAAGCTGCGACGATGATCGCTATGAAATCCGACAGCGTGAGCAATAATGGGGGCGGCCAGGCGCACAACAACATGCAGCCCTATCTCACGATCAGTTACATTATCGCCCTGCGGGGACTATTTCCCTCGCGGAATTAAAGGAGATTTCTCATGTCAGAACCATTCATCGGTGAAATTACAATGTTTGGCGGGAATTTCGCCCCACGCGGTTGGGCGTTTTGTGATGGCCAACTGCTGGCTATATCACAAAATGATTCCCTGTTTAGTCTATTAGGTACGATATACGGCGGCGACGGCCGTACAACATTTGGCTTGCCGGATCTGCGCGGCCGGATTCCTCTCCACCAGGGGACAGGCCCCGGTTTGTCTCCGCGCAACCTCGGTTCGCGCGGCGGGGAGGAAAGAGTAACCCTGACCACCAACCAGATGCCGAACCACTTCCATTATGTGAATGCCAACAATGCGCCGGGTGACCAGGCCAATCCGGCCGGCCATGTTCTGGCCCAACCAACCCAGGGCAGCAACAGGTTGTATGATGATGTCGAACCTGTCGACAACAAACTCAATTCAGCAGCCATTGGCGACAGCGGCGGCAGCCTACCCCATCAAAATATCATGCCTTTTCAATGTGTCAATTATATCATTGCCCTGGTTGGCATTTACCCATCCCGCAACTAAGGAGATAAGCCATGTCAGAACCTTTTATTGGACAAATCAAAATATTCGGGGGTAATTTTGCCCCGCGCAGTTATGCTTTTTGTGATGGCCAACTGCTGCCGATCGCCCAAAATACGGCGTTATTCTCCATCCTGAGTACAACCTACGGAGGGGATGGTAGGACAACCTTTGGCCTGCCCAACCTGCAAGGACGAGCGGCCATGCACCCTGGCCGTGGCCCCGGCTTGACGTCGCGTCGCCTGGGTGAAAAAGGAGGGACAAATACAGTCAACCTGGCCGAGGCCCAGATCCCAGCGCACGATCATATTTTCAATATCCATGCCGGTGGGTCCAATACCAACGAGCCTGGCAATGCTGCCCTGGCCAATTCGCGAGGATTTCCAATCTATAGCAAAGATACGAACACGACGAATATGGCCAGCGCGGCCCTCTCGAACTCTGGCGGCGGGCAGGCTCATGCAAATCTACAACCATATCTGGGGCTAAATTTCATCATTGCCCTTCAAGGCACATATCCCTCAAGAGGGTAATACGAGCCATTTTCCTGGAGACTTAACAAGTGACTGTCACTTAAGGTTTCCAGTAAATTGATTTCTTGAGATAATAGTAGTCTGACTAACATCATGGGCGGATAGTTCGTAGTAACCGCTTTTGAATCTTAACTAATTAATGTGGCTATAAGTGTAAATGCGCATCCTTAGATGCGCGGCTTTTCCGGACCGGCATCTGAGGATGCCTCCTACTTACAGGATGACCGTATTATTTTGTTAATAGCCAAAAGCGGTTTAACGACTAAAGCCATTACTATCAACCCATCAAAATAACTTAGTTGGACTAATAGAGCAATGAGCAATAAAGTAATCATTAACATATCGCCAAACGCCATCTTTCAGGAATTAGAGGGGGAGGCTGTCTTGCTCAACCTGGAGAAAGAGCGTTATTATGGGTTAGATGATATTGGGCTGCGTTTCTGGCAGTTGATCAATACCACCAACAGTTCAGAGGATGTCGTTGCCCAGACTTTAGCTGAATTTGAGGTGGATGAAGCGACGTTGAGAGATGATTTCGCTGTCTTCCTATCTGAATTGGAGCAAGCAGGTTTAGTCACGCTCACTGATCCATAAACCATGTCAAGTATTGGCCTGCTGCAAAAA
>JANQGC010000279.1 GCA_028277515.1 Anaerolineae bacterium
TCATCATCACAGCCGGTCCCTTCGGACCAGGTGCCGGTGGAGAAAGTGGTCGGCGCTTCCGTCTGATAGGTCACTCCGTCAATCTCAATGCGGTCAACCCGCACATTCTTGTCCTGGCCGCTTGCGGTCAGCCCGTCATTGGTAAAGCGCACCTTGACCTGGGTTGGTGTTACCGTGCTCCCATGTTGGTAGATGTAATGGTTGAACTGTCTCGTGTTGTAGCCCGTGCCCATGTTGGTGTAGGTGGCCACCACCTGGTCGTCGATCAACAGTTCGGCTATTTCCTCATTGGTGCTGCCGGTCATATAGAGGTCGATTACCGAGCCGCCCCCGGACGAACCGCCGCCACAGCCGTTATCCTTGATGGCCGCCAACTCAGCACCGCTCAAGGCCCGTTCATAGATACAGACATCATCCAGCAAGCCGTCAAAAGCCCTGTCCCCGGCGCCGGCCGGCTGGTTGCCCAAGGCGACGTTAACCCCGGCGCCGCTGTTGATGCTGCCGCTCTTGGCCATATCGGCCACTTCCTGCCCGTTTTTATACAGGCGCATCCTGCTCCCATCATACGTCGCCGCCACATGCGTCCACTGGCCGCTGCTCAGCGTCCCGGAGGTGCTGTACAATGTCGTGGTCTCCCCACCCGCCTTCAAGCGGAAACGCAGCTTGCTGCTGTTCAGGGTGCTGACCATCCAGTAATGCTCAGCATCTGAGACCCCTGTGGCCTTGGAGATGAAGCGGGCATCGGTCACCTCGAAATCATTCGCTTTCATCCAGAAGGCGATGGTCAGGGCGTTGCCGCCCAGGTCAAAAGCGCCTAAATCAACCCGGTCGTCCACGCCGTCAAAGCGCAAGGCGCCGTTTATCTGCCCGCCTGAGGGCTGCCAGGTCGGTCCGTTCAGCGTGCCGTCCCGGCTGCCGGCGGAATCATGAGCTGTGCCCCCGCTGCTTTCATCCAACTTGTAATGGTGCACCAGGTTGCTGCTGTTGGGCGTGGGTGTCGGTCCGGGAGGTGTGTTGGTGGCTGTTGGTCCGGGGGGCGTATTGGTTGCCGTCGGCGTCGAGGTCGGACCGCCGCCACCTATCTCTTCCAGGACCACATCATCAAAGTAGTAGATGGTGCCCACATTGGCCAGGTTCTTGAACCAGAAGCGCAGATTGCCGTCGCTGACCGTGCCGCTGAAGCCGCTGGTGGTGAAATCAAAGCTGAAGCTCTTCCAGGCCGTGGTTAAGGCGATGAGCTTGTTATTCAAGCCATAGTTAAGCCCGCTGGCAAACTGGTGGATATACACCTTGGCATCTTTGCCGTCGCTGGATTTGGCGACGAAACTGAGACGATAGGCGGTGTTCTCCTTCAGGGTGATGTTATTCTGGTAGAATTGGTTGTTGTCACTCGTATTGGCCGTGATCGTGATCTTGGCCGCCTTGCTCCCGCTGTAGCCGGGGGAAGCGGTGACATAGCTGCCGTTGGAGGTGGGGTTGAACCTCCAGGGGAGTTTCCCATCTTCAAAGCCGGGGTTTTGCAACAGATTGCCGGCGGTGACGGCGGCCGGTTGGCGCTCCAGCCCATCCTTGGGCACGCGGCCGGGGGCCATGCCGCTGGTTTGCTGTGTGCCGGGCAGCAGCTCCTCCTCATAATCCGGCCAGGGGGTGTAAATCTTGCGCCCGTCCGGCAGCAGGGTGTACACCCGTTGGCCGTCGGCATCATGGGTAAAATAGGTCTTTTGCGCATTCACCGTCACCGATGTCAGGCGGTTGGCCCGTCCCAGGTCTGACTATAGGTCACTCCGTCCAGCACCCTTGAGGTCATATTGACGTTGTTGTCGTAAGTGAAGGAAGCCATCTCCTGGCCGCCGGACTGAATGCTTACCGGGGCATGTTTGTGGGGGGAGGGATTATATGGAAAGCTAATCAAATAGTCATTTCTCGACAGTCATTGGCCTGAAAACGGTAAAAAGCAACAGAAATAATCTTCTCGATTCTTTTGTGGCTATCATGGCTTAGGAAAATAAGACACACCAATAAATTTGGGCTAAGAAATTTTATGTTGCAGGGTGAATTAAAACGGATGAGAGAATTGTTAAGCTGCCTGTGCCCAGAGCGGGAGCGACGGAGGTCGAAACCGTTCTGGGCACAAAAGTATTATATGGCCATCTGGAAAAGAATCATTTCATTGATTAATACAATTATTTACAGGACACGGCTTTGTAAATGATTTATCTAATTATTTAAGGACATTAGCATTGGTTAACGATTTACGCTTCTGGTATTTCTAAAAAGAAAGGGCCAAAGAATAGAATCACCTTCACAAGAATTGTAAGCCTAGCGCGAATAAATATAGTATTTTTAAATTAATGGTATTACATGCCGATTATATTTAATGGCTTAAACTTTACACCTTTCCACTTTTTTTCGAGAATTAACCTTGTAAATTTATTTGAAACTAGAATCTCTTGGTAAGCAGAACGAACATCTCCAAACCATTCATTGGAGAGAACAATATCAAATTTTGATGATGGTATTTCATTGAATTTCATATAACCTCTTTTATGTGGCATGAACTTAGTCCTACCACAATTTTGACATACATTTCGTCCAAGCGATTGATCGTCGACCATTTTTGATTTGGAAATATTGATCACATAAAGTTGTTGTATCACATCTGACACTTCTTTTGTCTTGTGTATAAAAACATCCCATGGCACAATTCCTTCAACATTTTCTTCTTGGAGTACTGGGTAAACTTCTTTTTTAGAAAAAAGTTCATAGGTCCAAAAAAGAGTGGAAAAAGTATTTACCCCTACTTTTGGTTCTCTATCAATTTGATAAGGAAAAATCTGTCTTCCATCAACCCCACAATCATTACACACTCTTTCATATGTTGATTTCATCCAACTATTTTCTGGTTGTGGGTATCCTTTTTCATATACAATTTTAAGGCGATTCCAAGAAGCTGAAACAACTTCTTTTCTGTTGAAAATCGATTCATAAACGTTTGACCAGGAGCGCTCTTTGATTATTTGATGCACGAATGGCCAACGACTATCGGATTCAAAAATGTCGAAATAAACTAGACCAATCTCGTGAGCAGGTAATGGTGTGATTTTATATTGTATTTTAAGCTCTCCAAGCAACTTAACAGAATCAGGTTGCATATCTGCATTAAAACCAACTCTGTGAGATATTTCCATATGAATGTCCCTTATTGTCCAAATATCGTTTGTCGAGCAGCTTCAAGAAGTTGTGGATACTTCGCATAAATATTTTGTGCAGCAACCCAAACATCATTTTGGGTAGCAGTTCTGGTCGTTAATGAGCCTATGGAATTATTATATCCAATTAATGATCGCCATGCATTCGTGAAAGCTTGATGCTCTTCAGGGGTCAATGCAACGCTTAAGAATTCATTGACTTTTTCCGTATTTACAACATTGATAAAACGCTTCTCAATAATATGGTGCCGTTGAAGACCTTGACCCTTTGTTAATTTTCCAAGCTCCTTAAATGTCTTTATGCCGAACTTAGCTGCCTCTGAAAAACTATCGAGCCCAAGTTTAACCTCATTCCCACAATCACCATCTGTACAAACCGCTTCAGTTGCTATAGTTGTCGATGGTAAGAAAACAACTAATTCAGGTATAATTCCATATGCCATTGCAGGACCATACAAGGCAGCGATGGGAGTCCACCAGGGGGAATTGTTATTTTCATCATTCCAATCCGGATAACAGCTTCCTGAACAACGAACAGGAGTAGAGTAATTATCGGGATACACGATATTGGGATCGTCAGGATTTTCTTCAAAAGCGTAATGCCCTGTTGGATCTGAGTAACGAATAGGATTGTTCATCGTGTACGCATATCTATTTAGACTTTGCGGATCTTTGGGATCGGGCACAATCGTATCGGGGCTGAGGAAGCGGCCGACCTCGGGCATAAACCAGCGTGCATTAAAATCAATTAACGCAAGCTCATTCTGATGCTTCTGGCCGGTGAAGCCCCGGTCGCTGATGGAAGGATTAGACGCCGTCGGTGCCGGCCCGCGGTAGCCCCCGAACGGTTCGTAACGGGTAATGCCTCCCACCAGGCCGCCATTACTGTTGGTAACGGCCACCACACTGCCCAGGTGATCGGTGAAGCAGTAATACAGATCATCCGCCAACACCGCGTCGTTCCCGTCCAGTTCGACCACCCGCACCCCGACCTGCCGGCCGGCGATGCTGAGACAATTGGACAAATTGCTGGATTTACCAAATTTCGGATTTTATATACCGTCGCTTATTGATACAGACCTGGTGAGTGCTTTTGAATCGCAAAAACCGCTTAACAATTTCAGAATCGAGTCTCCCTAATTTAATCGAAATGTTGTTAGTTTCTGATTAAGAGAAGCCAATTCCACTTAGAGTTTCTCATAATAACTCCTCATAAGTTCAAAATATTTGATGATCTAATTTTTTGCTGGATATTACCTAAATCCTTACCCGCTATCTTTATTTAGGAGTTGGTTCCTCATACCAACTAATTCCAAGAAAAAATGGTAGTTCTTTATCAGAATGGTCTAATTCAACTTGGAAGAGCACTGACCCAAGTCTCCAGTAAGACAATCGCCATGCATTTTCAGATTCAGGAAAGTCCGGCTCGTATTGATGTCCAGAATAGTTTGGTTGACCGAGTACTTTAGTATAATGTCGCTTTAGATCCTTGAATAATTGGAGGAATTCAGCCTCTACATAGTTTGCTCGCTCATAATTTGTATCCTCCCAAAACCCTTCACTGATTTTCAAGTCAATATGTATTCTTTCCAACGACTGATTTTCAAAGAAAAGTGTTAATATCAACGGTTGCTCATGTACTTGAAACTTTATTTTGCCACGTACAAATGAGTTTGTCTCACGATCAATTTCCGTAAACTCAATCTTTTGAAGGCATTGGATTCTTGCCATTCCCAATTCAAGATCGAGTGAATTTGGAAAGTACGGATTCGGTAAATGATCTTGATTAAACATGATGATTAAATGCCTCCCGGCGGTGTATAATACACTCTTAAGAAACCAGAATCATATAGCTTTGGAAAATTCTGTTTAAATATATTGGTATAGTAGGACTGAGCATCAGAGTTGGAAACCATCCATCTAATACCTTTTAAATTGCCCTCTTGAGCGAATTGAATCTGACGTGAAATTTGATCAATTGTCCTGCTTTCAGGCTGGAAAGTATTATAAGGTGACCTAAGCCAAGCTGAATTATTTCTTCCAGTCCATTTTGCATCAACCACATAACCACTTTGCACACTATCTAACCGTACTTCTCTACCGTTTGACAATCGGTAAACTTCCTCATAATCTTTACCGGTTACAAATCTCTGAAATTTTCCCCAATTTGAGTTCCGATCAGTCTCTGAAAGATACTGACGTCGTATGTACGTCGGAGATTCATCATCATTTGGATCAAAATCTCCGGGATCCCCCGAAACATGGCCAGCAATTTCTTTTTTCAGATCCTGTGGAAGATTGTTGTTTTGTTCTGCATGTTTTTCTTCTGCTGAAATCGGCACAAATCGATAATATTATCCTGAAAGTTAGCTATAGTTTGAGCTGCCACATAGCGTGAGCTGAGCGCAACAAACATGGCAATACATTGAGAAAATCGCAACCACCGCCTACAACACCGCCCTGATCAACATAATGCCCAGTTGAATCTGTGTACTTGATTGGGTTGTTTAAGGAATAAGTATAGCGGTTGAAGCTCTGCGGATCTTTGGGATCGGGCACAATCGTATCGGGGCTGAGGAAGCGGCCGAAACCTGACGCCGTCAAGGCCAGTTGAAACCGCTTAGTTGTTAAGGTACCGATACAATCCAATGATTGCTGAATTTGCCAAATATTGGAGATATTGTGTCGCCACTCAATCAATCTATCCGTTAAGTGCTTTTCACTTGCCAAAACCACTTAACAATCTCAAATCCGAGGTTCCCAACTAGAATAGTTTATTGGACCTTCTGTTCATAAAGGAGGATCTTGAAAATTTGCTAGAACTATATTAATTGCTCTCTCCTGATCTGTTTTCCGTGTTGTAAATATATTGGTCTAATTCCTCAAGGGCTTTTTTCGCCCTTGCTCTTAAAGTTTTCTCACTGATCTCAAACTCTGTTTCGGTTTCCGGGGTAGCCTCATGCCAATATGCATCTACTTCAAAGAATAGCTCATTCAGTATTCTAAATAGTTGTTCATCTTCGATAACAGGTCTTTTCTGGTCAAGAAACATGTCAATATATGATCGCTCGAAGTCACTAGCTGAGATTAAATTGATCAGAAAATCTTGAATAAGTTTTTTGAATTGGTAAGCAATCATTTATCCACCTCCCAGCTTTCCGGTTTCAATTAGCCATTTTGCTTGTTCCGGGCTTAGACGCCAACCTGACCAAAAGCGATTATTTGGATGAGTGAAGACATTTAACCCAGTATCTGGATTGTAATAGTGGATAGCGGGATGATTTCTGAATTCACCTTCAATTCGTACTGTACCAGGGTCGTGAATATGCTTTTCAATTGCGGTTCGAAACCGAGCAAAATTTGAAGGATTAGGATTACCTTCAACACCAAATTGGTTGGCATGCTTAAAATGCGTTTTCAGCTGTTTTTCATCAAATTCGATTCGTTTTGATGTATCATCTACGCTATTCGGGTCAAAATCATCAGGATCTAGGTCTCCGGGATTTCCTGAAACATTGCCCGCAATGTTCTTAAAGATCTCCTGAGCAAGATCGGAAACATCGTCAGCGCCATCATCTGCATCATTGATAATATTTACTATCCCAGTCGTAGCATCTGCGATTGGGTTGAATTCTGGACTAATGGCATCAGCAACAACAACTGCGAGTGCTACAGTTGCCGCCGCCCCTGCGACAACAGTTCCGGCGCTGATGGAAAAGCCAGCGACCGCACAAGCAGCGGTATCGAATGGGGGAACAACAACACAATGACCAGATGGGTCAGAGTACTTGACAGGATTATTGAGGGTGTAGCTATATCTGTTGAAGCTCTGCGGATTCAGCGGATCGGGCACAATGGTATCGGGGCTGAGGAAGCGGCCGACCTCGGGCATAAACCAGCGCGCCCGCATATAGGTCAGTCCAATATCCCGGTTTTCCTGGTGGCCGGTGAATCCCCGGTCGCTGATGGAAGGATTAGTCGAAGTCGGCGGCGGCCCGCGGTAGCCGCCGAACGGTTCATAACGGGTGATGCCCCCCACCAGGTTGCCGCTGTCGTCGGTAATGGCCGTGACACTTCCTAAATGATCCGTGTACAAGTAATACAAATCTCTCGTTATGAAAGTAAACTGGCCTCGATCATCAATGTCCACCACCCGCACGGCAACCGTTTGCCCACCAATGCTGTAGGTTGTCCGTTGAATCTTTTGAAATATGGCATAGTACCAGAAGTAGCCGGTACACGCCAAACGTTCCGACTGCTTGAAATCATCATCACAGCCGGTGCCTTCGGACCAGGTGCCGGTGGAGAAAGTGGTCGGCGCTTCCGTCTG
>JANQGC010000338.1 GCA_028277515.1 Anaerolineae bacterium
CTTCAAAGACCGCCAGGTGGGAGACAAAACCATTTCCGCAGAGGTGATCGTCCAGGCGATCACAACCGCTGCCGATGAAGTGCTTGAAGGTAAATTTAATGACCAGTTCGTCGTCGATCCCATTCAAGCCGGCGCCGGCACCAGCCATAACATGAACACCAATGAGGTAATCGCCAACCGGGCCAATGAATTGTTGGGCTTTTCTTTGACGGATGGCCAAAAGCCGGTGCATCCTAATGACCATGTCAACATGGCCCAATCAACCAATGACACCATCCCCACAGCGATTCGGCTGGGCTGTCTATGGCGCATGGATGAATTGGAAGAGGCCCTGGAGAAGTTAATTGCGGCCTTATATGAAAAAGCGGCCGAGTTTGATGATGTCGTTAAGAGCGGCCGCACTCATCTTCAGGATGCCGTTCCGGTGCGCCTGGGACAAGAATTTGGCGCTTACGCCCTGACCATCGAGCGTGACCTGGAAAAAATCCAGCAAGCCGCAGACCATCTGAATCGCCTGGGCATTGGCGGCACAGCAACAGGCACAGGCTTAAATGCGCACTCCGAATATCATGGACAAATGATCGAAGTGCTCTCCCGACTGACCGGGATTGAATTAAAAGAGTCAGACAATCTATTTGAAAGTATGCAGAGCATGGCCGATCCGGTTCATTTCAGCGCCGCCTTGCGCACCCTGGCCCAAGATTTGGTGCGCATTGCCAATGATATCCGCTTGCTCTCTTCCGGTCCCAGCACCGGATTGGACGAGATACGTTTAGAACCTGTGCAGCCTGGATCATCCATCATGCCCGGCAAAGTCAACCCGGTCATGGCTGAAATGATGAACATGGCCATGTTCCAGGTGATCGGCAATGACACGACGGTCATGATGTCCGGGCAGGCCGGCCAGTTGGAATTGAATGTGATGATGCCCATTATCGCTTACAACCTGTTCCAAAGCATGGACATTATCATCAACGCCACAACCGTCTTCACCGAGAAATGCATCGCCGGCATCAAGGCCAATCCTGAAAAAGCCCACGGCTGGTTAGCGAAAAATGCTATCCTGGTTACTGCACTTAACCCGGTCATAGGCTATGCGAAGGGAGCTGAGGTAGCCAAGGAAGCGATGGCCAAAAACTTGACCGTGCGCCAGGTCGTCCTGGAAAAAGGGTATTTGACTGAGGAAGAAGCCGATCAGCTGCTCAATGTGCGGGCGCTGACAGATGGCGGAATCCAGGGTTAAAGCATTATTTTGACATACGCCCGGCATCTGCTACAATTCCGCCCGTAATGAAATTGTTTGCTATTTTACAAGCACCTCGCCGTTTTCGCCGTCGTCGCCCGACCAAAAGGTCTGGTACTTGAGGTTGTCTGAACTGCAAACGCAATAAGAGAACGCGATCGAACCGCCAGACTAGAAGAAAAGTCTGGCGGTTTTTTTATTTTGGATGGGTACAGGGTCAGGAAAATGATAAAAGCAGGAATTTTTGGCGCAACGGGTTATACAGGATATGAACTGGTTTCAATCTTGCAGAAGCATCATGAAACGCAGATCTGTTTTGCAACTTCCACCACCAATGTCGGGAAATCGCTGCGCACGATTTATCCGGCCGCTCCGAATATCGCCCTGGTGTCCCCGGAAGAGGCGAACCTGGAGGAAACCGATGTCGTTTTCCTTTGCCTGCCCCATGCCACCGCAGCGCATACGGCCGTCCACGCCTTAGAAGCGGGCAACCGGGTAGTTGATCTGAGCGCCGACTTTCGTCTCAAAGATGCGGCCGTTTACGAATCCTGGTATGGCACAACCCACCCCGCCCCCGAATTATTAGAGGAAGCGGTCTACGGATTAACCGAATTCGCCCGTGCGGATCTTGCCGGGACACGGCTGGTCGCCAATCCCGGCTGCTATACGACCACCACCTTGCTCGCTCTACAACCAATTATGGCCGCTCAACTGGAAATAAGTGGAGACATTATCATTGATGCCAAGTCGGGCGTCTCCGGGGCAGGTCGGGCGCCGCAGAGCAATACCCACTTTGTGCAGGTGGCCGATAATTTTTCACCTTACAAGATCGGCCGCGCCCACCGCCATTTGCCGGAAAAGGAGCAGGTGATTTCCTGGTGGCATAAAAATCCGCCACAACTGATCTTCAGCCCGCATCTACTTCCGGTTCCCAGGGGCATCCTGGCCAATATCTATGTGTCCCTATTGGGCAACTGGTCAGAATCTGAGATACGTAGTTTATACGAGGACACTTATGCCGCAGAAACCTTTGTACAAGTACTGCCCCCTGGAGAACTGGCCACACTGGCCCATGTCACCCACAGCAACAACTGTGCCATCTCACTCACCTTTGCCAACCGCATGTTGATTATCACATCGGCTACGGATAACCTGGTCAAGGGTGCAGCAGGGCAGGCCGTGCAGAATATGAACGTCATGTTTGGGCTAACAGAGGGGGAGGGTTTGAATTAATCATGCGCGTCTTAAAAGTTGGCGGCAATGAGCTGAGCGATCCCGATTTTGTCAATCTCCTGGCAAAAAACGTGGCTCGCATCCGAGAAAATACGGGCCGGCCGTTGATTATTGTCCACGGTGGGGGCAAGGCCATCGCCAGCGTGCAGTCCAGGCTGGGTCTAAAAACAGTTAAAGTAGACGGGCTGCGGGTCACAGATGGGGAGTCATTGGATGTAGCGGAAATGGTCCTCTCCGGGCACAGCAATAAGATTTTGGTCAAAGCGCTGCTGGCTGCCGGTCTGGATGCGATCGGCCTCAGCGGGGTTGATGGCGGATTACTGCGCTGCAAGAAGAAAGTCCATCCGACGGCCGACCTGGGCTTTGTTGGCGAGATCGTCGAGGTACGTCTGGAACTTATCGAACGATTGATCGCCTCAAACCTGGTCATTGTCCTCTCGCCCATTTCGCTCGGTCTGGATGGCTTGACCTACAATGTCAACGCTGATGAAGCTGCCAGCGCCGTTGCCCTGGCGACGAGTGCGAGCCAATTAGACTTTATTTCCAATGTCCCCGGCGTCTTGAATGGGCAAAAGATTATCTCCCAGTTAACCACAGGGGAAACAGAGCATTTAATTGAGCAGGGCATCATCAGCGGCGGAATGATTCCCAAGGTCCGGTCGGCCTTGCAAGCCATTGAACAGGGTGTTAAGCGGACGCGGATTGTTGATCTCGCCGGCCTGGCCGGCAGCGAGGGCACTGTCTTTCTCAAAAAACCTGCTGAGGTCATTCAATAAGGTCAAAGCATGAAGAATCTGACTGTCACCATCAGCCGCTTTAACATCTCCGATTATGAGGAAGTTTACCATTTATGGCAGAGCTGTTCCGGCATTGGTTTAAGCAGTGCCGACAGCGCGGAGAATATCGCCGCCTACCTGGAACGCAATCCGGGTATGAGTTTTATTGCCAGGGCTGAACAGATGATAGTCGGTGCTATTTTAGGTGGCCATGACGGCCGTAGAGGTTATATCCACCACCTGGCCGTACGCGACGATTATCGTCGCCAGGGAATCGGCAAGCAGTTGGTTGAACACTGTCTGAACAGATTAAGCGAAGAAGGGATGCAAAAATGCCACCTGTTTATTTTTCATGAAAACTATAGCGGCATCGCCTTTTGGCAAGATTGTGGCTGGACATTTCGCCAGGATATTCGCGTCATGTCTGCCTATCTCAATTAAGTGGTTTTGCATTAGAATATTTACTTATAAAGGGCTGGATATCAATGGAAACAAAAGAAATAATTCAAAACGAATCAACCTACGTGCTGCAAACCTATGTCCGGCCGGACATTGTTTTCTCGCATGGCCAAGGGGTTTTCTTGTTTGATTCGGAAGGCAAGCGTTACCTTGATTTTTCTTCAGGGATCGCCGTGACGGTCCTGGGACACAGCGACGAGGGGTGGGTCATCGCCGTACAGGACCAGGCCAGCAAGCTGGTTCATGTTAGCAACCTCTATCACACCGCCCCCCATGCCGCCCTGGCTAAACGTCTGGTTGAACATTCCTTTGCTGATAAGGTCTATTTCTGCAATTCCGGCGCGGAAGCTAATGAAGCGGCGATCAAGTTCGGCCGTAAATACGCTCAGCAAACCGCGAACAATCCGCAGAAAACAGAAATCGTCGCTTTTTCCGGCGGCTTTCACGGCCGAACAATGGGTGCCTTAGCTGTTACCCACAAAGCCAAGTATCGCGATCCATTTCGGCCGCTCATGCCAGGCGTCACTTTCGCACCTTACAATGATTTGCAAGCGGCCGAACAAGCGATCAATGACAACACCTGCGCCGTGATTGTCGAGCCGGTGCAAGGGGAAGGCGGCGTGCACCCGGCCGATAAGGAATTCTTGCAGGGACTGCGCGGGCTTTGTGACCAATACCAGGTTACTTTGATCTTCGACGAGGTGCAGTGCGGCCTTGGCCGGACCGGCACGTTGTGGGCTTATGAAGCATATGATGTGACGCCGGATATCATGACCCTGGCCAAGCCTCTGGCCGGGGGCCTGCCCATCGGCGCAACCCTGGTTACTAAGGCTATTGCTTCTATTATCAAACCCGGCGACCACGGTAGCACCTTCGCCGCCGGCCCTCTTGTCTGCCGCGCTGCGGAGGCGGTCTTTGACCGGGTTAACAATCCCCAATTTTTAGCCCAGGTGCGGGCAAATGCCGCATATTTGCACCACCGCCTGACAACATTGGAGCATGACCCAATCGTCGAAGTACGTTCTGCCGGCTACCTGGTCGGTGTAGAGATGAAAATGCCCGTCGCGCCCCTGGTTGATGCCGCCCGGAACCAGGGATTGATCGTGCTCAATGCCGGTGACAATGTCCTGCGTCTGGCACCACCACTCATCGCCGGGAAAGCAGAAATCGACCAGGCCGTCGGCATTATTTCATCCTGTTTAGATGACCTGGAGAGCACAGAAAGCTGATGAATATTCGCCCCGCCCGGCCGAGTGATGTCCCGGCCATTGCCCAACTGGTCGCCGAATATGTCCGGCGGGGAGACTTGCTGCCACGCACGGCCGAATCAGTGCAGCAGAATTTGCAGGATTGGCTGGTCGGCATTGACGCCGACAATGATCTCGTTGCCTGTGTAAGTTTACAACGTTATACACCTGAACTGGCCGAAGTGCGCTCCCTGGCCGTTTCCGACAAAGCCAAAGGGCAGGGTTATGGCCGGATCATTGTCAAGGCGCTCATCGGCGAAGCCAGGATTCGTAACATTCCCACTCTCTTTGCTTTAACGCGCGTTGTACCCTTCTTTCACAAGTTGGGATTTCAGACAACCGTCAAAGAGCGTTTTCCGGAAAAAGTATGGCGCGACTGCCAGGCTTGCCCGGTCTTCGACAACTGTGATGAAACGGCCGTTTATATGCACCTGACCCCCGTTCAACCGAATGCTTATATTCCCATTCCCATTCCCGTGCGCGCTCGAGCCGCCAACCTAAGCATAGGATCAATTAATCTAGCATTGCCCAATGAAAAAGGAGAATTACCCATGTCAAAAGAAACTGTAAACAAAGTCGTCCTGGCCTATTCCGGCGGATTGGACACCTCGGTGATCGTGCCCTGGCTGCGCGAGAATTATGGCTGCGAGGTCATCTGTTTCTGCGCCGATATCGGCCAGGGAGACGAAGAATTAGAAGGGTTAAAAGAGAAAGCCCTGGCCAGCGGCGCCAGCAAGGTTTATGTCGAAGATTTACGCCACGAATTCGCCAAGGATTTCCTTTTTCCCTTAGTGCAGTCCGGCGCTATCTACGAACGGCGCTATTTGTTAGGCACTTCCGTAGCCCGGCCATTGATCGCTAAATGGCAGGTGGCCATTGCCGAAATGGAAGGAGCGGATGCGGTAGCTCATGGCGCGACAGGAAAAGGTAATGATCAAGTGCGCTTTGAATTGACCTACAAGGCGCTCAACCCGACTTTAAAAGTGATCGCGCCCTGGCGGGAGTGGGATATCCGCTCCCGTGAAGATGCTCTTGTTTATGCCCGTAAACATAATGTGCCCGTTGTACACAGTGAAAAATCAATCTACAGCCGGGATGCCAATCTATGGCACACGTCACATGAAGGCGGCATCCTGGAAGATCCGGCCAATGAGCCGGAAGAATCCATGTTCCTGATTTCAAACTCGCCGGAAAATGCACCTGATGAGCCGGAAGTGGTCAAGATCGATATTGAAAAAGGGGTTCCGGTGGCTGTGAATGATGTGCTGCTACCACCGGCATCAATTATCGAAACCTTGAATGAAATCGGGGCTAAGCACGGCATCGGCCGTGTCGACCTGGTTGAAAACCGGCTGGTGGGCATGAAATCGCGTGGTGTATATGAGACGCCGGGCGGCACTATCCTCTATGCTGCCCAACGTGAGCTGGAATCACTCTGTTTGGACCGTGACACCAGCCATTACAAAGAGCAGGTTGGCGTGCGCTACGCGGAACTGGTTTACTTCGGCAAATGGTACCATTCGCTGCGCGAAGCGCTGCAAGCGTTCATCGACGTTACCCAGGAAACAGTCACCGGCTGGGTCAAGCTGAAACTATACAAGGGTAATGTGATCGTCGTCGGCCGTTCCAGCTCCAACAGCCTGTATCGTGAAGATTTTGCCACCTTCGGCCAGGAAGATGTCTATGATCAGCAGGACGCCGTGGGCTTCATCACACTCTTTGGATTGCAAATGAAAGTGAAAGCTATGATGGAAGTGAGTGACGGCGGCCGTACCCATTACGCCGCCCCTGATTATTCTAAATTCAAGCGCGATTAAGTAAATATACGAAAGATTTGTCAATTTTTATTTTCTTGTACCTCTGGAAATTCCACAGAAAAATTGACAAATCTAATGCAAAACTACTTAATAACGTTTACTGGCCTTTCTGTTAAAGAAACCCGATTTTGAGGATCGGGTTTCAAATATCTTGCGCAGGGAGAGAAAACAATATGAAAACCATCCATTCAGGTTCCGTAACCGCTCCTGCCGGTTTTGTCGCTGGAACGGCCGCTTGCAACATTAAGAAGCCGGGTCGCCTGGACCTGGCTCTTCTCCATTCACAAAATGACTGCTCTGCAGCGGCCGTCTTCACGCGCAACCAGGTCGCTGCCGCCCCCGTTTTGCTCGACCAGGCAACGCTCTCCGGCAATCGAAACGGTATTCGCGCAGTCGTTGCCAATGCCGGCAATGCCAATGCCTGCACAGGCAAACCCGGCCTGGAAAATGCCCGGTGGATGCAGCAGATGGCTGCGGATGCCTTGGGATGCACGGCCAGCCAGGTGCTGGTCTTATCCACCGGGGTCATTGGCGTTCAACTGCCTAT
>JANQGC010000106.1 GCA_028277515.1 Anaerolineae bacterium
CACCCTGGCCCATGTCGCCGCTGAAACAACAACATTAAAGTTAGCTACAGGTGTGCTCATTCCGGCGATGCGCCGGGACATTGTCGTCCTGGCCAAGCAGATCGCCACATTGGATCATTTGAGTGGTGGGCGAGTCATGTTAGGGATGGGCATCGGCGCCTATCGCGAGGAGTTTGAAGCCTTGCAGCCCGGCTATAAAGTGCATCGTGGCAACCTTTTGGAAGAGAGCATCGCCGCCCTGCGTGCCTTATTCAATGAGCGACATGCCTCCTGGAAAGGGGATTATTTTCACTATAAGGATGTGGAAATGTTTCCCAAGCCGGTTCAGAAGCCGCTGCCGATTTATGTCGGGGGCAACAATGTCAATGCGGTGCGGCGTACGGCGCTTTATGGCCAGGGTTGGATGGGCGCGGGGATGCCGCCGGAACAGTTGGCCGAGAGCGTGAAGCTGCTACGTGATATTGCCTCTGAAAACGGCCGAAACCCCGACAAGATTGATATCGCCCCGCAGTTTGTCGCTGCCATCGGCCGCACCTACGAAGGAGCGTTGCAGAACTTTCGGGGCAGCCAGATGTACAACCATCTCGCCTCCCTGATCGGAACCACACTCAAGGATCAGGTTGAGTCCGGATTCTCCTTTGAAGATATTGATTTGATTGGTAACGCAGAGGTCATCATCGAAAAGATCGAAAAACTGCGCGAAGCGGGCGCCACACACGTCAGCGGTCTCTTGTTTCCGGCCAATTCCGTTGCAGAATTGAAAGATCAGATGCAGCAGTTTGCGGAAGAGGTCATACCCGCAGTCAGCCGGGGAGGGTCATAAGCATGAATGAAATCAAACTAGGTGTTGGCCTGCACTGGTTAGCGGATCAAAGTTACAGCGACCTGGTGGCGCTGGTTAAGGAAGTTGAGGCGCTTGGCTACGATCAAATCTGGATCAGCAATGAAAAATTCTTCCGGGATATGTATGTCATGGCCGCGGTCGTGTCTGAAAATACCACAAAGGTAAAGATAGGCACCTTCGTGGCCGATCCTTACACCCACCATCCGGCGCTCACGGCGATGGCTGTGGGGACCCTGGATGAAATCAGCGGCGGCCGGGCCATATTAGGGATGGGAGCCGGGGGCACAGGCTTTCCGGTGATGGGCATCAAAAGAAGGAAACCGGCCCAGGCGATCAAAGAAGCGATACTGATCATCCGCCGGCTCTGGGCGGGGGAGACAGTGACGGAGCGGGGAGAAGTCATCTCGATTCAAAACGGCCGGCTCAATTTCCAGGCGCGGGCGGATATTCCGGTGACCGTGGCCACGCGCGGCGACCTGGTGCTGAGAAATGCCGGTGAAGTGGCTGATATTGTTATGATCGCCACTTATGCTGAGCCGATTGGCATCCGGCACGCCCTATCGCAGATTGAACGTGGTGCAGAGCGGGCCGGGCGGGAGATGGCGGATATCCAGCTTATTTCCCGTGTTGATGCCTGCATTTCGAGTGACCGCCGGGCGGCGATTGAGGCGGTCAAGCCAATGGTTGGCGTTTTCCTCTGGACCAGTTATCCGGATCGGCGCTTTGTGCATCGTGTCGGTTTGGATGTACCGGATGTGCTGGAAGAAATCATTGCCAGGCGAGATTACAACTTGATGACGCCCAATGCCTACTTAATTCCGGATGAATTTGTGGATAAATTCTGCTGGGCGGGAACGGCCGAGGAAGTGGCCCAAAAGGTAGCGGCCGTTGTCGACACCGGGATCAAACAGATCACCTTCTTACCACATCCACCAAAGGGGGGCAGCATCCATGAAACGGTTCAGGCCTTCGCCAACGTCGTGAAGCCGGCGGTTGCAGCAAGGTAATGAGGAATAATCTAATGACCCATCTACAAACACCATCGACTGCCAAAGGACAACGCTGCCTTTTCTGTGGGCAGACCTTTCCCCTTTACCCGCCGGTGATTGGCGGTTGTCCCCATTGCCAAACCGAATCCTTTAAGGCGCCTCTGGAAGTGATGTATGATTATCCGGAAGATATCCGCGATCTGCTACAATCACCGCTCCCGGGATTGACCCGTTATGCACCCCTTTTGCCGCCCCTGGTTGAATCGCTTAGCATGGGGGAAGGGGGCACGGCGCTCATCCCAATCTCTCGCGGTAAAAAGGATGGCGGGCGGGAAATTTATGTCAAAGATGAGGGGCGCAATCCAACGATGAGCCACAAGGACCGGCTTAACCTGGTTGTTTCCTCTACAGCAAGCATTCTGGAAGCACCGGGCATAGTGGCCGCCTCCTCCGGAAATCACGGTGCATCAGCGGCGGCCTACGCCGCGCGGGCTGGACTGCCGGCCGTTATCCTGACGACTCCCCGCCCGCCGGCAATCGCCAGTTTTATGCAGGCTTTTCACCAGCTTGTGGTGGCGGTTCCCGATGCGGAAACCCGCTGGGAGCTGATGGACCGGGTGATCGAGGAATTTGGCTACCATCCGGCGAGCAACCAGACCACGCCGCCCACCAACCACCCCTTTGGTTCGGAAGGTTATAAGACGATTGCTTATGAGTTATACCTACAGCTCGACGGCCGTGCGCCGGAAGCAGTTTTCGTACCGGTTGGCTATGCGGAGTTGTTTTTTGGTATTTACAAGGGCTTTAAAGAGCTGTTACGCTACCAGATTATAGACACAATGCCGCGTATGATCGCCTGCGAACCGGAGGCCGGCGCACCGCTGAAGAAGGCACTTGAGCTGGATCAGCCAGTGGCAACGGTAGACACGGGGGACACGGGAGCTTATTCGATCGCCGTTCCGGTGAGCAGCTACCGCGGTTTTATTGCGGCAAGTGATTCGGGTGGAGCGTCCCTGGCGGTTTCCGACGAGGCTGTTGTAGCCGCCCAGTATGAGTTGGGAAAAAACGGGATTTGGCCGGAGATGTCCGGCGCGATTTCGGTTGCTGCCTTGGATTTCGCGGATGAGCTAGAACTTGGCTCCGGCCCCATTATATGTGTCAATACAAGCAATGGCTTTAAGGATATGGGCGTTGGCCGGAACCTGATTCCGGAAATTGATGGAAGTTGGCAGGCCTTGTTAGAGCTGATGCGTGATTCTGAATTGAATAAAAGGAATGGTGGTTAAGATGATTTTTAGCGTGGGTTTGCCCACCTGCATGGAAGGGATGATGTACCCGGTGCCCTTTGCCGGGCCGGAGGATTTGGTACGCATTGCCCAAACGGCCGAAGCGGCCGGTTATCACTCAGTTTGGGGCAACGACCATATGACCACCCAACGTTATGTTCGTGAAGAGTTTGCTGCGCCGCCCAATTTTTGGGAGCCGCTCATCGTCTATTCCTACCTGGCCTCCGTCACGAAAACGCTCAAATTTGGCACGGGTATGTTGATCACGCCCATGCGGCGCGATATTGTCGTTCTGGCCAAACAGATTGCTACTTTGGATCAATTCAGCAAAGGTCGTTTCATTCTTGGCTTTGGCGTTGGCGCTTACCGGGAAGAGTTTGAGGCGCTTAATCCTAACTGGAAAGTGCACCGGGGAAACCTGGTGGAGGAAAGCATCCAGGCCCTTAAGCACCTGTTCAACAGCCGCATATCCGATTGGGACGGCCAATATTTTCAATTTGAAGATGTGGAGATGTATCCCAAACCCTCGCAAGATCCGCTGCCGATTTATGTGGGTGGCAATAATCAAAATGCCTACCGGCGCGCCGCGCTATATGGTGATGGCTGGTTGCCGGCCGGAATGCCCGTTGATCTTTTAATACCTAAGATGCAGCATTTTAATGAGCTGTTGGACCAACAGGGACGCAGCATGGATGAGATGGACGTGGCCATGCAGCTTATCGCCTACGTGGGGGACACCAGGGAACAGGCCGTTGATTATTTCCGCGAGAGCCAGATGTACCAACACCTGGTGTCGTTAAAGAAATCCACGCTTAAAGAGCAGAAAGAGGGAAGTCATGAGGAGACAAACCTGATTGGGACGGCGGAGGATATTATTGAGAAAATCGGCCGTTTCCGAGAGGCGGGCGTCAAACATTTTTGCGGCACCTATTTTTGTGCTTCCAGCGTGGACGAATTGCTGGAGCAGATGGGGCGCTTTGCGGATGAAGTCATACCGTTTATTGACAATTAATTGTTAATTGATGTGGTAGGGGCAGGGCGGCGCGGAATAGACTTGGAAGTGACGCTAAGAGGTCAAAACCGCGCCGCCTTGCCCGGAATATACAAAAAACGATGTGAATATAGGGCGAGATTGGCGGGTGAGATCATTATGGGTGTCCCCCAAAATCCAGACCCGCCAATCCCGCCCCTACCTGTGCATGTGATATTAGGTAGGGGCAGGATGGTGCGGAAATAGCCAGAGGGGAACCAATTGAGATTAAAACCGCGCCATCTTGCCCTATTAATTAGGGTATAA
>JANQGC010000116.1 GCA_028277515.1 Anaerolineae bacterium
TCCACAAGAAAAACCGGGAACTTAAAGATGATAAGAGGCTCGGCAGTTTAAGGATAAAAGCGCATCACTTCCGATACCGGGGTGCTGTCTGACCAGTAATAATCGAAAGAACCTTTATAGATTTGGATGGCTTCGCTGTTTTCCGTACTCAGGTTATATTCGTTAAGGGCCATGTCACCCCAGGCGCTATATTGGAAGTTTTGACTGCCGACAACCAGGAACGCGTCATCGACGATAAATCCTTTCGCATGCATTTTGCCATTGTAGAAATGTATATCGACGTATTCGCTCAGCCCACGTTGTTCTAATTCGGCGACGAACGCTTGAATGCCAACTCTATTTTCCGCGCCATCCATAGCTTCCTCCTCGACCATGATGCGCACCGGAATACGATTTTTTTCGACGACTTCCACTAATGCGCGCATGAACGGCAGCGCATTATTTTCATAATCACAGATGCCGATAAAAACGATGCCTGCTTCGCAAAGAACTTCCAGGGTGAAGTTGACTTCAAAAATGTCGAGTGATTTTTCGGCCGAAGATAAAGCGGCCAGCACAGCTTCGTCAGAGGCGAAATGAATCCGCGAGCGGTATTGGGAAAAGACGATATCATTGGCTTCTTGCGGAATATAAAATTTCAGAGTTTCCGGGGTATGGTCGGGCACGGCCGATACCCGGTCGCAGGTCACGAGCCATAATTTGTCCCAGATGGGATTCATATTGTCGCAAACGACCTCATCGGAGCCATTCCAAAGGTCATCATAGGAAGCTAAGGTATGTTGGGCGACCGGCCCGGTGGCGACCATCCCGTAATCGACCATGCTCAATCCCCGTCCGGAGGGGTTGTCAACCGGGTAATGGAGATAGCTGACATTGATGCCTTTAGAGACAGCTGTTTTTCCATCAATGACCATGAGCTTGGCATGGCTGTGCGGCCACAACCCACTGTAGTTGGCCACCTGGACGCGCCAGCCAATCTCCTCATTCACCATTTCTGTCACGCCGGCATCTCGCAAGTCAGCGAGTACATTCCACACCTGGTTGTTCAAGCGGAACACATTAAAGGCGGGCATATTGCCCAATAAAATGCGCACGGTCATGCCACGTGGATAAGCGGCCGGATTCGTTTTAACTTTCTCATACAAGGCCGCGACGCCTTGCGAGATGACCAGGCCGGGGCTGTCTTCATTTTCATCGGGAACCCACTGCATGGTCGCAAACAGGGCTTCATATTCGGCCGTTTGCATGATGTCGCCCATATAGGTGAAGGCTGAATCGATCTGTGGTGGCTGGTTGCTGAAAGCCGGATTGGGATTGGGCGTAAACAACAGAGTGTCATACCGGTTTTGACAGTAGGGCACGGGCTGGTCCGGCGGATGAAACTCAGGCCGGCTGAGAGCCTGCAGCACACGTCGACCGGCTGCGGTTTGCGGTGCGATGTCCTCACAACTGTAGAAGGGCTGCGAGGCATATGCCAGGCCGTCTTGTTTCCAGGCCAGATGCAGGATTCCGTCAGTGTCGGCCGCCAGGGATGGTTGCTCCGCTGCTGTTGCTGTAGAAACAACCGTTGGCGCGGTAAAGCCATCATCGTTCAGAACGGTTTCGTATAATGTTGGGCTGCCTCTCTCCACAAACCCGCTGTTATTCTCAACCTGTTCGGAAACCCAGACCAGGTGAAGCTGATCTCGGCCGTCGTGGGCAAGAGCGGGACGGCTCTGGCAGGATGGAAAGTCCAAAATTGTTTGCTCGCCTGTTGTGCTCAAGACGGAAAGCTGCGCATGGTCATTGCACCAGGCAGCATCCGCTTGGCCGTCTCTACCGGCTATTAAGTCAGGGCTGTGTCCCTGGCCAACACTCCCTGGGGTCAACCATTGGCCGTTAAATTGCACCAGGAAAACTTGATCATTCATGCCCTCATAAACCAGGTGGAAACCATCGCTTCCTGACGCAGCCAGGCGAGGATTACGGCCTTCCGCCACACATCCCGTGTCCGCACCTTGTCCCTGGGCGGATTCATTCAGGAGGGCATAAGCCACCTGGTCATTTTCACTGGCCCAGGCAATCATGATTGTCCCGGCAGAATCAATGGCCAGGGTCGGCATATCTCCCTTGCCAGTGGCGCAGGCTGGGGACACAATAATCTGTGGTGCGGTACAGCCGGATTGCGTGCACTGGCTGGTCAAAATTACCCCTTCTTCCGACCAGGTGAGCAGCACGGCACCATCGCTTGTTGCGAGACCCTGCGGATGGGTTGCTTGAGCTTCCGAATTGGAGACATTGACGGGCTGCGTCCAGGTTCCATTTTCCAGCCGGCCGAGGTAAATGTCATTATCCTCGTGCCAGGTGAGGAACGGCCGGCCATTTTGGTCACTAAATACAGATGGGCTGGATGCCTGCGCAGTTATCACGGTCATGTCCGAAAAATGGGTGCCGATGGTGGGCAATGAGATGATTTCATTTAAGGGTGCGTAGCGCACCTGGAGTAAGTATAAGGCGTTGACTGCGCCAAAAAGCAGGATGCCGGTGAGGACAGCACCCAGTACCTTTTCTGCCTTTACCAGCCAGACCCGGCGCGGCTTGCCGGGTGATGGAGCGCGCTCCAGCGTCCCCACCCGATACATCATGAAGCCTAGCCCGGCCCCACCTGCCAGGCCAAATATCATAAACGCCGGGACTAATATTAAAAAACCGGGCAGCCAGGATAAGTGTCCTGCCAGCCACATCCAGGCGATAAAACCGGCAGCAAAACCACCGGCGGCAAAACCGCTGATCATGCCGAAGATGATCCGCCATCCGCTGCGCCAGTCGAAGACTCGTAGGGTAAGAAAAATACCGGAAACCAGGCCAAAAACAATCCCGTAAATAGTGAATAGAAACATGGCTTCCAGCGGTTCTTGCACCAGCGATCGATCATAGTAACCGACAAGCGCGGTAAAGAGAAGCAATGGCAGAAAAAGGATCGCTTCGGCCGCGCCAAAGGAGACGGCCGAGCGCCGTCTGAAATTAACCAATTTCAGATCCGGTAATTTAGGTTCTAAAAAAGTGGCGCCAACCCATCCCGCTGCCGCACCGGAAAGGCCGATCAATCCCAGGCCGGCTAATAAGCCGGCCAGGAGTTTATCGAATAGCTGTGTTGAACTAACAATTTGCGAAAGCGCGACCGCAAACTGTAACCGGGAAAATATGAGGATGAAGACGGCGTTCAGGGTAAATGCCAGGGCAAATCCTAAAGCGCCGAACAAGGCGGATTGCTGATGCGGTGATAAATTAAGCCGTGTTGGCCTTTGCTCCGGACCATCCGTCCCCATATTTATCCCTTACTGTGTAGTCATAGATTTTTTATCAACAGCTTACACAAATTTGTTCACTGATGATAGCCTTGCCCTGATTATTCCTCAGGGGCGCAGGTTCCATCATAGTAGGCAAAGACGTCGCAAGAACTGCCATTGCTAAAAGAACAGGTCCCCTCTTCTTGCCCATCACTGTTAGTGCCGCCGGTAGTGCTGTAGGTCCCGCCAGTGATGGCGCAGTAACGGGCAGCATCGGTGACGTATCCGGTCACCTTGATGCCACCGACCGGGCACTCGCCATTCATCATGGCAAATTCCTCACATTGCAAGTTATCTTCAAAGACACAGACACCATATTGACCGCCATCTCCGCGAGTCTCGATATTAGACGTGCCTCCTTGTTCTACACAATACTCGGATGCGGGATTGGGTAAGCCGACGGGTTGGTCAGGATCGCCATCTCCGCCGCTGGTGCATGCTGCGAGGAAAAAAACTAAGAGAAAAAGGAAGGGAATGAAGATGTTGAATTTCTTGTTAACCATGATGTTACTCCTTTGAAATTTTTCTTATTTTCCCGGAAAGTAAAATTTTCCGGAAATCTGTTAAGGATGCTATATTATTTCGAGAAACGCCTGATCGCAAGCTCCGTTCGATGAGTTAAAGAAACATTCCCTCGTCATCCTGAAAGCCCCTGCGTCGAAGACGACGTCCAATTAGGCAATTTGTTCTACAGGTCCGCAACGTGCCGGCGATTTTTGTGGGATGTCATTCACTCATAAAATATCTCTCGCGATGTGGGGCTTCTCGGAATGACAATTTGGGATGGCTTGTTTCTTTACAGCAGAAATTTAGGAAAATCTTCTACTGGTCATAAGTAAGAAGGAGAGGATTACTTGCCGGATCATGGATTAACCAACCCGGTTCCTGCTGCTCTAAGGTATGATCATGCAATTTGTTTATGGTTTTTTGTAATTCTTCCCGGTTTGGCAGGACAATTTCAAACCAGCGTAGACCTGACGCATCTTCAGGTGGGGCAGATGCGCCAATGCCGTTCCAGGTGTTGATGCCGATGTGGTGATGATAGCCGCCGGCCGACAAAAAGGAAGCGCTGGGACCATAGCGCAGCATGATTTCAAAACCGAGATTGTTATGATAGAAGTTTTCGGCCGATTCAATAGAAGCCACATGCAGGTGCATATGGCCAATCGTTGTGCCGGATGCCAATCCATTCCAGGGCGGCGGGCTGCTGCCGAGTTCATTCATCAGCGATTCCAGATCGAGCGGGTCGGTGGCCATTTTGATGCTTGCACCTTCAAATGTCCACTCATCCCGCGGCCGGTCGCGGTAAATCTCGATACCATTGCCATCCGGATCGGGTAAATAGATGGCTTCACTGACATGATGGTCGGCGAATCCCTGAACACTTGTTTTTGTTTCGGCGATTCTGCTCAATGATTGGGCCAGGTCAAGGCGAGATGGCACTAAAATGGCAAAATGATACAGCCCGGTTCTGTTGGGATAATAACGGGTCGAACGATTTTCATGTAATACGAGCAATGGCTGCTGCCCGACGGTAAGCCACGCCTGGTCATCTTGTTGTTCCAGGAGCGAGAAGCCGATGATTTGTTGATAGAAGTCGAGCGAGCGTTGAAGGTCGGATACGGTCAAATGGACCGCACCAATGCGCGTATCGGGATGAATCATGATTTTGAGGTGACAGTCACTTTGGAAGTGACTGTCACCTGTTTAGGCGGACGCGTCGTAATAGGCAATGCCCACGCATCCTGGGCCGGTATGGGTGCCAATGACCGGGCTGATGCCGGTACGCAGCAGTTCAGCCGGCTGGCTGTTTTGTTGAATTTCATTCATGACCTTATCGGCTGTATCCGGAGATTGGGCGTCCATAATGCCATAATGGATGGTGGAGCGCCAGTTGGTGTCCTCAGCCACCATTTTCATTAAATGGGCGATGGCTTTCTTCTTGGTGCGCACGGAAGCCAGGGAATCAATTTCGCCATCAGTCAACTGCAAAATGGGTTTGATCGATAACACTGAACCGATCAGACGCTGCGCGCCGCCAATTCGGCCGCCACGATGTAGGAATTCAAGGGTGTCGACTACGAACAGCAGGCGCACTTTGGGGATCATCTCTCGCACAGAGGCGGCGATTTCCTGGTAATCTTTACCTTCTTCGGCCATGCGGGCGGCGGCTAATACCAACAATGCCAGGGCAGCGGCCGTCAGGCGCGAATCGACAATCTCAATTTTCAAATCTGGCACTTCCCTGGCCGCCGAACGGGCTGAATCCAGGGTTCCGCTCAGCGGCTCGGAAATAAAAATACCGACAACAGTTTCCGCGGTTTCAGATACTTTGGTAAAAAATTCTATAAATTGGCCCACCGATGGTTGGGATGTCGTCGGCATCTCTTTAGCCGACTGCAAGCGGCTGTAAAAGGCGTCTGTGGTGATGTCTATGTTATCCAACAAGCTTTCCCCAGCCCAATTCACCGTCAAAGGTATGGTTTGGATGTCATATTTTTCCAGTAAGTCAGCTGGAATATTGGCTGTACTATCGGTCACGATGGCTACTTTTCTTTTCATAATTAGATTTCTTTTTCCTTCCTCTCTGCTCTTTTTGCACGGGGACCAACGAGCCGTTCCTCGCCGGCCATAAGACGCTTTATATTAGGTCTCAACGCCCATGTGACGATAAAGGCGGTGACGATGCCGCCCACCATATAGGCGGGTGTCGGATCGGTACCGCTGAAAAAACGAATTGCGAATACAATGGGGATCGTGGCGGCCACGGCCAGGGAGGCAACTGAAGCCATGCCTACGAAATACAAAAGTAAGCCACCGATGAGCATGCTGATGATGCCCACCGGCCACCAGATGGCCATGGACCAGCCAATGTTCGGGCCGGTGCCCGCCCCGCCGCCGAATTTAAGAAAAACAGACCAGTTATGGCCAACAACAGCCATGACCCCGGCGATGACCTGTGCCCAGGGGGTGGTTTCCGGCGACAAAGAACCGGCAAGAAAAAAGTTGGCCAGCCAAACGCCTGCCGCGCCCTTGTCGACATCCATCAAAAAGGTGAGAAAACCCACGCCCAACCCGGCCGCCCACAGCGAGTTGGTCCCGCCGGTTCGGCCGCTCCCTATATCACGCAAATCAATTCCTTTCGTTGCCCTGACAAATAGGAAACCAAATGGGATAGCACCCATCACATATCCTAAGAGCGCGGCAATTACAAGGTACACTATTTCCATACTTCTCTTAACTCTCCACTCAAGCAAATTTTCAGCCAAAGGGTCCGGCTATGGTGTTATAACACAGGATTGTAGCAATTGTTACGCTGGACGTCATAAGGTAGAGCAATTTGCCTAAATTGCTCTTTTGAAAACAAATTAGGCAATTTGTGTTACAGAGGCAGGCGAGGTTGAGTAACCGCGTATAAATATGCCCCGGCCAGTGCCGCCAGGAAGGTCACAATGGCCAGGTAGGTGCCGCTGCCGATTTGAGCATATATTGGACCCGGGCAAGCCCCGGTAATCGCCCAGCCAAGACCAAAAATGGTGCCGCCAATCACGGTTCCTTTGTTGGTTGGCTTTTTAGAGATAACCAATGGTTGGCCATCGACTGATTTTGTATCCAGTCGGCGAATGATTAGAAGAGAAATGACGCCCACGACGACGGCCGAGGCGATGACCAGGTACATATAAGCGTCCTGGAAAAGAAACATCTCGTTAATGCGAAACCAGGAAATAACCTGTCCTTTGACGAGAACGATGCCGAAAAAAATACCGAGAATGAGCACGCGTAAGTTTTGCATGAGGGGATTCCTTTATAGAAGCAGGGGGAAAATTAGCCAGGTCATGATTAAACCACCGGCAAAGAAGCTGATACTGGCGATCAAGCCGGAAAGCTGCAGGCTGGAAATACCCATGATCGTATGGCCGGAAGTGCAACCATCCGCGTAGCGGGTTCCAAAACCAACAAAAAGGCCACCGATGGCCAGGAATAAAATACCCTGCCAACTAAAATAAGTATCCGGCAGAAAAATCAGCGGCTCGGTTGATAATAAATTATTGGCAATAAACCCGCCAATGATGACCCCAATGACCAGGAATAGACGCCACATGGAGTTTCGCCAATCATATTGGAGATAAGGGATTTTGCTGTTTGGACGGCTGATAGCACAAATGTCGCGAAAGCTGCTGGAAATACCGAACGATTTTCCAGCGAAGATGAGTAGGGCGGGAACCATTAATCCAATAAGAGGGCCGGTTACATACCAGGGCCAGGGTTCAAGTATTTTTTCCATGTTATTTCTCCCATAAAAATAGATAAGCCAACAGTCCGTGGTGTTCATTTCCGAAAATGATTGCTGGAAATGGTGCGGAAACCGCCGACTTTCTGGAATTATTAACTTATTAGTTATTATTTATTTATTGACGACTTAAGCGCTCACTTTCTCACGCAATTTCGCCGCCAGGGCATCAACATCAGGGTCGCCGGCAAAAAGTTCGGCCGTTTCTAGCAGAATGGCCAGTCGGTTTGTGTTTCCCTCAAGAGAGATTGCCTGGTTAACCAGTGACAGCAGACCCGGCCGGCGTGAGGATAGAAGAGCGATTGCCAGGTAGCGAAACACATCGAGATCGCTTTCCGAAATCAAGACCCCAGCCAAAAAATCAAGCGCCTGAGGGCCGCAGTCGTGTTTGATCAGCAAATCATAAAGTCCAACGCGTACCGCTGCCTGTTGGCTTTCACCATGCCGGGCAATGAGCACCGGAATCATCTCCACGGGCAGCGTAGTAAGGCAGCGCAAGCCTTCAGATATCACGTCAGGAAGGTCGGCGTTAGGATTCATAATAAAATGAAAAATCGGCAAATATTGACCCTGGCTGTGTAGAACGCGAGCGGCCGTCAATGCCGGTTCGCCCGACATGGCCTCTGTATATTCATTCACCAACAATCGCGCCGCGTGATAAGACGCCGGCTCATCATCCAGGTCGTTGAGGGTAAGTAATGCCCCGGACCGCAGCAGGTTGGCATCTTCATTGAAAGAGGGGGGCAGGAATTCAAAGGTGTCGACTGCTTCAAGCAAAAGTGGGACGTCCTCCGGAGTGGCGATCGGCCGTAAAGCGTCCAATATCGCCCGGCGCATATAAGCCCCGGCATCCCGTTTTGGCCCATTTTTGGCATAATAATTGTATAGGTCGAGCAAAGGCTGATGTGCTTCTATCGAGGGTAATTCCAACAGGGCTTTTAAAGCTGCAAGCTGCACATCGCGACGCTTTTTCCGGTTAAGATAGGAAATGGCTTTTTCAGCGTGTGCCTTTGGATCGGCCGATAATTGGCGAAGATCTTGTGCTAATGTGTGTGATTTCATTTGTGCATATACTACCCTTTTCTATGAAATTTTAAACCAAAACAAAGACAATCCATATTCTAATTGCCTATTCTTTTCACATAAAAAGGCTTGACAAGCAACAGTTTAAAATATAAAATGCAATCGATTGCATAAACAATATTTAGAAAATTATTTTAAAATCAAAAAGTCATCCCGGTATGAGACTCCCGCCAGTGCAAGTTTTCTCATGTAAACACCCCCTTACTGTACATGTACTTGTGCCTTTAGTGCCCGATTAAGTGTATTATCACTAGCCTACAAGTAATCTGTGTAGTTTACTCACATAATACTTGTTTTCTGTTTATTCTGTCACCAACATCCCATACCAGGCTGATCTGCTGAATAAATAGAAAACAAGT
>JANQGC010000126.1 GCA_028277515.1 Anaerolineae bacterium
TATTGCCCGAATCATCGCGATAGGCCAGCAAGGTACGGCCGCTTATCGCATCATAGGCCAGCGCTGGGGCGCGGTCGGTGTCATCCTTTTGCGGCCAGCCGCTGCCTGAACCGATAGGAGATTCATCGCCAATCGTGCCATCGCCGGCCACACCCAAGCGGGTCAGCGCCCCGTCGGCCGTCCAAATCAGCGCATATTGTTCGCCATCCCAGGCAATGGCCGCCGCTCGATTGCTGCCGGAGACATTTTCCACTGGCAACGCCTCACCTGCCTGGCCGACACTGGGCACCGTCTTGACAGTTATGTCAGAGCCATTGAAGAAAGAGAGCATGAAATCGCTGCCGTCGGAAGCAACAGAAACGGCCGTTCCGGTATTGGCATTTGCTGCCTCTTTCACTTCACTGCCATTCTTGATTGAGCCGTCAAGACGCGTGAACCATAGGCCCCCCTCCTCCTTCCACGATTGACCCCAGGCAACTAGGCAGACGCCTTCATCATTGCAGGCCAGAGCGGGGCGTGTCCAGGTTTCACCCTCTACCTGCTGTAACTGTTCATACTCCAACAAGGATCCGTCTGATGCCAACAAATAGGCGTTGATGCTGTCAATCACGCCTACTGTTTGATCTGATTTGCTTTCCCTCGTTATCATCAGGAACGTCCCATCCCAGCCAAAGACAGGCAGAACCGTCACGTCTTGGACGGTACCAAATTGGGCTGGAATGGTGGCAGGATTATCAGGATCCCAGGCCCATGCCGTTTCGTCAAAATCGGTCAAGTTCATTGAACTTGAAAAGACATATTCGTCCGCTGGAGCATTGTTAAATTGGATGGTACTAATCAATGAGTCGCTTTCACCGCTGGCAATGTCAATATCTTGTGACAAAGGAGATCCGCTGACCCCATCAGGCAGGTCAAGCGTTAGCTCTCCGACAAGCTCCTGTCCATTGCTCAAATTGTTTGTTGTGCTCGTTTTATAGTTGACGTTCGCACCTGGCAGAATGAAACCATCGCTGGTGTCGTCTTCAACAAATAAAGCGACCGGGCTTTCATTCCAGACTTGCGGGTTAAAAACTGTCGGATCGTTGGGATCAGCCCACGGATCGCTGTCCAAAGTGGTCTGCGACTGCTCAAACAAGTCAGACATGCCATCATTGTCAAAATCAATACTAAGCGGGTTGCTCCAGACATGTGTATCCAGCGTGCTTTGGCTGCTGGAATTGTAGGCATAGGGGATAAGCCAGCCGCCGGCGCTGTTGTAAACCAACTTGCTGTTTTTATTGATCAGGGGCGTTTCCAGGGGGTCCAACAGGCCGTCCCCGTCGCTATCACGACTGCCCGGATCCGTTCCGTTGCGCAATTCAGCATAGTCTCCAATGCCGTCTTCATCCGTGTCGGCAATCTTTGGGTCTAGTGAAATCCCACCCTGAGCAACAGATAAACTGCTGATATTGATCTCGTAGGCATCGCTGAGCATATCGTCATCGATATCCCAAGTGCTGTCGTTAGGATCAAGCCCGCCATCGCTGACGGAAAGCATGCCGTCACCGTCCGCATCAAGGAAATGAACATCTCCCCAATTGGCTACATCTACCAGGCCTTCCAATGTTGCCGGTAACACGTCGAAAACGACAATATCTCCCAGGCTGTCTGAGCTGTTGCCGGACACGGTCTTGCTGCTGCAAAAACCGACCCAACAAGATTCGCCACGCAAGGCATAAGCAGAGTTCAGGTATAGGGGGACTGATTGGTTGACTCCGGCCGCCAACGTTGTTTGCACCGCTAAATCATCGACAACAACAGCCTGGTACAATGGCCTAGGCTGGGAGATATATTCGGTAATATCCCATTCGTCAGCCCGGGCACCGGTAGACGTAGAAAGATTCTTAATTTCGATAGACAGGTCATAAATGAGGCTGTTTGATGCCAGGCGATCGGTACTGTTTGTGCGGATCTGTTGCAAGGTAGTCGTTAACGGTAGCGTCTGCTTCAGACCATTGCCGGCGATCATTCCTAAATCAGGATTGCCCAATGTGACACCGATCTGCCCCGATGTCATGTCTTGCGACGTATCAAGATTATATTGGTAAATGACGCCGGCTATTGCCTTTGTAAACCAGCCCGTAATGGTGAATTTCGAGCCGGCTAAGGCCAAAATTGTATCGATGAGCGCCAGAATACTGACGAGAATGGCCCCGATTACGCTTAATGAAAGGACAAACAGAACCATGGCAATAATAATGGCAGCGATTGTTTGGGCGATTAACTCATTAAAGGCGATGCTGCCAGGCGAAACTGCGCCGGTCGCCCAGGCGTATACAAACATTCCAACTGCGATACCCACTGAGATAATCAGTCCTACAACGGCAACGATATTGGAAGCTTTGATCAAGGATACTCCAGAGGAAAGCGTAGAAATAAGTGCAGATCCGATACTCACCGATTCGTCAATTTCTGTAAGGGCAGTAGCCAGCTTTATGACGGTCCGAACGGTTTGAACCAACTTTACTACTGAGAAAAGGATGACTGAAATATGGATGGTATCGTTTAACCCAATTCCCAAGGGTGTATTGGCATCGTGAAGAATGTAGTTGACGATAAAATCAGCGGCGAGTACAGCTAGAAACAGGACACCAAAGACCAATGCACCAATACCGACAGCTTGTGTAAGTTTTGATAGGATGTTTTGTTCCAAATATTGGCTGATTAAGACTGAAACACCTACTTCTTCCGGAAATGATTCGGCAATGACTGCCAATTCGGCATCAAATGTGAAATATATATTCACGACTGTAGCCGTGTATTTGACAAGATTTGACTGAAATAGGCTGAGATAGATCGGCTCATCGGGCTGCTGATAATCGTATGAGATAATAGTATTGTCCCGCTGCACGATCACATTGTCTCCGTTGTAGATGGCCATGTAAAGGTACTGGGCCATCTGCTGCTGCGTCTCTGCTTCCGTAGGATCAGAAATTTCACTAAAAGCACTGCCCAGGTGTTTCGTTAGAGCGTCATAATATTCATCAATTTGCGCCGCAGCCCAACCATCTGTTGGATCGTAGGTATAGGGCGTCCATTTAACTGAAGCCATGGTATTGAGTTCGATTTTGTTGTCGCCACTTTGCGGCAGGTCCATGGTCAAACTGCTTCCGCTCCAACTCAGGTTAGGATTACCGCCGGCCATTGTGTCCAGGTTGAGATCACGGAAGAGATGCTGGGAGGCCAGCATGATTGTGGGTGTTATCGGCTCGCTTTCCGACCAGGCTGTGGTGAAGGTGTTGTCCAGAAGTTTTTGAGTTTGGGTGATGGTCGTGTCCATCACACCCAGGTCATAAGCGTCATAAGAATTGATGGCTGCGTAATTATCGTAGGCATCACCGGGTTGGCGTTCAACCCCATTTTTAACGACACCGAACACGTTTGGTAATCCCCAGTATTCCGAATCCTGCGCATCGTAGCTGTTTGTGGAATGGTTGAAGCGATCCCCGATCGTGTCGACGGTTATATCAAGCTGGCCGTTACCCTGGCAGTCCCCATTGCTATCAGTAGTATCGCAATCACGGCCGGCAAGAAAAGAACTATCAAGACCATAGAGCAGACCATAGAGCGAATCCATATAGAAGGGCTTATCGTAACCGGCCTCAACGCTGCTGGTCACCTGCGGATCTTCATATATCAGCGCAAAGTCGGCTTCGTGTTCTTCCATGACGTGCAAACCGGTGAAGAACCATTCATCATCATAGGTCTGTATCACCTGTAAATCATTCTTGGACGCATAGAATTGGCATATGCCATCCTGAAAAAGGCTGTATTGGCCGGGCCAGTCACCACTCCAGCCGCTTGGTGGATTATCCGGGTCGGGCGGCCAGGCAGCATTCGACGGGTAGTCAGCGGGTGGATCGGCCGGGTATCCGCAGATATCGTTGAGCATCTGGACAACCCAGACCAGGCGCGATTCGTGAGCCTCGGTCCAACTGCCGGAAGCCTGATAGAACATGCGCGCGTAAAAGGCGACATTAGCATCGCCAATACTATCGTTGACAAGCTGGATGGGTACATAGGCCAGCAGGGTGTCGGCGTCTAGTTGCTGGATTGAGATTCCAAATTGTTCAAGAATCGGGTAGCAGGTCGTGATGGTGCCATCAGAAAGGGTACAGGTTTCAGATGGCGGTAGATTGGCAGAATCGGCCGGTATGGTGATCTCCAGCATCGGGACCAGGCGCATGTCGCCATTGTCATTCGGCCAGGGGTTGATGGAATTGTCAAGATCATAGAAAGTTGCACCGTCAACGTCTTGAATCTGGCCTTGCTGATCGCCAACGGGCCAATCGAGGACGCTTTGACTGTACCAAAGATTATTGGCATCGGTCGGGCGAATCTGGTATTCCACCCGAACCAGTTCCGATTGCTGCAGGTTGTCAATAGTCAGCTTAAATGGATTACTGCCATTAAAGGCATCGCTGTTTTGCGAACTGTAGTAAGGTGATAGGTCCAGGCTGTCCCTTACACCGTCACCATCATTGTCGTCATCCCATATGTCGGGATGGCCATCACCGTCGGTGTCATCAGGTATCTGGTTGCCGTCATTATCCAGGTGCCATTCCTTACCGTCGCCTATGCCATCTGAATTGGTGTCGGCATTAGTTGGGTCCGTGTACCAGGTCTGATTGTCATACTTGAAGCCTTGCACTTCGTCGGCGTCATTGACGCCATCCTGATCAGAGTCGGCTTCATCAAGCAAGGTGCCGACCAAACATTCGGAGATGTTTGTAAGTCCGTCACCGTCTTCATCACCGGCAGGGTCGTTTTCACAGAGCGGATCATAATATTTGCTTGCCGGTTCACTATCACCCAGGTCATTTTGTAAGGTTTGCTCTTCTTTCGCTTCTCGAGCCTGGGTCAGTGGGTCAGTATGAGGGCTGAAATCGGGGGTTGCCTGTTGTAATTCCAGCGCTTCCCTGGCTTCAATTTCTTCCTGGTGCGCATCCTGGGCATCTTGTTTGCCGGCTTGACGTTCGCTGTAGGCATCAAGTCGCTGGACTGTCAGCAGGGGCGTGATTATCATGGCAGTCGTAATAGTAAGGGCGACAGAGGCATAAACTGTTTTGGAACGTTTCAGCAGCAGCCAGACGAACAAAAGAGCCAATGTAATGGTGAGGAGGGTTAGAATGGTGTTGGGATTGGTAACGGCCGTTCCCACTTGACCTACCAGGTGCGGCCATTGTGCGGGTCCAAATCCAACAGATGGCTGTGCAAAATCAAAGAAGTCAACCTGAATCTCGGCGGCCGACGCATAGTTGTAGGCATCCGGGGGAAATTGCAGGCTGAACATCTGCCGCAGGGGCAGCCCATCCGGACCTAACCACAATTCACCCTGCCCGTTCATATCGGCATAGATGCGTGGTAACTCTATATTAACACCTGCGGGCAGCCCTTCTTTACGTGCCTGTTCAATCATCTGTTCGCGCATCTGCTCGGCATAGCGTTGCCCGTCGATGTCAAAGGTATAGCGCGTGATTGGGATGTTACCAATGGCTGTGCTTAGCACTTCGGTTTCGTGGCGTACGACATTTTCTGCCGCTTGCCCGTAAGCCATGAAGTCACCTTCGGGTGCGAAGAGGCCCGTGAAGTCGTCGATCTCCTCCCAGGCACCTGATCCCTTCTTTGCCAGCGCTCTCTCGCCATCAACCTTGATCTCCATACCGCTTTCCGGAACGAGTAAGCTGCCACCTTTGGACCATAGCGTCAGGTGCAATGATTCGGCATGCAGATCCGTCTCGCCCTCCATGTAGAGAGTAGTGGTCAGGTCTTTTCGCCCGGCATTGGCTGTAGAAGCCTGAGGCGTTCTTATTTGATTGACCTCTGCATTGAAGCGATAGGCGCCCGAATTTTGAACCAGTGACCAAATATCTTGCAGTTCGTTTTGTGCCGAATCATCGGCAAACATAACGCCAGAACTAATTAGCCATGCAAAAAAAATGGTGATCAGCAATACGGATAGGGCAAATCGAGGCTTATTGTATAACATTGTTATCATCCTTGTACTGGTGGTCCAGCACCTCGTTGAGATGCCTGGACCAGGCCGGCAGAACATGCAATGGCGCTGTCCAGTGGCTGTCCTAGCCCAATTATGTCGCAGGTAAACCAAATTTGACCGAAGTAGCGTATTATATGAAGAGGGGGCATACCTTTCAACTCAATAAACCCTAATTTGTGGGAATTACTCATATGGTGCATAAACTGTTATGCCGGACCCGAGTGCAATCTTACCCCCCAAAGCACTCGAATCGGACATCTAGAAATTATAGTGAAGATTGGATCACCGGGAGAAATTGCCGAAATTACGATAGCCTTTCGTTATTGAAAGATGCCGGATAGCAGAATGCCAGGCGAATGGCGAAACGAAGAAAGCCCAGATCAAGCATCTGGGTTTTTTGTTGGGGAAACAAGCTCTTTTTAGCTTATTGAAACGACATTTTTTATCCCGATCGGGGATTTTCTTTGGCCAGTCAGATAATCAAATCTTGTATGTTCTTGTTGAGATTTGGACGTCGCCTTTGGTTTGTTGTTTGTAGGTCCATGTGCGTTTGACCAGTTCATTATATGTATAAGCCCCTTTTTCACGTATACAGTTGGAGTACCCATGGCTTGCCAGCCGATGAGTGAAGCGTTCTAAGACACAGGTATAGAAAAAACTGGAAGTGGGGTTGGCCATGATAATGCCGACGATGTTTGTGTTGCGCGATTTCAGACTACGAGCAATGACATTAGGTGTGTAGCCAAGTTCTGTTGCCGTGTCCGGGACCTTAGCCCTGGAGCTGGGTGATATGGGTGATTCTGGATCAAGGACACGCAAAACAGTCGGTTGGGAAACACCGGCCAGTTTGGCGACATCAATAGAGGTAACTTGATTCCGAGCCATAAATCATCCTCTTTTTCCCTAATAAGTGAATCACTATATGCATGTCAGCATGAAAAATTTAGATGACGCAAGAGCTTTTGGGTAACTTTCAATAGGCTAAGAAGATTGAGTTTTCTAACTGAATTGAGGACTTTATTTTTGTAACGAATTGTCCTAATCTACTATCTGTGATACCACAGAATCGATTCTTAAACTTTTTTATTTGGAAAAGGAATATCTTCTGTGTCACAGAGTTCAGCATCAACTTGGGATGAATGAGAAGCCTTAATTTATTGCTTCTCAAAAGAGGGAATAAAGTATAAAATAGTTTTCATAAATTTGCGTAACTGCAAACAATCTTGCCCGGTATGTTCGGCATTGGATCCAGAAATTGCCACTTACAGAACTTGAAATCCCTGTCGTGTTAGATACTTCTTCGGCCGACCTGATAGCTGATTTCTTCATTCCTGCCTTATCTTCATCAATCCAATATGATCGTGGAGTTGGCTACTTTAGTTCTGGATGGTTGCGAATTACAAGTAAAGGTATGTTTAACTTTGCCGAGAATGGTGGCCATGCTCGATGGGTTACCAGTCCAATATTAGATCCAGCCGATTGGGGAGCCTTACAAACGGGTGATTCAGCCCGTAACGATCCAATTCTACTTGCCTCTTTATCCAGAAGTATTCAAGATTTAGAACGAACACTGGAAACTGACACCCTATCTGCTTTAGCTTGGATGGTTGCAGATGGAATTCTCACATTCAAGTTGGCTCTGCCAGTTAGCAAGCTAGCAGGTGGCGATTTCCACGATAAGTTTGGGATTTTTACGGATGATATTGGAAATCAAGTTTCCTTCAATGGTTCCTACAATGAAAGTGTACAAGGGACTCGAAATTACGAATCAATAAAGATTTTTCGTTCATGGGAACCAGCCTATGAATCATTAGTTAATGCTGATGTTCAACGATTTGAAAGATTATGGCAAAATGATGATCCAAATGTGCGAGTTTTTGAGTTGCCAGAGGCAGCTCGAGCAAAAATTCTTCAATTACGAAAGAGTGATCGACCTTATTCAGAACCTGATTGGATAAATATCCAGCAATTAAAAGAGACACGATCTATTTACAAACCAATTCATCCTACAATTCCTGATAATATCAAGCTTCGTGATTATCAAGATGAGGCAATAAATGCCTGGTTTGCCAACCAATGCCAAGGTCTGTTTGAAATGGCTACTGGGACAGGCAAGACTATTACAGCCCTGGCAGCATCTGCCCGTTTGTTTGAACGGGAATCGAGATTAGCAGTAATTATCAGTGTCCCATACCAGCATTTGGTTGATCAATGGAAGGAAGAATCCAAACCATTTGGCTACCGATCCATCCTAGCTTATCAAAGTAAAGCAAAGTGGGTTGATGACCTGAATCATCAGATAATCGAATACAATGGTGGATTTCGCAACTTCATTACCGTTGTAACTACTCACACGACTTTTATCAGCCCTCAGTTTCAAGGCAGTATTGCGCGGCTCACAGGCCCAGCGTTAATTTTGGCAGATGAGGCACACCATTTAGGGGCAGAGCGCAGTCGTCAAAGTTATCCTTTTCATATTTCATATCGACTGGCTCTATCGGCTACGCCAGACCGTTGGTTTGACGACGAAGGAACAGAAGCTTTACGCGCTTATTTTGGTGAAACTGTTTACAAGTTTACGCTTGAGCAAGCAATTGGCGTCAGCCTTACACCTTATTATTATTATCCCTATCTGGTACCTTTAACCGACTTGGAAATGGAACAATATGAAGAGTTGTCCATTAGGATTGCTAAACTTATGGGCGGGAAGAATGAAGAGATTCAAGATGCGCTCAAGATGTTGCTTATCAAGCGTGCAAGACTTCTCAATACGGCCGAAAATAAACTCGAAGCTTTATCTGATTTAGTCGATCAACAAGATAATATAGAACACACCCTATTTTATTGTGCGCCTAAACAAATTGATGAAGTGGTTAGCTTGCTTGGTTGGGATAAAGGGTTATTGGTCCATCGTTTTACGGCCGAAGAAAATCCGCAGGAACGCCAACAACTTCTAACTGATTTTGCGAATGGTGATTTACAAGCTCTAGTAGCAATGAAGTGTCTTGATGAGGGAGTAGATGTTCCTAGTACACGAACAGCTTTTTTTCTGGCTAGTACCGGAAATCCGCGCGAATTTATCCAAAGACGCGGCCGAATACTTCGTAAGTATCCGAACAAGGAATTTTCAATTATTCATGATTTAATCGCTGTTCCACCTAATATGCAATCTTCTGACTCGCCTTCATTTCAAGCCGAGCGCAGCATTATCCGTCGAGAATTGCAACGATTCAAAGAATTTGCCAATGTCGCCCAAAACAAGCATCAGGCCATTGATGTTATTTGGGAAATCGCTAAACACTATGGTTTGATGGATTTTTAAAGAGGGGAATATCTATGGTCAAGGAACGCATAAGGCAGCTTTTTACAAGTTACGAGACACCCATTCGCCAAATTATCAATGAAGTTACTGAAAAAGAACAACACAAAATTACAATGAAGAACCCACGAGGGATTTACGAGGAGATTGATGAGATTATTACTCGTGTTGCTCAACAAGAGTTAGATCGACAGGATTCTGAAAAATAAATAGCTATGAAACTTGAGCTTGTGACTTTACAAAATTTTCGTCAATATTATGGAAAACAACGGGTCAGATTAGCAACCCATCCACAGCGAAATGTCACCCTTATTCACGGAATCAATGGAGCTGGGAAAACTTCTTTGTTCCTAGCTTTAAATTGGTGTCTATACGGTAAAAATGTTGGTACAGGCAAAGATGAAATAAAGATAATCGATAATGTAGGCGAGTTGATGAGCAAGGAGGCTGTACAGCAAGCCCAAGTTGGCGATGAAATCGAAACACTTGTGGATGTTAAATTTATTCATGATGGTTGGCGTTACCAGGTTCGCCGCTCTTTGACCGGCATTAAGCAAAGTGACTCAACCGTTAAATTCCCCAATTTGGATAAATTTATGATGATGCGAACTGGCACAGATGGTCAGGCTGAAAGAGTACCTAATCCATTTGGGACAATGAATGCCATTCTACCAGCAAATGTACGTGAATATTTTTTGTTTGATGGCGAAAAGATTGATAATTTTGCCAAGCCTGAAGCGGCTACTCAAGTAAAGGACGCAATCTATCTTGTGTTAAATATCGAGATTTTGGAGAGGTCTCATCGGCATTTAACAACCTCAGCTAAAGAATATCGTCGTCAATTAAAACAAGCATCAGAAGGTAAATTACGCGAACTTATCGAACGGGAAGAGAAGATCATCGAAGCGCAAGAAAAAGCGGAGCACCGCCAACAGGAACTAGCAGAAGAAAAAAAATTAGCTGAGAAGAAGATCGCAGAAATTGATGAACGTTTGCGCGATATTCAAGATGCCAAGAGCTTGCAAGAGCGACGAGACAGAATCGATCAAGAGATTGAACAAAGACAATCAGAACTAAAATCTGTTGTTAACAAGCTGGCTACCATCGCAACTACCACACC
This sequence comes from Anaerolineae bacterium, assembly GCA_028277515.1. The sequence goes on from JANQGC010000126.1 coordinate 10,477, forward strand.
AGCAGCCTTTGCTATGCTGGCTATTGACCGTGCTATTGAAATTTTGGAGATTAAAAGAGAAAAGGGGGAAATCCCAAGTGGCATTCGACAACAGTTTGTGCAGGATTTATTAGCTGAGATGGTGTGCATTTGCGGTCGTCCCTTTGCAGAGCATAGTCCAGAACACCAACACCTGCTGCAATTGTTGGAAAGTCGCATTCCTGGCTCAATTGAGGATGACATTCTTAACACAAATGCTTTCCTGCAAACCTTAAATACAGTTGTGCCCGAAAGATTAGATGAAATTAATAATGAGATGCAACGGCGTACTGAACTCATCCATATCATAGAATCAAATCGAGCAGAGTTAGATGATATCACGCGACAATTGGAAGGTTCACCAGTTGAAGAGATCAGCCGACTAGAACAACAACGACAAGAATTTCGCGAGGATATTGATGGATATAATCTTGATAGTGGTGCGCTATCTCGAGATATGGATAGATTAACCAAAGAGTTGAGAGACCTTGAAAAAGACATTGCCAAAGCAGAGAAACAAGAGGAATATCAACAATTGCTCAGTAAGAAGCTGGAACTGGCTCAGCAGTCAGCCGATGCGATTAATGAAATGTATCAAGCCTTCGCCGATGATATGCGTCAGCGCATTGAGATGAAAACAAAAGAGATCTTTAAGGAGTTAGTTTGGAAAGAAAGCCATTTTCAGAATGTTGAACTTGGTTCTGATTTTAATCTTGAGGTTATAGATCGTTATGGAAAACCGGCTAGACCTGAGCTATCAGCAGGCGAACGGCAAGTGTTAAGTTTATCCTTTATCGCAGCAATGGGCCAAGTAAGTGAAGAAGAAGCGCCACTGGTAATGGATACACCGTTTGGTAGGCTCTCATCTCAACATCGGAACAGCATCACCCAAAGGCTGCCGGTTCTGGCGGATCAACTGGTTTTGTTTGTAACCGATGAAGAATTACACGGCGTTGCCCAAGACAACTTGCAACTTTACATCGGCGAAGAGTATCGGCTCAACTTTGATCGAATGACTAGCTGCACTAAGATAGAGAAAGTTTCCAAATGAATGAAATGGATAGTAATCGCAAAGAGCGTGTATTGATTGATGAATCGGTGATCGATATTTATCGCCAACTAAGGGCTGAAGGTGATACACAACCAGAACTTTCGCCATTTAGGTCAAATAAAGATGTTTTTATGCTAGCGACTTGTCTTGGCTTTCAAGCTGGTAGGCGATCAAAACTACCCTCTGGAGGAAAATCTGATATACGACAAAGTGTATTTAATGAAAATGATCTGGCAATCTTAAAAGCTATAGCCATTGCCAATACTGGTGATGTGCACGTATTGTCAAATACAGGAGATGTCTTACGAATTGCTGAGGAATATGCACATAGTGGTATTTACGATTTAAAGGTGTATTTGTTGGAACAGAGAGGGCAGCCCCTTATTAATCTTATTGAACTGATTCGGAACACAGACTTCCTGAATTAAGCAACAATTTTGATACGAATGAGTTCTTATAGATAGGTAATCCTCATGAACTTACTTAAGAATCAAATAGACAGCAAAGGACCTTTAAATATCTTTCTAGAAAACGTAGTTTTTAAGACTCCATACAAATTGTGAGGTGAATGAAATGGATATGAATCTACAATTTGCTTCTATTGATCAACTATATCTTGATCCACTGAATCCAAGAGTGGGAAGGCACAATTTGGGGCAGGATGTTCCTCAGGATGAAATTCTTGATATGGTTTCCGATTGGAAGCTTGATGAACTGGCTCATTCATTTTTAGAAAACAATGGGTTCTGGTTGCATGAGGCCCTATTGGTGGCAGAAGAAATGCTGTATGGTGAAATGAGACTCGTTGTAATTGAAGGAAATCGTCGTCTTGCTGCCCTAAAATATCTCTTTAAAGCCTATAATGGAGAACCCCTCTCGAGAAAATGGAAGGAAATTAGTGAAAGCGCTGAGCCTCCTTCCGACTTATTTACGAAAGTGCCATATATTTTAGTAGAGTCTAGAGAGGATGTTCAAGCATTTTTAGGGTTCAGGCATGTTACTGGAATTAAACAGTGGGATGCAGATGAAAAAGCATACTTCATCGCAAAACTAATTGATGAGCAAGGAATGACATATGAACAAGTCATGAGGCAGATTGGTAGCACAACCCCTGCGGTCCGACGTCATTACATTGCCTATCGAGTTTTACTACAAATTGAAGAAAGCGTTAAGGATTATGATAAGAGGCGCGCTGAACAAAGCTTCACAATTCTTTATATGTCCCTTGATACAGTTGGTGGGAAAAAATATCTAGACATCAATATCGACGCTGATCCTCATATTATCAATACATTTGTACCTCATAGTCATATGGAGAATTTGGTCAGTTTTGCAAAATGGTTGTATGGTGATAGTAAAAGCGCACCTGTAATAAACAACACGGATCAGGTATCGAAATTTGGTAAAGTGCTCGAAAGCGAAGAAGCAATTAGCTACATGAAACGCACCAAGAACCCAAATATCGAGCATGCTTATCAATTGGCAGGTGGAGATGAAGAAGAAATTGCTCGTTTTATTCAGCAGGCGGCGGACAATGTAGAAGAAGCTTTATCACGTGTACAACATCACCGGGAATCCCCTTTAGTTAGAGCACAGGTGAAACGTTTGGGAATTGATGTCCTCACCTTATTAAATAATTTTTCAATGATAAAGCAAGAGTTATTTGATAAATTTTCTCAGGAAGCGTCTTAATGATTGCGTTACCAACAAAAGGCTTTGCAAAATCTGTAACAAAACATAATTTAAAGTTGAACCTTTTTTGTGATTGGATTGAGGCAAGCCTTCTCTTTAATGATCTTGAATCTGTTTTGTCTCAAATTGATGTAGTGGATGTACTTATCGAAGAGGAAAGATATACAAAACAGGATTTTGCACTCGAAGGCATAAAAAATGCCTGGATGGAAATTAGGAGAAGAATACATTGTTTTGGAAAAGAATCGGCAATTCAAGTTAATAAATTACGAATTCAACGGTTGGATAATTGGCGCAGTTATCCCGCATATACTTTCTGTTTGTTGCTATCATTAGCCCCATATTATGATTGGTGGGTAGAGGATAGTTATCTTGAGCAAGGCGAATTATTTGAACTTCTTTCAGAAGCATCATTTAGGGCCCAATTCGAATATTGGGAAGTATATAGAACTGGTTGGGCTAGAAGTAATGCGATTCAACTCCGAGAAACTGCAAATGAGGTGGCAGAACGATTGGGTGAAGATTTGGGCGATCTTGATACCTGGGATGAACCATATGCAAAGGAACTTGGGTTGGACATTGTTTGCTATAAGGCATATCCAGATAATTGGTTAGGCATTCCTATCTACATGATGCAGTGTGCTAGTGGAAGTAATTGGAACTTGAAATTACACACACCCGATTTGGCAAAATGGAAAGACATAATCCATTTCAAGAGTTATCCAGTAAAGTCTTTTTCTACCCCGTTCGTACTTACAGAAAAAGAATTTAAACGATGTGCTACAGCAGTTCAGGGCCTTTTTTTAGATCGGTGTCGTTTACTGGGAGTAGAGAGTTTAAATAGGATATCGCTTTCCAATTCTTTAAAAGATAGGTTGATCGGCTGGGCAGAGTCTAGGATAGACAGGTTACTTATTAACTCAAGATAATATAGAAGTTTAAATCAAAAAAATTGGTTTCTCAAACATACTCTCTAATTAGTTGCTTGGGTGAACGCCAACTCCCAAAAATATTTGGATCACCTTTAAGAAACTGATTTCTATCTTTTTGGATTATACCAAGCTTTCCCAACGCATAATCTTCAGTGTAGCACTCAAGTATTTTTCGTGTTATTCCTGGCAACATTGTGCTATTAGGGCCAAAATGTTGCTTACTATGCTCTTCACTCAGGTAACTCATCAATGCCGAAAATAATTGATTCTGCGTAAATATTTTGTGTTGGGGCAAGTAAGTATGGTAAAAGAAATGCCATGTTTCGGCTCGCTTAGGATCACTCGTCAATTCCCAATGCATGAACCATTGCGTGACTAATGATTTCAATTCAGGATCATGTTCATAAACGATTGTACCCATTGGAGTTAGTTTTAATGGCAAACCCAGTTTAGTAATGCCAACTCGATACAGCCAATTGCGGTATCGTTGTGAATAGGGCGCTCCATAACCAAAAGGTCGAGCTAAATCTTTGTCCTTTAACTCTGGATTTTCTAATCCATATTTCAATAACCCGGCTAGTCGTTCTCGATTTAGACCAAAATTCCCATGAAAATAAACAGCCATCTTGCCTCCTACTCAAGTAACAATTAACGTTCTAATTGAACGCAATTCACGGACGGCTTCAACTATTTTATCGATTGCCAAATCAATCTGCTCATCCGAATTAGAACGACCGACGCTAATCCGAATGGCACTATGGGCTCGCTCAGTTCCGAAACCAAGCGCCTCAATCACGTGTGATGGCTCGACTTTAGCCGATGTACAGGCTGAACCAGTTGCAATCGCTACATCTTTTAATTGCACAATAAAAGCCCGACTTTCGATGCCTTCAATACTAATATTAAGGGTGTGGGGGAGCTTGTTAACGGGATGACCATTTTGGGCTACCTGACCTAAATCGTGCTCCAAGCGCGCCAATATGTGCTGGGTCCATGCCCGAAATTTCTTGTCTTCGGTGCGCATCTCTTGTCGAGCTAGTTGAACCGCTTTGCCAAAACCAACAATACCAGGAACATTTAACGTGCCGGATCGTAACCCACGTTCATGCCCGCCCCCATATATAACAGGTTCCAGTTGAACACGAGGATTACTTCGACGCCGATACAAAGCGCCGATTCCCTTGGGGCCATAAACTTTGTGGGCCGACATTGACATGATATGAATGTTCATTTTCTGCACATCCAAGGGAATATGGCCTAAGGCTTGGGCCGCGTCTGTATGGAACAACACGCCATGTTCGGCCGCAATTTGTCCGATTTCCTCCAATGGTGCTAACGTGCCAATTTCGTTATTAGCTGCCATTAGGGAAATCAAAATTGTACGTGGTGTTATGGCTTGTTGGACATCTTTGGGGTTTATGCGACCGAATTCATCAACGGGCAAATAGATTATGGTAAAGCCTTGTTCCTCTAGTTGTTGACAACAATCGAGAATTGCCTTGTGCTCTGTCACACAAGTGATGATTTGGTCGCCTTTATGAGCATATTTTTGGGCAACGCCAAAAAGGGCGATGTTATCAGACTCGGTCGCTCCGCTAGTGAAAATGATCTCATCGGGTCGGGCATTGATAGTCTTGGCAATCTCAGCCCGAGCCTTATCCACTGCTTTTTTTGCTTCCAGTCCGAACTCATGGTCGTTGCTAGCTGCGTTGCCATAAACATCTGTGAAATAGGGTAACATTTCAGCCAATACCCGCTGGTCGACGGGGGTTGTCGCATTGTGATCGAGGTAAATATATTCAGACAAAAGTGGGTTCCTCAATGAAGCGAGCTTCTTTGGGCAGAAAATATAGCAAGCGGTCGAGTGATTTGAATTGCTTGTTGAGGAGTAAAACGCCTCTATTCATGTGAGCCTTAAAAAGGGCTGCTAATCCCTCTTCATCTAAACTCAATCCGTGCAAATGGCAGCTTTCTTTCAGCAAAGCGATAAATAGAGGATCGTATTGACCAGTTAAAACATGTCGTTTGATGTTGATATGACCCGTCCCTTCATAGTCAGCCGGGATAGGGGGATCAGGCTCGTTTAGCGATAAGCAGAATCCAATTCGGGCTAGCAAATTGGGGGTTAAGCCAGTTCGTCCTTTCATGTGGCTCAATTTTCGTGAGGCATCTTCCGTAAAGTGCATTTCGCTAAGTTGCATGGATGTCAACCTCCTCTATTGAAATCATGGAGTTCTGTCTAGCCATTGGTTGGTTTTGAACTTGTGCTGTACCTGATTCCACATGATCATGAAGCCAATATGCATGGGATACGACTGGTGCAATAAATTCAAACGCCTTGTTATCAATCTCAAGGTCAGTTGCTAGGATTACAACCTGGTGTGCTACCTGTGGGAAGAACTCAGAAAGCATACTATGTCTGTGTTCTTCATCTAGACGACTTAGAGGCGTATCAATAATGACAGGAAACGGCCGTCCCGATACTTCATGTAATGCCCAAAGCGTTGCTATGGCAAACAACTGCTGTTCTCCAGCAGAGAGTTGGGAACTTGGAAAAGGTTGACTAGCACGAAATAAGGTGATACTAAAATCATTAGGATTAATTTCCGTTCGCTCAATAAATGCACGTTTACGACATAATTGATTGAACCGCTTTGTTAATAGGCTGCTAAGCTCGCTCAACTTTTTTTGTGTTAGTTTTTGTTGATATTTTGCCAACAAAAGTTTGGTTCGTGCGGCCATTTTAAGGCGACCGTCATCTGCGTTCGAATCGGCTATCTGCTGGCTCACACGCCTTTTACTGCCAGCAATACGTTCAAGATGAAAAAGCAATCGACTGTTTTCGGCCGAAAGTCGTTCATGTTCGGCTTCCAACCGTCCCACCTCGCGTTCCAGTTGGCGTAAGTCAATTAATAATGGTTCAAGGACTTGGTTTACTGGAACTTTTGCCAGATCATCTTCAATGTCTCGTAATTGGGATTGAAGGTCATCTAAACGATGAAGTGCAGAAACTAATTGGCGAGGAACTTCCTCAGTAGCCTCATTAATCCAACTTAATAGTTGATTGCGTTTTTTAGTAGAAACGCGATGGATGACTTCAGATTCTTCAATTGGAGGTGTTCGATAAGGAAGAAGTAATTTCTCAATCTGCCTCAAATGAGAACTCTGGCCTTTCTCATCAGGTAAAGAAGTCACACCTGTCCAATATGATTCATGTTTAGCTGCTGTCTCGATTTTTGAAGCCAGATCATTTAATATATTTTGTGATGCTGACCAGCTTTGATAGTCCGCTTCATGTTCAAGCCGATTATGCAAAGACACCAGAAGTTTAGGAACTATGGAAAATGGCAATACTCCACGACACAGATCAAGAATTTGTTGGGTTTGTGAGGATATTGCTTCATTTAGCCTTTGTTGCTCAATGACACGTTTCCTTTCATTTTGAGCAAAAGCTCCACCTTCACCTGCTATTCTCTGTTCCTGGATTGTTATCTCTTTTTTCTTTGATGCTAGCTGTCGTGAACAATCCCCTAACATAACTCTAATTTCAGATAATTGGGTTCTTAACTGGTCTTCTTCTTCTCGCAATAATTCAAGTTCACTCTGGTACGATTGCAGATAGCGGATATCATCCTGGCGAGTTAAATAAACATCAAGATCTCTATCGAGCTGTTCGACAAAATGTAGGCCAAGTAAATTTTTGATGGTTTCAGCTAATAACAGATTGCTCTCATCATCAGATTCGGCCAATGTAGCAATTTTCTCTCCATCAAAGAAAAATATGTCAGTGATGCCAGGCGGAACGAGTTCGCGCAATAGGTGTTCCATTTCTTCGGTTGACGCTTCAATATGGGTGCCATCACGCCAAATATTCAGATCGCCTTTGATGTTTGTACCGTGACGTTTCCATCTTCGTTTTACGATATATTGTTGGTGGCGGCCAATAGAAACGTAGTTGAATGACACTTGTACATAGGCTTCGTTTGTCAGTTCGGCATTTTCCATCGGGCGATGTATTCTTCTTTCAAGAAATGCCTCATATTCGCGTTGGCTAACCCGACTGCCAAGTGTAAGAGGGCCATGCAAACAAAGTCTGATAGCCTCAACCAGTGTGCTTTTACCAACACCGTTTTTACCCCGAAATATAATCAACGGCCGATTGTAATTATCGGCCGAAGATGGCGTTAATTCAAACGTGAAATCCCCACCGTAAATCCCGAAATTGTGCAAACTGATCTCTTGGATGATCATTCGCTTGCTCCAACAGATTGGCTACGTCGTTCCATCTCTGTCTGAACTTCATCCCATGATCGCCAATCTTCCTTGAAAATCTTTTGAATATTCTTATGAATAGTTGCTCGACGGCCCATGCCGTAATGTTGCCATTCAGCATCGATTAATTTTTGGACAAGGTTAACAGGGATATTGTGCTCGGTAGCAAGTTCATCTAATAATTCAGCTTCCATCTGACCAGGCATGGCAATGTCGTTCCTTTCCCAATCTACTGGATCGCCTGTAATTTCTTCATAGATGTTGGGTAAGGAATCCTCCCAATCTTGTCTCTCTGTTAGCCACAGTCGTCGGATTTCTCGCAGTTCTGCCAAACTAATAAGCTGAAAATCAGGTTTCTCTGCTTGTATTTCTGTCTGAACCTCTAAAAGTCGGCGTACCATTGTTCTTGAAAAGGCTAGAGTATAAGTCCGATAACGTAGCTTACCTGTGTTGGTAATTTTTATTCGGCCGTTGCGCCCTTTAAACTCCCGTTGCATTGGTTTCACGGCCGGATCTTGTGTCGAAGCTAACCAATCTCTATAGTCAAGAAGTGGAATCATCCAATCCTCTCCTGAATCAATCATGGCCTCCATTGATTTGTCTTTGTTTACAACAGTACATACCCAACAACCAAAACGAGAGTTTCCACAGGAAGCAGTAGAATCATCGACTACCAGTGGACATTCACCATCTTGTGCAGATCTATATAATGAAGAAAGTTGCAAATTATCTCCGCCCCAAGGAGATTTCACTTGTAACAGATATGTCCAAACATCATCCGTTGTAAAATTCTCAATGGGCATAAACACCCAAGCACCTGGTAATTGTCCATGACGAGCCAATTTTGTGCCGTTCATTTTATAGACATTTAGAACCTGATCTCGTGTAGCACTTTCGCCGCGACGGCTTCCAAGTATCAAAATTACTTCTCCAAACTCGGATACCTTATCTAATATAAAACGATTAGAGGGATTGATCTTGAGCCGTTCTGTACACCATCGGAAAATACTGTTTGGAGTCGGATAACCACGTCCCAGAAGATTAACCCAAAATGTATCGTCAAGTATGGGCGACAGCTTATGTGCCGACAGGTTCATATTTTGAGTTTGTCCTGCTTCATTTATTAAGCGAATGTTCTTATCGATCCGATCAACAATGACGGGTGTCTCAACTTTTGTATCGGTGGATATAACGTATACTGGCTTTGTTAGTTTTTCAGGAGGCAGTTCTTTAAGAGCGTACCAACAAAGTTGTAAGGTTGCAGTGCTATCCTTTCCACCAGAGTATCCTATTACCCAGGGATAGTCATAAGCCAAATAAACTTGTCGGATTTCTTCGTGAATGTCATCCAGATGGTGAAGTACAGATCTCATTGGTATCTTCCTTTGTATTGGAAGTTCAAACGGTTAAACATGTAGTTCAAAAGTATACCCGCATCATTGGTTTTATGGCAGTTCAAGTATGCTTTGAAGAATTTGGCCTACTTTATCCTGCTGATTCGGCGATAAGCTTGACAAACTAGTTAGTGCATTTCTTAGTGATTTTGAGGAAAAAAACAGGCTGGCACCTTGATCGCTATTCCTGGATTCTGTAACTGGTACTTGAAACAAATCCCATACATCAATTTCTAGAGCAAGGGCGATATTTTCAAGGTGTTGAAAATTTAGATGGGCCCGTTTCCCCTTTTCAATTTGGCAAATAGCTGGTTGTGTGAGTCCAACTTTATTTCCCAAAGCTTCTTGTGTTAGACCTTTAGTTTCACGAAATTTACTTATCTTAAAGCCTATTCCCTGCATCGTATTTGTCATATAAGCAAACCAAGGATTTATAAATAAAATTTATAATATAAGAAATAATTATAACAAGATTTGCTTATCCCCAAAATGGGGAGTCAAGATACGCAATAATTTGAAGTACCTCTCTTGAAAATCTGAGGGGGAGAAAGGTGCAGTTTAATTACGATTTCATATATCCTGCCAACGTTCATGAATAAATGAAATCAGGTGCGTCTGAGACTTCGTGAGGTTAATATAAATCTTGCTTATGGTGAATCAATTAAATTGATAATTTTGTGATTTTGGAAGATGAGCCACAATCGTAAATGCCCTTGTGCATATCTGAACCTACAACCCATCTGTGCCTACAACGAGGGCTACAGTTGCCCCCTCCCACCGCGAGAGAATTAGTTGAATGTGCCGATTGAGGCGAGGAGAGGGATTTTAAATAACTCTGTAGCGTATGATAAAAGGAATGTATAAATTACTGCTCGATTTGTTTGATCAAGGTGATTTCTCCCTTAAGGAAGTTTTTTAGGCCAAGTATTTATCTAACGCAGGCGGATGGCGACATTCTTAACTCGTGAGTAAGAGTACAGTGCTTCCAGCCCTTTTTCACGGCCGAATCCGCTTTGTTTGACGCCCCCAAACGGCGTTTCTTCACCACCGGCATAGTATTCATTGATGTAGATTTGACCGGCCTGCAATCCTTTAGCCAATCGCAAAGCCCTATTAATGTCATTCGTGAAGATGCCGGCTACCAGTCCATAACGCACGTCATTACCAATGGATAAGGCTTCTTCTTCGCTGTCAAAGGAGGTCACAGTGATCACAGGTCCAAAGATCTCTTCCTGGGCTATGGACATTTGCGGAACAACCTCATCAAAGATAGTTGGCATCATGAAGTAACCCTTCGGTAAATGCTCAGGTGCCGACCCCCCATAAACAAGAGACGCCCCTTCTTTGGAACCCAATTGGATGTATCTCGACACGCGCTCATGGTGTACTTTAGAGTTAAGGGGACCCAAATCCGGTTCTTCCAAGCCATGCCCGATTCGCAGGGTTTTGGTGTGATTGATAAACTTTTCCAGGAATGGTTCTTTGATTTCCTGCTCGACAAGCAAGCGTGAGCCGGAGGAACAGATTTGGCCAGAGTTGGTGTAAATCCCTTTGGCCGCTTCGGCCACAGCTAAATCCAGGTCACCATCGGCAAAAATGATGTGAGGCGACTTTCCCCCCAACTCCAACACCACCGGTTTAATATGCTCGGCGGCCGCTTTCATGATTTGCCGCCCGGTCGCAACCGAGCCAGTAAATGTTATGCCATCAATGTCAGGATGGCTGCTCAATGGTGCCCCGACCTCCGTACCATAACCGGTCACCACATTGAAAACACCGCCCGGCACCTCTAGCTCAGCAAAAAACTCGGCCAGTTTGAGCGCCGTCAATGGCGTCTGTTCGGCTGGTTTGACGACGGCCGTATTCCCTAAGGCTAATGCCGGCGCAACGCTGCGCGCAAGTATATTGAGCGGCATGTTCCAGGGCACAATATGGGCTGTTACTCCCAGCGGCTCACGCAGGGTGAAGTCCAGATAATCTGGTCCAAGAGGAATCGTTTCACCATAGAATTTGTCTGCCGCACCCGCATAAAACTCGAAATACCGCGCGGCGCCCAGCACTTCGTTGCGAGCCAACTGGAGCGGTTTGCCCTGATCCAAGGTTTCAAGCTCAGCCAATTCCTCTGCATGTTCGCGCATTAAATGGGATATCTGAAAAAGAAGATTTGCACGCTCTTTTGGGGCGTATTTGGACCAGGCGCCTTTGAATGCCGCCCGGGCGGATGTCACAGCGGCATCGACATCTTCTGCATTCCCCCGGGGCACAAATGCCAGAATGTCTTCCGTGGCCGGATTCACCGTCGCCAGCCTCTCTCCCGATGCGCCGTTCACCCACTCGCCATTAATATAGAGTTTATATTCTTGTGGTTGCAAAATTTATCCTCTTATTCCTACCTTGTTCGAGAAGTATGTCGCTTCGGGATCGACCACGAGCAGGGAGGCTATAACGTCTCCCTCGTAAATGGCTTCGTTATGAGGGCCAAATAATAGCGTGCGAATATAGCCGTCTGTTGGTGCCGATACAGTTTCTAGCAAGTCGCCATAGATATTTCGAATAAGGGCTAGAGTCTCACCCCGGCCGATCCAGTCGCTCGCTTGCTTTTGAAAATGAATCAGTCCGCCACTATTGGAGACAATTAACCTCCGACCATATATTCCTGGCGGAACCGGCAGATCCGGCAGTGGCTGGACATCACCTGGGATCATTCTCAAATGGCGTAAAACATTAAGTATACCCAAAACACCAATCTTTATAGAAGGTTCATGAAAGTAACCTGTCGGCGGCAGTTCGACAATGAAGGTTGGTTTGCCTGCGGACTGGGTCGCAATCGTAGGCCAACCGGCCGGTGCAACAGGTGAAGTTGCGGTCCCTCCCACCTTCATTTCAGTAAGAGGAAGACCGAAAGCTTTTGCCATTGCCACCGATTGTCGCTGAACCTCCGGGTCAGGACAAGTTGCAACACCCGTAAAAGGAGTGGCCGGAGCTGTGTTTTGATGTAAATTGATGATGTAATCACAGCGCATCATTTCTGTGAAGATCCGATGTGCCAGCCGGTCGTTGAGTGTACCTTCAGCATTACCGGGGAACACACCATGGACGTCCGTTATGTCCATAACATCTTGCACCAGGGGAGTACCACGTTGGCCGGAGTGAAATGCGAAGGGATTGACGACGGGTACAGCCACAATCGCGCCGCGAAGCTCCTCTGCCGCCACCTTCTCACGTATGATTCTGCGGATAACTTCAATACCGAGAACTTCATTGCCATGGATACAGGCATCAAGCCACAATACAGGTCCGTCATCAACGCCATTCAGTACCATGATAGGAGACATCGCTGGGAGTCCGCCACGCCATTGCCCCACGGGAAATTCGCCAAATACGAGTTCCCCGGACGGAACATGCAGGCCGGCAATGTCAAAAGCTGCTTTCATGTTGATGTCCTTGAAGGGTTAATGGTGACTTTTTCCTTGAAGATAAAGATTTAGTCAATGATGTGTAAATCTCTCGGATACATTGTCAGGTATTCAACGCCTTCATCGGTCACGAGTACAATGTCCTCAACGCGGTTGGTGTACCAATTCGGCACGCGAACTGTAGGCTCTACTGTAAAGGTCATGCCCGGCCGAATAATGGTATTGTCGCCTAGCAGCAAGAGGGGGTTCTCATGGACTGTTAGACCAATAGCATGACCTACCTGGGGAATTGATGGCGGGTAGCCTGCCTCAGCCAGAACGTTTTGAACGGCAGGCACAATGGATTCACATGTGGCTTCCCCAGATTTCATGGCGTCCATGCCGGCGCGCTGAGCCTGCAAGACTGTTTGATGCAGCTTTAAATATTTGGCCGGCGGCTCACCAACAAATGCTGATCGGCCGAAATCGGAACAGTAGCCATCGAAAGAACATCCCACATCAAACATGATTGAGTCGCCGGCCTGCAACTGCTTTGGCGTCTTTGCGGGACGGCCATCATCAGGACGGCCGAAAACCACGCTTGCAGGAAAAGATGTTCCATCAGCACCGTTCTGGCGAAACTGATACTCTATTTCTAAAATAATGTCTCGTTCCGTCATGCCGGCGCGAATCTGTCGGAGAACGGCTCCATACATTTTGTCCGTGATGGCACATGCGCGGCGCAACTTGTCAAGGGCTGCTTCATCCTTAATTGCCAACAAGCTGTCCATTAACTGCGAGGCGAACAAAACAGGCGTATCCGGCCGTAGCTTCAAGCGCACAGCCTCAAACAAACAAGCCCAACTGCGGTCAGCCAATGCGACGGCTCCATTTTGATGATCGCCCACTAGTTCTTGTAACAAGTCGTTGGTAGAGGTACCATGTTCGATCACACGAATATTGTTGGTGATTGGTGTGATGCCATGCGGATTGCCGGCTAACAAGCGATAGACCATCCAGTGTAAGATCAGAATCGGTTCGCCTTCCGGCTTGATCCATAAACTGCTAAGCCAATCTCCGGGTCCTCTTAGGAGGCTAAAGAAAGGATGGGATTGAATGCCGCTGACATATTGCATGTAGGGTGAGGGCGTTAGAATCAGTAATTCTACGCCCTGCCTTACCATTTCTTGTCGTACTTTAGCCAATCGTGTGTCGTAAATACTCATAGGGTTTTGGGAGTCTAATCAGTCGATAATTTATAGTAACCCGACACTTTTACAAAGAGAAGAATAATTGGACGCTGATTGACGCTGATGACACTGAATTTTTTATTTTTATCGGCGTAAATCTGCTCTTGTCCGCGTCCTATTTTTAAACTGTCGGGTAGCTAGGATAGTTTCAAAAACAGACCATAAGTCGTGGTGATTCCACCACGACTTATGGTCTACTAAACTAAGAAAGCACCAAGGCTATTCTTCTTCATTCAAATAGGTATATAGGAACGAGTATTCCATATTACTGGGCATACCTATCAACTCGTCAGCAAAGTATGGTTTCTCGACTGTAGACCAGGTTGGAAAGGCCGAGACGCCATCCAGGAAGGTCACGCGGGGCATATCTTCCAGGAGGATCTCTTGGACCTCTTCATAGTACCCGGCCCGTTCTTCACGGTCAGATGTCGAGCGTGCCAGGGCGAACAGTTCGTCTATACGCGGATTGCTGTAGTCCATCATGTTACGATAACCGTCCGTTGCAACAAACGGCTCGAATGCGGCCGGATCCGGGCCTGCAAAGCCACCACCTGAACCAATAGAATAATCGCGCTGCTCAATAGCTTTTTGAACATAACCAGCCCAGTCCATCGTTTCGATTTCGGTTTCAACGCCAATATCTTTCAGGTTTTGCTGGATAACGGCGAAGACTTCCGGGAAGCTCATGACCGCTGCAGTCGTCAAGGTGGTTTCAAAACGTACACCGTCATCATCTGGGGTGAGGCCTGCCTCATCTAACAAAGCTTTTGCTTTCTCCGGATCATAGCCGATGTCCATATCTCCAGCGTAGTGCCAACCTTTGGGCATCGTACCGTATGTAGGGGGCAAGTAACCAAGGAAGACCCGTTCGCTAATGTCCTCGCGGTCGATAGCATAGGCAATGGCCTGGCGAACCCGTACATCGTCGTATGGCTCTTCATTGAGATTGAATCCAATCCAGTAGACAAGTGGGATGATGTTAACATCGACGTCATAGGCCGGATCATTAGCCAATCGTTCAGCTTCCGAGAAGGGGAAATTATCATAAGAGTAAACAACTTCACCATTCTCAAAGGCTGAAATCAAGCCTTCCAGAGCATAAAAGCGCA
>JANQGC010000216.1 GCA_028277515.1 Anaerolineae bacterium
AAGTGTGGCTATGTGGCCTAGAGAACGCACAAGAGTCATAAAGGGCGGCCGGGCCGATCCGGATGAGATTCAACGCGCGGCCGAAATGCTGGTCGAAGCCGGTATGGTCAACATTCATGCCGGCAACGGCGCCAATCGCTCAGGCGCCGGTCCACAAATTCTTGAACTGGCTGAATACCTCCAGGCACCAGTCACCTTTAACGCCAGTGCCCGCGGCATCATTCCCGAAGATCACGATCTGGCCTTTCCCCCACTGTGCATGGCCGCTTACATGACCCATGTTCAGGCGGATCTCATCCTGGGGATCGGCACCCGTTTCGGCGAGCTGGCCATGTGGGGTCGTCCACCATTATGGGGCGATCCCGCCGAACAGCCAACTATTCAGATCGACACCAACCCGGCCAATATCGGCCTCAACCGCCCCGTTGATGTGCCCTTGATTGGTGATGCCCCGGTCGTTTTAGACCAATTGTTGGCAGCGGTTAAAGGGTTAGGAGAAGCTAAACAGGCTGACCAACGCCTTGCCGAACTACAAATGTTCCGCGAGCAGTGGTGGCAAGATTTGCAAAATGATATTGTCGATATGGATCGCCGGCCGATGCTCACTGGCCAGATCCTCAATGTTTGTAATGAGTTTTTCCCTGATGATGCCATTCTAGCCCTGGATGGCGGCAACACGGTCATGTGGTCCATGCATTACATCGTGCCCAAAACCCCAGGGTCTGTGCTCTATACAGCCAATATGGGTTACCTGGGGACTGGATTGCCCTACGCCATTGGAGCTAAATTAGCGGCTCCTGATCGGCCGGTGTACTGCGTATCCGGTGACAGCGCCTTTGGCTTCAACATGCAGGAATTAGAAACGGCCGCGCGCCTCAAATTACCGATCATTATCATCGTTGCTGTGGATGGCGCCTACGGCATGGAAAAATCCGCCCAAAAGCGCGTCTTTAACCGTGACGCTCCCTGGTTCCACCATGATCACGCCCCCGTACGCTATGACAAGGTGGCCGAAGCGATGGGCTGTTATGGCGAATGCGTTGAAAGAGCATCTGATTTATCAGGAGCATTGCAAAGGGCGCAAGAGTCCGGCAAACCGGCCGTCATCCACGCCGTCGTCGATGCCGAAGCCAACGTCAACCCCCCAGGCCTTTATCTTTGGAATATGGCCCGCTCCGGGAAAGTTGGCTAAAGCTCTACGACTTTTCTAAAGGGTCTTTTCCCCTTGACAACGGTCGACAAAATCTCTAGCTACTGCCGTGCCAGGAGTCGATGATATTTTTGTTCTTCCGGCTCGAGGTGGGATACATCATCCTCCTCAAGATCGATGCGCACCCAGTGAATCTTGCCGGAGAACTGATTGCTCGCGCCTTCAGGATAGTCATCGGTTACGGGCAACGCCATGTCGCCACCAATATCAAGGGTCTCATCAGCCGAAAAGATGAATGGCACGGTCTTATCGATCTTACCTTCAGCCACTTTTTCGTCGTTGACGTAGAGTTCACCTGTGCCTCCGCCGCCAGGTGCATTCCCTTCAAAAGTGAAGTGGTAACGTATATTTACCGTGCCCGTAGGTAGCTTGCTTTCACCGCCGACATAATAATAGTCGGAGTCGAACCAGTTGTGCACGTACTTCGGAGCGCCGTCTTTGACATAGAGTGACCAGCCGGCGAATCGGCCGCCCTGAGCGATGAGCACCCCGTTCGCCCCACCGTCAGGAATCTCAACTTCTGCTGTAATCGTATGGGAGCGATTCTTGACATTCAAAACGGTGTTTTCTGTCAGGTGCGTCATGCCGGGGTAGAAAGTCATTGTTTTGCGCCCGGCCGGCAAATCAGGCCGCCCGGCAATCGAAGCGTCAAAGCGCTCTGATCGGCGATCATCGAGCGGGAAGACATTATACTTAGCCGCTTCCACCAGGAACAGCCGCTGCAACTCGCGCAGCTTTTCCGGCATCTCTTGGGACAGGTCGTTGGCCTGGCTCCAATCCTTGTTTGTATCATACAACTCCCAATCATCCTCATCAAAGGATGGCATCTCTGTCAGCAACCACGGCGTGCTGTGGCGGGTCACGGCCGTCCACCCCTCATGATAAATACCCCGGTTGCCAAACATCTCGAAATACTGCGTCACATGCCTATCTTCAGCCTCGGCATCATTGAAGGTGTAGACCATGCTCACCCCTTCAATCGGCTTCTGGGCAATGCCGTTTACCATATAGGGCTGTGGTAGGCCGGACGCTTCCAGAAGCGTGGGTACGACATCGATCACATGGTGGAACTGATGCCGGATCTCGCCGCGTGCTTCGATACCGTTTGGCCAGCTGACAGCGCAGCCGTTGCGCGTACCGCCAAAGTGCGACGCCACTTGTTTGGTCCACTGGTAAGGCGCGTTCATGGCGTGTGCCCAGCCGACAGGGTAGTGATTGAAAGCCTTCGGAGAACCTAAATCATCCAGCCTGGCCAGAACATCATCCAGCTCCTGGGGAATCCCATTAAGAGCCATAAGCTCATTAAAGGTCCCATCCAGGCCACCTTCGGCACTGGCGCCATTGTCGCCGGCGATGTAGAAGAAAACCGTGTTGTCAAATTCACCAAGTTCCTCAAGTGTATCAATGAGCCGCTGCACCTGGGCATCGGTATGCTCGGCGAAGCCGGCATACACTTCCATGAGCCGCGCATATACTGTCTTCTCAGTTTCATTGAGTTCATTCCAGGGCCGCACGCCATCAGGACGGTCTGTTAATTGGGTATCTTCAGGCACAATGCCTTTGGCCTTCATATTGGCCAAGGTTTCTTCGCGCACTGCATCCCAGCCCTTATCAAACTTACCCTTGTACTTCTCAACCCACTCCGGCGAAACATGGTGTGGCGCGTGCGTGGCGCCAAAGGATGTGTACAGGAAGAAAGGTTTATCAGGTGTCATGACGTGGATTCCCTTCAGCCAGGCGATGGCCTTATCCACCATATCCTCAGAGAAGTGGTATCCTTCTTCGGCCGTTCCCCAGGGTTCGACGGGCGAAGTCCCCTGAAAGAGGGTTGGCGCCCATTGGTTCGTCTCGCCGCCGACGAAACCATAGAATTTCTCAAATCCATCCCCGGTAGGCCAGCGGTCAAAAGGACCCGATATGCTTACTTCCCAGACCGGCGTCTGGTGCATTTTACCGGCAGCACCGGTACTGTATCCGTTGAGGCGCAGCATTTCAGCGATAGTAGCCACACTGTTGGGACGCACGCTGGTCTGCCCCGGCGCACTCGTAGCCGTCTCGGTTATCGAGCCCATCTCCGCTGAATGGTGATTGCGGCCGGTCAGAAGTGCTTGGCGCGTGGGCGCGCAAAGCGCCGTCGTATGAAAACGGCTGAACTGCAGGCCATGTTCGGCGATTTTCTCCATGGCCGGCATGTTGACTGGCCCGCCATTAGCGCTTGGACATCCAAAACCCATATCGTCGATGAGGACGATCACGACATTAGGTGCCCCTTGCGGTGGTCGCAGGGGCTTGATTGACGGAAATTCAGCATTTCGCGCGTCGAGCGCCACCTTCCCCCTCGCAGGGATGTCAGGGATGGGCAAGATTTCTCTCCCGGTAATTTCTGGTCTTTGAGCCATTGCTACACTCCTTTACTAATACTCAAATTGTGTTTGGGGTCTCCATCTAATTACAGATGCTTCTGCTTTTTCAGAACATTTTACTAGCACTGACGCAAGTGTAACCAATAACAGCCATGTTTTACAAGTGTGAAAGGAAAAGGTAATCTTTGGCGTTATTTTCCCACAGAGTTGATATGTTTACCAACCCTTTCTTCCCATTAATATTTAGTTTGATGAAAGGATCGTTGTTATTGGATCTGGTTTAGTCGGCTATAAAGCCCCTTGACATGGGGATAAAGGTCTACATAGAACCGGTACAATTCATCGTAAATTGGGTGCCACGCCGCATCTGGTTCAACCCGGGTCGTCGGCTGCGCCACCCGTTCCATCCCACGTTGCAGATCCGCAAAAAGCCCGGCGGCCACACCACCAATCACAGCAGCACCTAGCACCTCCACATGGGTGCCGCTGAGGACCGTTAACGGCCGGCCAAGTACCGAGGCAATGATGCGATTCCAGGTATCACTTCTGGCGGCGGCTCCACCGATAGTGATCGATTGCAGTTTTGGGTCCTCCTTGGCAGCGATAATTTCCACTGCTTGACGGATAGCAAAGGCCGGTCCTTCCAGGAAAGCCCGGTAGAGATGGGGAAGGTCGTGACTGAGGGTTAAGCCAAAGAGTAAGCCGCGCGCGTGGGGATCCCAAATTGGGGTCCGCTCCCCGGCCAGATAAGGTAGCAGCATCAAGCCTTCTGCGCCTACCGGTGCGTCCGCGGCGCGAGCGGTGATCAACTCATAGACATCTTCCCCACTTAGCTCTGCCTGCTCCCGCTCCGTGACGGCGACCACATCGCGCAGCCAGCTCAGAACGGAACCAACGCCATTGATAGCCCCCAGGCCCACCCAGCGCCCCGGCTCCACCGAGGCAAAGTTCATGAAGCGCAAATCGAAGGTGGGCTCTTCCATGATCATGGTCACCCGTGCCGCCGTACCCATGATGATCAATGTCTTACCCGGCGTCATACAGTTAGCGCCAATATCTGCGCCAATGGTATCGGTCACCCCGGCCGCGACCGGGATGCCTGCGGGCAGTCCCGTCAGCGCCGCAGCTTCCCTGGTAACAGTGCCAGCCACGGCCGTTGAGGGCAGAAGATCAGGCATCTTCTGCAGAGGTATTCTCAATTTATCAAAAAAAGGCTCATGCCATGCCAGCTTGCGAATGTCAAACAGTTGGGTCGTGCAGGCTCGTGAGAAATCAATGGTGAAATTACCCGTCAACTTGGTAACAATAAATCCACCGGGCACCAGGAATTTATGGGTGGCTTCAAAAAGTGCAGGCCGGTTTTCTTTCAGCCATTGAATGGTGGGCAAGCCGTAAGCACCTGGCGCAGCCGGATTCCCAGACACCCGCTCGATCTCCGAGCGCCCCAGCACCTGGCAAAGATGGTCCACCTCCTTAACTGCCCGCTGATCCCATAACATAATCGCCGTGTGCAAAGGTTTTCCGTTGCTGTCTACAGGTACAAAGCCATTGGTGCAGCCGACGCCGACAGCGCGCACCCGCTCTGCTTCGACCGTAGACAGCGCCTGCCGTACCGATACCTGAGCGGCGAGCCACCATTGGTTCGCGTCTTGCTCAGCCTGACCGGGTGCGTTGCTCAGTAGACCATACTCCGAATACCCTTCTCCCAGCATCTTGCCGTCCAGGCTATAGACGGCGACCTTACACCCGGTGCCACCGATGTCGATACCCAGCAACAGCGGATCTTTAACAGGCATATTCATCTTGATAGGTGTGGTCTTGTGTAAAGCGAATTGGTGTCGACTCTGATAATATCCGTTGGCAAAATACCCCCTTTTTCCTATCGGGAAGCAGAAATTTGTTGCTTCAGAAGGTCATTTATGATAAATTGTATACAGTATACATATAGCTCTAACCGCTGTCAAACATCGCAAATTTGACAATCAAATCGCATTGATTGGAGGACAAAATGATGGCAGGCGCATTTGAATCAGCAGAGAATCCCTTTACAGAGGAAGGTAAAAATTATCATCTCGGGGTCGGGCCGCAGGACATCGCCTCCACAGTGCTTCTTCCGGGTGATCCCGGGCGCGTGGCTCTCATCTCCGATCAGTGGGATACTGCCAGGGAAATCAGTCACAATCGCGAATTTGTCACGCACACCGGCACCATAGACGGCATCGCCATAAGCGCTATCTCTACCGGCATTGGCAATCCCGCTATGGCCACGGTTGTGGAGTCGTTGGTGCGTATGGGCGCCCATACCTTTTTGCGCGTCGGTTCGACCGGGAGTATCCAGCCTGAGATCGACACTGGTGACTTGATTATTGCTTCGGCAGCGGTTCGTCTTGATGGTGCCAGCAAAGCATATGTGCGCGACGAATACCCTGCGGCGGCGCACCCGGAATCCGTACTGGCCTTGATCCAGGCCTGTGAGGAGCTGGGTTTTCGCTACCACTTCGGGGTCACCGCTTCCACTGATTCCTGGTATCTTGGGCAAAGTCGGCCGGGCCTGCAAGGCTACTTTCCCTCTCACGCCCAGGTGCTGATCAAGGATCTGCAAGCAGCCGGCGTGCTAAACTTCGAGATGGAAAGCGCCGCACTTTATACTGTTTCTTCCCTCTATGGCAGCCGGGCCGGCGCCATCTTCGCTGTCGTCGCCAACCGCGTTACGAACAAAATCGAATACACGGGCATCGACCGCGCTGTCAGAGCTGCCAACCGGGCAGCGATTCTATTGCATAGGATGGACCAGGAGAAAAATGCGGCGGATAAACGCCTCTGGTATCCAGGCCTACGCCGGAGCAAGTAGGGGCAATGTCACTCGCTCAGTCCCCCCATCCCTTACTAACAGCAGCACAGGCATATGAAGATCAGTTGCTCTCTTTTTTGCAAGATCTGGTGCGCATCCCGTCGGTCAACGGCGTTAATAATGAGGTGGTTCTCGCCCATCGCATTGCGGTCGAAGCTGATCACTTGCATCTACCCACCCGGCTGGTAGCCGACGTCCATGATCGGCCGAACATACTGGTGCAATGGGGCACGGGAACCCGCGGCGGCTTTGCCCTCATTGGTCACATGGATACCGTGGCGGCCAATGATCCCGATGCCTGGTCAACGCCGCCTTTTGCCGCCGTCATCCGCGACGGCCGCCTTATCGGCCGGGGTGCAGCCGACAACAAGGCTGGCATCGCCTGCGGCCTCTACGCGCTGGCTTTGGCCCGCGACCAAGAGTTATTGGACCCACATCAAGTACGCCTGATCCTGGCCGGTGTAGTTGACGAGGAGTCCGGTGCCGGCAGTCCCCACGGTGTCCGCTATCTCCTCGACCAGGGAGAACTGCCCGTAGACGGCGCTATCTATACCTACGCCGGCAATACTATTTGTGTTGGCCACCGCGGTCTGCTGCGTTTGCTCCTGGAAGCGGAAGGAAAGGCGGTGCACACAGGCAGCACTATCTGGAGCCAGGGTGAAGGTGGAGTCAATGCAGTGACCGGTCTTGCCGATGTTCTACTTGCATTGGAAAAACTGGAACTGGCGGCCCCGGAACATCCTGCTTTCTCGCACCTGGGCGTGACAATCACTCCGGGGACGCGCTTCGCCGGCGGTGAATTTGAGAGCATAGTACCCTCACACGCAAGGGCTTTGGTCGACATACGTCTCCTCCCAGGGCAGGATGCAAAAGCGGTAATCGCCGCCACCCGGCAGGTGATTGACGCTGTGAAAGCACGCCGGCCGGGGTTGGCCATCCACCTTAGTGTCAAAAACAATCTTCCCGGCGTGGCTATTCCTATCGACCATAAGCTGGTCCAGGTAGCAGCAAAGCACAGTCAGGCCATTACCGGCCGTTCCTGGCCTGTGGCCGGCGCCGGCCCGGCTAATGAAGGCTATATGTTGATTGAAGCCGGCATCCCCACCCTACCCGGCTTCGGACCGGCTGGAGGCAACGCCCATGCTCCGGATGAGTGGGTAGCGGTCGATTCGCTGGCGCCGACGGCGGCAATGTACGCTGCGATAATGGGCGACTACTGTCGCGAGGGCAAGTAGAGAGGTAGGCTACCTGACTTTTCAAGGATTAGTTCAATCCTCGTTAGCGTGGATGGCTACCTGTCCGTCTCCGGACAGATATGCTTTCGACCAGGGCTGCTGTAGCTGTTCGGGGGCAGAAAATTGGTTGAAGAAGTTGGCATATGAGGCAGGCTCAGGCCAGGCACGCCCTAGCATGGCATCGATTTCAGCACACTGTTGTGGCGTCAAGCAGTAACTTTTTTCTCCGGCCATCAGATAAATTTGGCAGTTTTGCTCGATTTCTTCAACAACGTTTAACGCCTCCTGGAGGGTGGGCCGGGCGACAATTATTCCGTGATTTGCCAGGGCAATCACTTTGAAATCGGCTGCCAGCCGGGTAACGGCCGCGTGTAATTCTGCGCTGCCTGAGTGGAAATAGGGCAGCAGCGGGATCTGCCCGGCGCGCACGTAGAAGCCTGCATTGGTAGGAGGCAGGGCGAAAAGTCCAGGTGTCGGATGGCGAACGGTATAGGCAACGACAGCCGTCGGGTGGACATGAATCACTGCGCCTGTCTCCGGGTGGGCGCGTAACATGCCCAGGTGGAAGCCCAATTCCTTTGAAGGCCGGCCTGCGCCGATAACCCGGCCATCTTTGATTTGGACCTCTACCAGTTCCTCGGGTGTAATCTTGCCCAGGAAGGCCCCGGTGCGGGTAATATACATCTTATCCAACAGACGCAGGCTGACGTTGCCCCCTGAAGAGACAATCAGATTCCTTTGGTAAAGAAGATGGCAGACATCGCATACATCTTGTAGGGTATCGTTTTTGTTTTCCATAATTGGCCTCCAAGATTGGCTCGTTTTCTAAACAGGACGGGCAGCCAGGCCGGCACAAGCGCAGTCCCGCTCAGAGATGATAGCCTTGAACGTGCTCAGCGCAAGCCGGCGCAGCTTTTGTGAATTTTCTTGCATTACCTGGCGATGGGCCTCCAGGCTTGGTTGGGAACCACCAATGCCTGCGGCCATGTTGGTGACGATGGCGATGACGGCATAACAGAGGCCCAATTCACGGGCCAGGGCGGCTTCCGTCCCGTTGGTCATGCCAACCACGTCCATGCCTAGCTGCTGCCAAAGCCGAATTTCGGCCGCCGTTTCGTAGCGCGGACCTTCCAGCGAGACATAGGTCGCCTTTTGATGAAGAAGAATTCCCTCGGCTTTTGCCTGGGCAATCACCGTCGCTAAAAGATCTGGACAGTAAGGCTCGGTGAAGTTGACTGAACCAAGGTTGAAGGTCTGGCGTCGATGCTGGCTAAAATCGACTAATTGATCCAAGGCTACCAGATCACCTACTTCCAATGCAGGATTCAAGGATCCCACGGCCGACGTGCCGATAATGCGCTCCACGCCGAGCGTGTGAAGCGCCCAGATGTTGGCCCGGTAGTTCACTTCGTGCGCCAGGTAATTGTGTTCCGGTCCATGTCGAGGCAAGAAATATAGTTGCTCGCCCTGAAAATGCCCTTCGTACAACTTTGCTCCCCCGAAGGGTGTACGCACCCGGATCGGGTGTGGGTCTTCCAGGTAGTCAAGATCGTAGAATCCGGTACCGCCAATAATCGCTTTCATTGCCTATCCCTTTGCTCATGTAGATATTTTATCAACTTCTTCCTGTAAGGTGCTCTGAAGATACCAACCTCTGTAACGATACCGCTCAGCAATGCTGCCGGCGTGATGTCGAAAGCCGGGTAAATAGCGTCGATTCCTTCAATTGTGACCGGGTTGCCCTGGTAAAGCAGCACCTCTTTGGAGCAACGCAATTCTATAGGAATATCCTTGCCGGTGACACAGTCAGGATCGACGTTATAGTGGGTCGTGGCGGTGTAGAAGGGGATGTTATGCTCGCGCGCGGCAAGGGCGATCAGGTAAGTTCCGATCTTATTCACCAGATCGCCATTAATCGCTAAGCGGTCAGAGCCAACAACGCAGACATCGACCTTTCCCATTTGCATCAGAGCACCCACCATATTATCCGTCGCCAGAGTAACAGGAATGTTCAGCCTGTCCAATTCCCAGGTGGTGATCCGCGCACCTTGAAGGTAAGGTCTCGTTTCCTGGGCAATAACATTGATTTGTTTGCCGGCTTCAACCGCACCTCGAATTATAGATAAGGCGCGTCCTCCATAACCCGCGCCGGCAAGAGCACCGGAATGACAATGGGTGAGTACCGTCGCCCCATTGGGGATCAGCTTCGCCCCATAGCTGCCGATAGCCTTTTCCGAAGCCAGTTGATGTTTGAAGAAACCTACAGCCGCTGCTGCTGCCGCGGTCACCGGATCGGCCCCATCTTGCGCCTGGTTCAGCACTTCGTTGATAGCCGATAGCAGGATAAGGGCAGTCGGCCGTGCTGCCCGCAGTGGCTGAACCAGTTCCGCCCATTTTTCCGGCCGGTGTGACGCTGAACGTACTGCCAGATAAGCGCCCATCGCGCCGGCGCAGCCAATGGCGCCGGAACCGCGGATACGCATCTCGCGGATGGCATCGGCCATATCCTGTGCAGTGTCTGCCTGAAAAGTCCGTCGCTCGAATGGAAGTTTTGTCTGATCAAGGACGACGATTTCCCCCTCCTTCGGCCAGAAAGGAGCAACCAATTCCTCGCGCTCAATGACGTCACTCATGATGTCCAGATATTTTCTCGCCTCGCTCATACTCCATTCTCGATTGACAAGCTATTGTCACTGTGTTAATATGGTTTTGTATTCTGTATACAATCTACCATTTTCGCAATGGTCTGTCAACATTATCGTAAGGGCAGCATAGTCAAGATAACATAAGGTTGCAATGATTAAAAAGAATGTCTTTACCAAAATTCCCCAGAAAGAATCGTTGGTCAGCGATGTCGTACAGCAGATAACGGAAGCTATCATCCACGGTCATTTAAAACCAGGGGACAAATTGGTCGAGGAGAGGCTTACCGAACAACTCGGCGTTAGTCGCGCCCCGATACGGGAAGCATTGCGCCAATTGGAAGTGCTGGGCCTGGTCGATAAACGACCTTACCGTGGCTCATTTGTCTCGACAATTGACAAAGATGAGGTCGTGGAATTGCATGATTTGCGTGTGGTTCTGGAAGATATGGCCGTGCGTCTTTGCACAACAAATCTAACCGAGGAGATTGTCACAACCCTCGAAGAGATTACAGCGGGCATGGCCCGGGTAGCTGAGCAAGGCGACCGGCGCCAGATCCTCGTATATGATGCTGATTTCCACGATGCCATGGTTTACCTTAGTGGCAACAAGCTGTTGGCTGATGTCTGGGAGTTGGTCAGTGCACGGATACGACGCTTTCTGTATCTAAAACGCCACCATACACATGAGCGGATCGAAGAGGTGGTGACGGCGCACGCCGCCATTCTCGGTGCTATATGTACCAGAGATCCTGAGAAGGCGTCGGTCGCATTGCAGGACCACCTCAGCCAGGTTGAAGATCGCTTCCGTGAAGAGATAAACAAAGGGGACGAGATTGACATGAACTTCAATCCTATGAATGAGAAAGGTGTATAGCAGGTAGGAATGGATACGGCCACGACCTCCACGCATCAAAAGCACACTGACCGCAGGAAAATAACGGAACAACAGCGCGAGGCAATGGGCGCGTATGGCTTCATCGGTCCGGCACTCATCCTGATTTTTTTCTTTGGTCTCATTCCGCTTATCCTGGCCGGCTATATAAGCCTCTTTGATTTTCCGCTGCTTAACCCGGCGCGACGGGAGTTTATCGGCCTGGAAAATTACACTCGCCTTTTAGCTGATGGGCAATTGCAAACAGCAGCCGTCAACACCGTATATTATGCTCTCTGGCAAATTCCTATCCAGACGGTACTCGCCCTGCTCCTGGCTCTACTGGTTGCCCGCCCGCTGCGCGGTGTTGGCTTCTTCCGCGCGAGTTTCTATCTACCGGTGGTGCTCTCTATGGTCGTGGCCTCTTCGATGTGGAAGGTCATGCTCGACTCGCAAAATGGGCTGATTAATTCCTTTATCGTCTGGCTAGGATTCGAGCGCCTGCCTTTCTTGACCAGCACCGAAATGGCCCTCCCAACGATTGCTGTGCTGCTCAGTTGGAAGTGGGTCGGGTTCTCAATGATCATCTTTCTGGCCGGGCTGCATAATATTCCCGATTCACTCTACGAGGCGGCCGAACTGGACGGTGCGAACAGTTTGCAATCTTTTTTTTACGTGACGCTGCCCCTGCTGCGAGCGCCTGCCATTTACGTCATTGTGACCAACACGATTTATGCCGCCAAGTTATTCACGCCCATTTACGTCATTACTCAGGGTGGCCCGCAGGACAGCACCCTCGTAACCATCTATTACATATACCGCGAGGCGTTTATCTATGGCCGTCTGGGTTATGCATCGGCCATCGCGGCCGTTTTCACCGTTGTCCTGGTTGTCCTGGCCTTCCTTCAGTTACGCTTGATGCGCAGCGAGACATGATCGTTTTTTAGCAATAGTTTACGAGGCAACCTATGTCTTACCGTTACCGGCAGCGTTTAAACCTGGTTCTCCACTATGCAACACTTTTCTTCCTGTCCCTCTTCTTTATCATTCCCATTGTCTGGATGTTCAGTTCCGCTTTCCGACCCGTTACAGAGATATTCGCTTATACCAACCCCTTATCCTGGAAGACGATTTTTCCAGTGGACTTTACCTTACAGAATTTTGAAGATCTCCTCTTTGCGCCTGAGTCACCCTGGCTCCGTTATGTCTTCAATTCTCTTTTTATTGCCCTTACTATTGTCTTTTTGGGCGGCTTGATTAATGCACTCGCCGCCTACGCTTTCGCGCGGTTAGAGTTTCCTGGGCGCGATCTGCTCTTTGTGCTTGTGCTCTCGACAGTGATCATTCCTTTTGAGGCAATCGCCCTGCCCCTTTACCTGGTGGTCAAACAGTTTGGCTGGATTGACACCTACCAGGCGCTGATCTTGCCGGGATTGGCTAACGCCTTTAATATATTTCTTCTGCGTCAGTTTTTTATCAACATCCCCCGTGAAATCGAAGAGTCAGCAATTGTGGACGGGGCGAGCCGGCTCCGAATCTTTTTTAGTATTGTCGTTCCTTTGAGCTGGCCGATCTTGATCACGACCGCCTTGCTTTCGTTTCAGGCTTCCTGGAGCGCATTTATCTGGCCGCTCATATCAACCTCTTCACCTGAAGTGCGCGTTATTCAGATCGGCATCAGCACCCTGGTCGGCCAGGACACGACCAGTTGGGATTTCCTCTTTGCCGCTGTAGCCCTGGCGGCGACGGTACCGATCGTACTTTTTCTTATTCTGCAACGCTACTATCAGCAAGGCATCGCCACATCGGGCTTGAAGGGATAAGGAGAAAACTATGCCTAAAAGAGTAATTATTGATACCGATCCAGGCGTAGATGATGCGGCCGCATTGCTGTTGGCACTTGCTTCTCCTGAGCTTGCAGTCGAGATGCTAACCATCACATATGGCAATGGAGATGTACACACCTGTACGCGCAATGCCCTCACATTGCTTCAAATTGCCGGCCGAAATGACATTCCTGTCTATACCGGTGTCAACAAACCTTTGCTGCGCGACGTAACCTACGGCTTTCACATGCACGGTGATAACGCTTTTGGAGGCCTCCAATTTAAAGCCCCTGCCCAAGAAGCAGAATCCAAACACGCTGTCCAGGCCATTGTTGATCACGTGATGGGCAACCCTGGTGAGATCACGCTGGTTGCCCTTGGGCCATTGACTAACGTATCGCTCGCTTTCTCTCTTGAGCCAGCCCTGGCGGATAACGTGCAGGAGTTGATCCTTATGGGCGGCGCCGTCCTCACTTATGGCAATGCCAGTGAGGTATCTTCTGCCAACCTCTGGTACGACCCGGAAGCAGCGGCTATTATCTATCGTTCTGGTGCATCCATTGTCCAGGTCGGACTTGACGCCTGTCGCGACGTACTCATCTCCGACATAGAGCATGAGCGCCTACAGCAAGCAGGAACAGCCACCACTGAGATGTTGGTCAGGATCTCACCTTTTCTCGCCGGACGCTATCAAAGCGGCCGATTTTGGCCTGAAGGTTCTTATGTTGCGTACAATGATGTGCCTTCCGTAGCCTACTGCATTGATCCGTCCCTCTTTGAAGCTGCTGACTACTTCGTCCAGATCGCCCTGCACGACGAACTAACCAAGGGTCAGACCGTAACCGATGTGGCAAACCTCCGTGGGGAAACGCCCAATGCCAAAATCCTCATGCATGTTGAGGCAACGCGCCTGAAGAAGATGTTCATTGATCGGCTTGTCGATTATCAGGGCGGTTCCAACCAGGGAGAGGCGTAAAATGACTCATAAATGGTCCACCAATCTGATCCCCTTTGGCCCTACTGCCGATCGCTTCAATCCCCACGGCTATCGCGATGATAACGACATAGAGACCAAGATCCGGAAAGCAAGCCAGATAGAAGGGCTTGATGGCGTCGAACTGCACTATCCGGATATGTTTGCCGAGCGCGCGCCCATCGCAATCAGGGAGATCTTGTCCGCCCACCATCTGGAATGCAGTATTGTCAGTCCCACCCTCTCAGGCGACCGCACATGGAAAAATGGCAGTCTGAGCAATCCCGATCCCGGCATCCGCCGCCGGGCAATCGAGCGTGTGCAAGCGGCCATGGATGCTGCGGTAGTGCTGAAGGCCAACAGGCTCAATATCTGGCTGGGGCAAGATGGCTTTGATTACCCATTCCAGGTGGATTACAGAGTATTGTGGCGAAACCTGAGCGACAGTTTGCGCGAGTGCGCCAGCTATAACCCACAAGTTCGCCTGTGTGTAGAGCCTAAACTTAAACAGCCGCGCACCCATTCATTGTTGGGCACCACTGCGAAAGTGTTACTTCTGCTGCGGGACGTAGATATGGATAACGTTGGCTGTCTGTTTGACACAGGCCATGCCTTCTTCGCCTGGGAGAACCTGGCGGAGCAGGTGGTTTTGCTAGACCAGAACGACAAATTATTTCACCTGCACTTTAACGACAACTATGGTGATTGGGATTGGGATATGACTGTCGGCACTGTTCATTATTTTGAGTTTGTAGAACTCCTATACTGGCTACGCGAAATTGGATATGATGGCTGGTACTCGCTGGATCAGTTTCCGCAGCGAGAAGACCCGGTGCGCGCACTTTCGGCCAGTATTCGGACTGTCAAACGGATGGAGGAGGTGCTTGATCGAGTAGATTTACAGGAAATAGGAGAGGCAATTGTCCAACATGATTCGCTGGCCGTTCTCGAGATTGTGGAGAGCGCTCGGAGGTAACATTGACTAATTTCACTCTATCATCTGCATATGCCAAACGACGGCATCTGCGAAATTGTTAAGGCAAGACAAAAAGAAAGGAGAAATTTCAGATGAAGAAACAATACCTGTATCTATTATTATCTTTTTTGCTGTTATTCGGTTTGCTCCTTGTAGCATGCGGGCAGAATGCTGCAGCACCCGAGGAAGAAGCGGCACCGGATGAGCAGGAAACAGACGCGGAAGTAGTCGACGAGGCAGAAGCAGTTGAGGAGAACGAGCCGGTAACGCTTACCTACTGGCACGCATCTCCCCAACCGCCTATGGAACCGACGACCCTGGAAATGGTTGCCGCCTTTGAGGAGGAGTATCCGTGGATCGACGTCAATGTCGAGGGATTTCCCTTTGGTGAGTATTTCACAAAACTTGATACGGCAACGGCCGGTGGTAACGCGCCTGATCTGTTCTGGGTAGACGTTACAGAGGTCCCCCGGTATGCTTTTTTTGAGACAATCATCCCGCTCGACGAATATCTCCCTGATGATTATCTTAGCGACTGGTATGAAGGTCCCCGCAACGACATGCAATATGAGGGCCAGGTTTGGGCTGTCCCGCTTCACCAATCCACCGAGGCGCTCCTCTATAACGAAGATATCGTTAATGAGGCAGGCCTGACCCCACCAAATAGTTACGAAGAGGCATGGAGCTTTGATGATTTTCACGATGCACTTGAAACAGTTACAAAAGAAGCGGATGATGGCACCATTGATGTTTGGGGATTCACGACGAACTACAATCTTTCTGTTTATAACTGGCAACCGTGGATTTATGCCCAGGGTGGCAGCTTCATGGATCCCGAGGCGACAACCTACGATGGCTGGCTTGACAGTGAGGAAACTGCTGATGCAGCTGAATGGTTTGCTCAGCTCTCCCTCGACAACCTGGCCCCGGTCGAACGAATTCCTGACATCTTCCAGACCGGAAAGGTAGCCTTTTTCCAGTCCAACCCCTTTGGACTGATCGACATACAAAATCGGTATCCGGACCTGAATGTCGGTGTTACACCCATACCTTGTGACGTAAAGTGTTCTGTGAACTCTGGTGGCTGGCAACTGGGCATCTCTTCCCAGAGCGAGCATCCGCAGGAGGCTTGGTTGCTCCTTGACTTTCTCACCAATTCCGAAGGCCACACAACCTGGATTGAGAACACGGGCTATATGCCGGCACGCATTTCGGTCTATGAATCAATGCCCAAGTTGCAAGAGTACCCCTTCAATATTTTCATGGAAGGTTTGATCGACCACGCTGATCGCCGGCCGGTAACAAAAGCGTACCAGTTCTTCAACCAGACGATGACGTCAGCAGCACGCGACTTCAACACCGGTGCTCCGATTGTTCCCAGCCTGGAGCAAGTCGCCGAGGAAGCCCAGAGCGAGTTGGAAAATCTAGAGTAGATCGCTTTGCCCAACAGCACTTAACCCATGAATCTACGCTCTTCAAGCGCTTGGGGAGCGTAGATCAGGGAGAGGAAGGAGAACGATGTTCGATTTGTTGATAAAAAACTGTAATGTATTACGAGTAGACGGTAGTGGGATCTCCCTTGAAGCAGCCCAAGATATCTGCATTGAGGAGAACCGGATTGTGCATATAGTGCCAGGCAGTGACCACAAGGCAGTTGAAGTAATAGACGCCAGCAACATGCTGGCGATTCCCGGTCTAATCAACACGCATTGCCACTCGCCAATGGTATTATTCCGGGGAAGCACGGAAGATGTGCGTGGTGAAAGTTGGTTTAACGACTACGTCTGGTTGATGGAAGCTAATTTAACTGCGGAGGATGTGTACTGGGGAGCCTTACTTGGCATTGCCGAAATGATCGAAAATGGCATTACCTATGTAGCCGACCGTTACTCTTTTATGGACCAGGTGGCGATGGCGGTGGAAGAATCAGGCATCAGGGCCAATCTTGTTTGGACAATTTTCGAGAACCAAGGCCTGCCAGGCCTCGAACAATCCGAGGAGTTTATTGTCAATTGGCAAGGTAGAGGCAATGGACGCATAACGACCTGGGTTGGTCCCCACGCGCCCTATACGGTCGGCCCGGAGTATCTCCGGCGCTGTGCCCAACAGGCAAAGAAGCTTGATGTCGGGGTTCACATCCATGTTTCCGAGAGACGCGAGCAAGTCGAACGTAGCCTCAAAGAATATGGTGTAACGCCTATAAAGTTGCTGGAAGATACGGGCATCTTGGATGTTCCGACGTTGTTGGGACATTGTAAATATCCTACCCTTGAGGATCTTGAGATCCTATCCCGGCGAAA
Organism: Anaerolineae bacterium; assembly: GCA_028277515.1. Next base: position 17,251 of record JANQGC010000216.1, read on the forward strand.
CACCGGTATCGCCCAGGCACCCAAAACCTACCTGCGCCACCCATCCTATGATTTCGCGGCCGTATTGCAGTTTAGAGAGTTGGGAATTCCGGTAGGCCTGGCCACGGATGGCGCGGCGAGTAATAGTACGCTGGATATCCTGGAGCAGATGCGCCTCCTGGCACTTTTGGTAAAAAACGAACAGGATGATGCTACTGCTATGCCGGCGGAAGAAGTGCTTGACATTACGTTGAATGGTGGTGCGCAGGTGGTGCAGCTAGCTGAGCAACTTGGAAGCCTTGAGCCGGGAAAGCTGGCAGATATTACGCTGCTCCGTCAGAATAGTACCCACCTCGTCCCGGAGACCAATGTAGCTGCAAACTTGATCTACTCTGTCAAGTCTTCAGACGTAGATACTGTGATCTGTGACGGAAAAGTATTGATGCAGGGGCGGAAGCTATTAACCATTGATATTGACGAAGTGAAAGAGCAAGTCAAATCGCGTGTACCCCGCTTACTTAGAAAAGACAAGAACGCACGGGTGGCGACGTACCCAACGTAAGAATCTATCGCTATTTTTGATGAATCACGAGAACATCGCGAGGGGCTACGACAACGTGACGGCCGTCAAGTTCAACCTCTTGCGAATTATCCGTAAAATTTAATAATAGCTGATATCGACCACGCCGGAAAAACAGTATCCCTTGGGGAATGTTATCAAATATGGTGATCTCATTTTCCAGGCAAAGGTGTTTAACCAATACGGCATGGAAAAATCCGCCCAAAAGCGCGTCTTTAACCGTGACGCCCCCTGGTTCCACCATGATCACGCCCCCGTGCGCTATGATAAGGTGGCCGAAGCGATGGGCTGTTATGGCGAATGCGTTGAAAGAGCATCTGATCTGGCGGGAGCGTTGCAAAGGGCGCAAGAGTCCGGCAAACCGGCCGTCATCCACGCCGTTGTCGACGCCGAAGCCAACGTCGATCCTCCCGGGCTGTACCTCTGGAACATGGCTCGCTCCGGCAAAGTTGGCTAGTCGCTGCGCCAGCAGCACTCAATGTCAGGGATGCCCAACTTTTAGTCCAACATAATTATTTTGACGGATTATACGAAATCATTTTCGCCATTATTTTAATGGATTAAGGACCAGAAACCATGACCGTTACTTCATGAGGTCCGGATGTGCGGCGGTTATTGACCACGTCCACGGCATGTACCCATAGCCTGTATTCGCCCGGTGTAGACCAGAAAGGTGTATAAGACCACGAATCTTCAATCACATCGGCCTTGACCCGGTGCTCAACGCCGGAGGGTGGGGTCACGTGGACATACACATTTGTGTGACTGCCGTCCAAGACTGTACCCTTCACGACTGGGTCCGGCGAATGGAGCGCTATCTCTCCCGCGACGTCTGTCAGCACCAAATCCGGCGCTGTGTAATCCAACCGGTAGGTGATCGTTACTGGTTCAGAAGATACATTGCCCACTTCGTCCATGCCGTAAACGGCCAAACTCTGTTCATGGTTGTCAACTTGAGTGACACCCGGAAATGGTAGCACATAAGACCAAATCCCCTGTGATTGTGACGGATCATCAGACGGTGACCGCACAGACACGGTGTTACAATTATCCTCCGCGCGGCAGACGCGCACCGCAGACGCTGCGATATTGTCGGCTAGCGCGCCGCGCAAGGTCTTAAATCCCGGACCAAGGACCTGACCCCCTACGCCCGGATCCACGCTGACGGTCGGCGGCGTGGTATCCACAACCAGGATGGCCCATTCCGTCCACCCACTGGCATGGCCGAATTCGTCTACCGCCTGCGCGCGCAGTTCGAAGATATCACCATCCGTGACGGCCCCCGGATCCCACGGGCAGCGCCAACTGGCATAGTCCGGAACAGCATTGGGACATTGGATTTCTGTCACACCACGGCCGTCGCGCACCTCCAGGTTGATGAGAGGGATAGCCGACTCGTCGTACGCATAGCCTCTCACCATGACCGGGTCAGCTCCTATCACCTCGACGGGCTCCAGGATGCCGACTGCATGGGGGGCGGCGATATCCACCTTGTGGTCGCTCCACATCCATTCCAACGGCGCCGAAGACCACGGTCCGACATTAGAGCTACGGGGGCTGCGATCGTCGTAGACAAAGGCTTCCAATGCCGCCCATTCTTGTAGTTCCGCTTCCAGACCGGTTATGTCTATCTGACCCGTAAAGGTAAATGTGCCAGTAGCGCCGGGTGGAATATCACCCAGCTCGATGAGCTGCTCGGCCAGCCTAAGGCTGAACTGGCCGTTTAACGCGACCTGCACGCCCGTGGCGGTTTCACTGCCGTGGTTGGCGTAGTCGACGCTGAAGGTGATGGTTTCTCCTTGACCGACCGGCGGGTGCTCGGTATCGAGGTGCTCGAACACATTGCTGGGTACGATGGGCACCGTTTCGAAGCGGAAGAGCGGTGTCCAGAGCCAGGCCATCTCATCGTTGACGAAGCTGTACGTCGTGCCCACCGGATCGGCGGAGAGGGAGAATTGCAGGTCGCTGTCGACAAAGGCGCCCCCTGCTGGGCCACTACCGTCCTCGTTCAGCCGGCCGTTAGGACAGAGTCCGTCACCCAGGCTGTTCCAGAAGTAGGCGCGCACCAGGGCAAAGGTATTGCTCGCCCCTCCTGCAGCCAAGGGGTTGACCACGCGCGGGCTGTTGAGCGGATTGCGCGTGGGCATGGTTGACCAGATGCGCAAGGCCTCTTCTTCTGTAGCTACGGCCAGGAGACCCAGGGCGGCCGTGCCCGGATCGACGATACTGATCATGCTGAAGGGCAGGAGCAGATCGGTCCTGCTTGCATCCCCCCCGGAGACAAAGCGAAAATGGGCCTTGTCCAGAACGCTCTCAAACTGCCAGGAAGTGCCATCCCAACGATATAACGTGGCTTGACTACCGTCTTCAACCCACACTACCAGGTCGGCGCCCATCACCGGAACGCCGGTCAGGGATTGGGGCGCTTTAGAGGTACCATCCCCAGCAGTCTCCGGCACCGGGTCCGGCGTATTGCCCGGCAGGTAGAGGATGGTCTCCTGGTCGTCGGGGTAGGGGTTGAACAGCCGGGCGGCACCGGCCGGTCTTGTATCCAGATAGAGGAACAGATCGCCATCATAATTCCAGTTGGCGCCATGCCACGAGACTCGCAAAGCGTCTTCATTCCAGGAAACATAGAATCGCTGCCTTTCGGAGCCGGCCGTGTGCGGATGGGTCTGTTCCAGGCGGCGATCGACACCCTCGAGAGCACAGACGGCCTTGGTCCAACCCTGATAGTCTAGATCATCAACGATGTCCGGTGTTAATGGTCGATCGACATAGAGCGGACCCACCGTCTGGCTGCGGATGTTGCCCACGCCGTCGACCACCTGCACGTGACCATACCAGGTTTGCGCTTCGCTTACCTTCTGTGACTGGGATCCGGGAAGGAGGACGGGTGCCAGTTCGTCTGGGTTGGGGGTCGGCGATTGGCTCCAACCAACCCGGTAGCTGACGATCTTGCTGCCATCATCCGCTCCCGTCCAGGTCATGTTGAGCATGGCCGCATCGTCGAGGGTGGCGTAGGATTCAGTAGGCACTGTCTCTCCGGCTGTATTTATATACTCTAATGAGATATCCACATGCGCCGGGGGTACGATATCCACCGTAACGAGCCTGCCGGTCGTCGTCTGCCACCCCGCTTTGTCCGTGACCCTGGCCCGGACATTGAACTTCTCGCTGTCCGGTGTGCCTGGGAGCTCTACTGGAACTTGCCAGCGGCCGTCGTCGTCGACCGCAGCGGCCCGCCATGGCGCGTCGTCGACGCTGACCTCGACGCGATGGATGGTGAAATTGTCTTCAACCGTGCCCGCTAAGCGCACGGTATCGACTCCGATTTGGTTAGTCATCGTCAAGGTATCGGCCGCAATGGTAATGGCCGGTGGCTCCAGATCGACATAAATGGTTGAAATATTGCCAGAATAGACACCATTCACGTCAGTATAAGCATTTCGGTGGACCTCTGGGTGGGTGACAGTTTGGCCGGGAGCGGTGATCATGGGTAAGTAAGTGCCGTGATCGAGCACGGGGGGGTCGCTGCCCTGCCAATCCTTGACCATTGGCTGTAAGCGGTACTCACCTTGTCCCGGTGGAGTCCACTCAAAGCTCCATAAGGTATGGGTTATACTATTAGTGGCCCAATTCTGCGTATAGGCCGGTTCACTATTCACGGTGACGGTGATGGTATGCAGGGCATCTGGGGCATAAGCATAGCCGCCCACTGCGATTGGGACCGTCGACGAGAGCACGGTACCGTCAGTAGGCGTTGTGATTGCGGCTGCCGGCGTATCGTCGACAGGAGTCGTGGAATCCGTTGTCACCGCTGACCCTTCGCTGCCGGCGCTGGCTAGGCTGCTCGCTGTCGTCGTACAATTGTCATAGGCATCGCAGGTCTTTACCGAAATGTGGAGCGGTAAATCTGCTGATCCATAACTACGCGAGGCACTGATCTCATACAAGCGTGTTGTATCGGTAATGGTATTGGCATACCATTGGTCGACGGCGTCATAGGTAGTCAATTCCAAATCACTGCTCTGGAAACCGGGCAAAGTGGCATAAGTGAGGCCCAGACAGAACTGATCTTCTTCGAGATTGAAGTCGGTGGCGGTACATTCATATTGAACACCGGTATTGATCGTTTGAAATCCAAGAACTTCCGTTAATACTTTTGCACTGAAGGATACAGCGGGCGGACGGGTGTCGATTTCACCGCGCCATATCCGCTGTCCATCCAGCGTTGTGATGTTGCCCAGGGCATCGATGCCGCGCACATTGATCTGGTAGATGCCCTCCAAGCCATCTTCGCCCTCGGGTATCGTATAGTTCCAGGTGGGGTTAGTGCCGTCGCTCAGCGCGGCCGTTTCCCAGATACCGGATCCATAGGCATAGAGATTGGCCACTTCATAAGCGGCCAGAGCCCGATTGTGGACGGTAAGTTCGTCCAGCAGACCGTTGTAGAGCTGCTCTCCGTCGAAAAAACCGCCGATGTGCAATGCGCCCGACCCCTGGTAATTGGCAGCCGGCGTGTCCTGGGCCACTTGTAGGCCGTCGCGGTAAAGTGTCCGCAGACCGCTGCCGGCATCATAGGTGCAGGCCCAGTGATGCCATTCGGTATCGGTATATTGGTTTGCGGTATCCAGATCGTCACCGTAGAATGCACAGGTAAAAACATTGCTGGAACGGTAGCCAAGTTGCAGGCCTTGATCGGTAGCTCTTGTGCCTTGGCTCATCAGCCAACTATACTCTCCGCTTGTTTCGCGCTTGGCCCACGCGGCAAGGGTGAACGAACTATTGGCCAGATCGATGCCGTCGACGGTAACGATGTCGGACCCATCAAAATCCACGGCTTTGTCACGCTGCCCGGTTTGGTTTGTACTCGGGCAGGTGCTGCAGACGGCCGGATGATTCGCACCGGAATGATCTTCAAAGTATTCAGTGTCCTGTGTCTCGTCGAATGGGAGATGTAGGATCGTGCCCAGCAAGGCATCTATCTGTTCCGCCGGGGTGAAGTTGATTTCTACCGCATCGATCTGGTTTGTGTCCGTCACCTGCCCACTGAGAGTAAGCGTCTGCGTTATGATGGTAGTTGTGGCATTCAAACTATCCGAATAGTGTGCCGGCGAGTTGGTATTCGAGCTTTCCAGAGAAAGTTCCGGTGGTTGTGAATCCACCGCAATAGCCGACGTCACGTAATTCTCTGTCGGGGTCATATTCCCCACGGCATCATTTGCCCGCAGCATAACGGTGTAGTCCCCGCTGGGCACAGTGTTGGCGGGAAAGAGGTAATCCAGCGACCAGGTGCCCTCATCAGCATTCACAGTGGCTTCCTGCCAGCTATTACCTTCCTGGCCCTGCGCTCCTTCCAGCAAAACCTCGACGGCCGTTACACCACTACCCGGCTGACCCCCGGTGGCGGGATCGGTGGCCGTGCCGCTCAGTGGTATCAGCCAGCGTCCTTGTGCGTCGCGCGTTGGCCTGACCTGAGTCCCAGGGGCAGTAAAAGAAACTGTTGGCGGCTGGCGATCGAGAGTATATGACATGGAAGCTGTATCGCCAACGTGGCCCAAGACATCGGTGGGACGCGCATTTACGACCAGGGAAGAACCATCTTCCAGGTCGCCAATATCCCAGGAGTAGCTCCACGTTTCGGAACCGGCGGCCGTTTCCCACGCCCCGCCATTGAGCTGCACCTCGACTTTAGTAACATAGGAAGTGGGGTCGCTGGCCGACCCGGACACGCTGAACGAGCCATTGCCGCCTGCATATCCACCACTCCGAGCCAGGATAGTAACGCTAGGTGAGTCATCGTCGATGCCGATAGTGCTGGTAATCGCCTGGGTGTCTATTCCCAGGGAGGTTGTGGTATCGCGCAGTGTCAGGTTGTGCACGCCAAATGTGTCTGCATTCGCCGTGCGCGTGAACAGACAACTCAATACCGATTCGTCCTCAACTTTTTCTTTCTCATACAGTTCCAGGATGTCATCAGCGCTCAAAGCTTTAGTCCACAGCGCCACTTCGTCGATATCACCGTCAAAGTGGGGGCTCGCCCAGTCTATATCCCAGGGTAAAGTTCCGATCGTGGTAGAGCCAACGCCGGCATAATCAGCAGACGCGGAATCACTGGCAACTACGACACCATTTTCATAAAGAGTACGCGTATTGGTAGCGGCATCGTAGGTACAAGCATAGTGCCGCCAATCGGTGTTATAGCCAACATCGGCGCTAAGACTATCGGATGGAAATCCGCAGGACAGAATGTTACCGCCAAGGCCAAATTGCAAGCCTGTATTAACACCTGATTGAGACCCCTGGCCAATTATCCAGTCATACGTACTTGTCGTGTTGCGCTTGGCCCAGGCTGAAAGCGTAAAGGAGGAGTCGTTGAGTGGCACGCTGCCGTGATCGCTCTTTAATGTCACGACCACGTTATCCAGGCCCCACACTTCCGGATCGCTGCTCGACGTCTCCCCCGTGAAATATAAACTGAACGTGTCCGCAGTATGGTTGGACCATGTGCCGCTGTAATGGTAGATGGTCCCCTCACTATAACCAGAAACCGACAGCGTATCATCCACTGCGCCATGTTTGGGAGTATGTGCTGCCGGCCACACCTGGAGCGAGGATATGGCGTCGTTCTCATAGTCAGGCAACACCATACGATAACGATAGAAATCAAAGGGCCACGCCGTACCGCCGTAATTGGAGTCTTTGTACAGGATCCCCGCGGTGATATCGCTGTACTGGTCAAATTGCAGGCAACTGATGGCGTCATTGAAGTTAGGGTCATTATCGCTCAAATCGGGATCATCGTTGGTAAATGTCTGCAAGGTGCCACCACAAGAATCACCCGATCCAGAGTCACGGTAGGCATTCAATCCGAAATACGAACTGTCGGTCCAACCATTGTCATGAGACGAACGCCAGTTAGCGGGCGCATACTGGTAATTTCCAGTGGAGTCGGGCTGATTGGAGAAATTACTCTTGAACTGCTGGTTTCCTTCAGCGCCCCATTCCCAGTTATCCATTCCCAGATCGGTGCGGTTGCCATCCCAGGAGCCAGGTAGGAAGAGATCGAAGGAAACCTCGATGGTGTCGTGGGCCGGCAGGTCACTCAGGTTCAGATTGACGGTTTCATTGCCGAAAGTGCCCAGGAATTTCGTGCTGCCCTCTGCAGTGGTCGCCGATTGGGTATTGATTTTATCCCAATAAAAACCGGCGCCCGATTCAAAGTCGTAGGAGAATATCTCCACGATGCGCTTCGAGGTCTGGATCTCCAGGTAATCATCCGTACCATCGAATTGTGCCGCCGCATAAGCAGCGCCCTTAACACCCATCGTGGGACAATGGCCATCTGAACAGGTGGCATTGAAGCCATTATTGGTGGCGTCGATGAAAGTCGTCGAACCAGCCACCTCGTCCAGGTCGAAAATGGCGATGGCGGAATCAAAAACATCTCTGACTTCGGCCGCAGAGAGCGCGCGGTCATAGATGACGATGCCGTCCAGCGTGCCCGCGAAAAAGTCCGATGATATCCGGTAATCGGGGTGAGCGATTTTGACGCTATCTCCTGCATTACCACCATGTAAGGCCGAGTATATATACGAGCTGTCGGTCGCATTCAGCCCATCCACATACATCCGGCCCACACCGTTGGCTCCACTGGAATAGTCCCACACCACAACTACGTGGTGCCAGAAGCCATCATTGACAGCCACGGTGCTAGCGATCGCGCCGTTACCGTAGCCGTCAAAAATGGGTCGTCCTTCAAAATCCAGGTAAAAGCTGCTCTCACCGTATTCATAATTGGTGTCACCGTCGTCCCTGGTCAAAATGGGGCCTAACGTCTCTGAAAAAATGACATCGGTTTTGACCCAGGCGCCGATGGTAAAGTCTCCTTTCGCCAGTTCGACTACCTCGGCATGCGTGTCCAGGTAATCGTTCTTACCGTCGAAAACAACGCCATTGCCAAATCGGCCGCTTTCACCGGCCAGCGGGCAAGTGTCGTCACTGGTGCAAGCGGCATCGTGGCCCTGGCCCGAACTATCCGCAAAATCAGTGGCGCCGGCGCTTTCTTCAAAATCCAGCTCCATTACCGGATGGCGATAAATACAGGCCAGCCCCACGCCCGGCGTGAGATTACCTGTCACAAATGGGGAGGATACTTGTTCATCGCTTTGACGGATTGAACCATCCGGGCCGATGACTATCAATGTCGTGCTGGGATCCCCCCAGCTAGATGCCCAGGCAAAAATCCATCCGCTGTTTTTGGCGTCGGCGACGACGTTAGCGATCACCTGGGCCTGAGCACTCTGATTTGTGGCTAGCGTGATTTCCGTTGAGACGGTGGTAGCGTGCAGCCGCCGGGCTTGCAGCGAGTAACTACCCAACCCGGGTTTGGTCATGTAGACGGCCAGCACTTGCTGGCTGATCGCATCGTAGGCCAGTCTTGGCGCGGTCCAGGCGTCCCAAGGGAATCTTCCGTCACCGATTTGCTGCCTAACACCGGGAGCACCGGACTGATCCACGATCGCATACCATAGGGTGTTGTCCCAACTGTCCCACCAGGCTGCCACATAGCCGGAGAAGGCGCTCCCACCCCATACCAGGCTGACCTGAACGGCGGTGTCAGAGTGTCCCAAGATAGCGTCCGGAATCTCTTGCCCGGACTCGGTTAGCTGGCCGTCATTGGTTACCGGCCGCACCCACAATTCTTTTGTCGTTCCATATTGATCCGGATCGGCAGTTCTACCCCAACCCACCATGAAGTCACTGCCATCGCTGGCGACGGATGCCGGGCTGACATTGTATCCGCCATCCTGGGATTCAATCGTCATAGTCGAGGGATTGCTGAGGCTGTTGTGCAGCCGCGCGGCCATCACCTGAAAAGTGGAGTCGCTGGAATTCTGCTCAGTCCAGACGACGAGACAGATCCCGTCGTCGTTGCAGGCGATATTCGGCGTGGTAAGCGATGTTGTACTGCCAGATGTTGCCAGCGTTTGGTTGCCCAGCGACGTGCCGTCATAATCGAGCAGGTAAGCCACAATACTCTCGCTCCCATCCGTTGCGGTCTCCAACGAGGTGACCACAACATCTCCTGTACCCCAATCACTTATCGCGGCCACGGCCACGGCGCCGACGGTCCCATCAGTGCCCGCAACCGTCTGCATGACCGCCGGATCCCAGGTCCAGTTTGAGGCATCGTATTCAGTCACACTCATGTTGCTGGTGAGCACGGCCGACATGCTGGTCGATGTGTTGGGTGTAAGGCTGCTCACCAACGTTTGGGTGAAACCCCTGGTTAAATCGATAGCGGCCGACAAAGGGCCGCCTGTTAGTGGGCTGGGCAGGTCCAACGTGAGATCACCGACAAGCGTTGAGTCGTAACTCAGATTATTGGCAGCCGTAGTGGTGTAGACAAAAGTGGTTGTTGGCAGCACATAACCATCGTCGGTGTTATCGCTGACATAAAGAGCAATGGGACTCTCGTTCCAGACGTTGGGATGAAAGACCTGTGGGTTGTCGGGATCAGCCCAGGGCTGGCATTCGGGGCAAGTGTCCTGGGTGCGCTCGAACTTGTCGTTCATCCCATCGCCATCGGCATCAGCCTGGAGTGGATCGCTCCACACGCGCGTCGAGTTGTTGCTGGAATAGGGCAAAAACCAACCGCCGAAGGGCGCGATCTCTTCCACGTCCATCAGGCCATCATTGTCGCTGTCGACGTTGCCGGGGTTAGTGCCCTGGCGTAGTTCTTCGTCATCCCGGATGCTGTCACCATCCGTATCGGCATTGAGCGCATCCAGATCTTCGCCACCTTCGGCCTGTGAGCGGGAGCGCAAGGTCAGCTCGTAAGCATCCGAGAGGTTGTCGCCGTCGGCGTCCCAGGTAGAATCATCCGGGTCCAGGCCCCCGGCGCTGTGCGGCAGCAGGCCATCGCCGTCCGCGTCGGCAAGGTGGAGCTGGCCACTGCTCCAGGAGCTCACATCCATGAACTCCTCCACCGTGGCGGGGAATACGTCGAGGGTGATCGCCGAGCCGACGTCATTCGAGTTGGCGCCGGAGACCGTTCTTGAACTGCAAATGCCAACCCAGCAGCTTAACCCGTTCAGCGCATAGGCTGAATTAAGGTTCAACTGCGTCTTCTGGTTGATGCCGGCCGAGAGCGCCACCCTGGCGGAAGCATGGTCGGTGACCGTGGCCTGGTAGAGCGGATACTCAATGTAGTTGGGATCGACATAGGTGTCGTATTCTGACACGCTCCAATCCGCCGAGCGGTCACCCGTCGAGGTGGACAAGCCGAGAGCGCTGCCATAAATCTCGCTTAACTCGTACACCAGGCTATTGGACTTTAGATCCTTCTGGCTGCGCGGCTCGGTCTGCTTCAGTGTCGTGGTAATGGGCAAGGTGTAAATCATGGCGTTGCCTTCGGCGATGCCGGCAGCTTCGTCTTCTAATTTCAAGGCCATATCGCCGGATGCAACGTCGATATCCACCGTCAGGTCGTATTGGTAGATGACACTGGCAATCGCCGTCACGACCGTGCCCGTGATCGTCCATCCTGCGCCCAGGAGCATGGCGACAATGTCGATGAGGGAAATGATAGCCACCAATATGGAGCCGATAACGCTGGTAGAGAGGACAAAGAGCACGACCGCGAGAATGATGACCGCAATAGTATCGGCGATGAGTTGGTTGAAGGCGATGGTGCCGGCCTGCACCTTGCCGCTGGCCACCACGTAAAGGAAAACGCCGATGGCCACGCCTATAGCTATGATAAGACCGATCACACCCGCGAGGCGCGAGGCGCCGACTAGCTTTGAGCTGCTGGTCAGCGTTTCGAACAGCGCCTCGCCCAGGCTGACCGTTTCGTCGATCTCGGTTAGCGCCTGGGCGAGCTGAACGGCCGATCTGATGGGACGGAAGATGGTATAATAGGTCATGATGGCCCCGATTGATACGGCGGCCGCGATGCTCCAGTCGGAACTGGTGTTGTGTAAAATGAACTTCTCGTACAGCGCTATGCCGGCTACGACCACGCCGATCATGACGAGTATGCCTACTGCCTCTCCATCCACGCCACCAATTAGGCGCGCCAGTCTCCACGCAAACAGCGGGCCTGAAAGACTCTGCCCCAATTCCGTCGCGGGCTCTTCAAAAAACAGGGCTTTCAGACCCCCGCTGCTACTAATTTCTGCACTCGCATTTTTGAAATACAATTTAATCGCCTTTTTGATGATTTTACCGGTCAATCCGGCGATCTTCGCCGCCAGCGGTGCACTTTCTGTCTGGTAATTTGTCGACATTTGGGAATCGTTGACCTGGACGATTTTGATCGATGCATTGTACACGGCCAGGTATAGGAGTTGCGCCAACACCTGATCTGTATCCGGATAGTCGCTGTCGGCGAAGACGTCTACGAGCAGTTCTTCCATCTCTTCCCAAAAAGACTCGATATCGTAGGTAGTCCAACCAGTGCCGTTAACGTATTGGTAGGGCACCCATTTGACACCTGCCAAAATCTCCGTTGGGATGGCATCCGCGCCGCTGGTGGGTAAATCGATAGTTAGACTGTTACCACTCCAGCTCAAATTGCTGCTGCCGCCAATCATCTCGTCCAGGTTGAGCGCGCGATAGGTCTCCTGCCAGGCGTACATTATCGTCGGCGTGATGGGGTTTGCGGCCGACCAGGCGGACGTAAAGTGATCCTCAAGCACTTGCTTCGTTGTAGTGATGGTCGTGGTCATCATCGCCAGGTCCATCGAATCATAGGTGCCGGTGGTGACACTCAATACGTTGTCGAGGTTCCAGCGGTCCTCATCGCTGACGTTGCTGTTAGTAGCATGATTAAAGTTGTTGGCAATCGTGGCCACTGTGACATCGAGATTGCCATCGCCGACACACTCATCATTGCTGTCAAGACTATCGCAGTCAGCGCCGGCCAGGAAGGTGTGGTCCAGGCCGTAGAACAGCCCAAACAAGGTATCCATGTAGAGTGGCGCATCCTCTGCCACCGCCGGGTCTTCGTAAATGACGGCTATATCGGCTTTTTGATCTTCGGTCACGTTCAGCCCGGTCAGGAACCACTCTTCGTCGTATACATGGACGATCTGTAAATCATTGTATTGACTATACACGGTGCAAACATTGTTCTCATACGTCTCGCAGCGATCGACCAGGGCCTGCACCATCCATACCAGGCGCACCTGCTGAGAATTGCCCCAACTGCTGTCTGCCTGATAATACATGCGACCATAGAAAGCCACGTTTTTCTCGCCCGTCGTGTCTGTCACCAATTGTAGGGGTACATAGGCGACCTGGGTATCGCTCGAAGTCTGCTGTACGGAGATGCCAAATTTTTGAAGCAGATCGTCCGTGGGGAGATTATCCTCTGAGCCCATGATCTCGATCGCCAGCATGGGGATCAGGCGCATATCCCCGTTATCGTTGGGCGATCTTGCTAGACTCGTATCCAGGTCGTAGAAGGTCTTGCCGTCGGCGTCCTGTATCTGCCCTTGCTGATCGTCATCCGGCCAATCCAATACATTCATGGTGTACCATAGATGGTCGGCATCCGTTGGGCTGAGTTGAAACTCGACCTTCACGAGCATGTCCTCGGTCAGGTCGTCTATGTTGAGCTGAAAGGGATTGCCTTCACTGAAAGTGTGAGAGTTCCTGGTGCTGAAATAAGGGGAGATGTCGAGGTTGTCCGGCACGCCGTCGCCATCATTATCTCGATCCCACATGTCCGGGGTGCCATCGCCATCGGTGTCGTCGGGTATATTATTGTTGTCTGCATTCAGATGCCACTCCTTCCCATCGGAGAGACCGTCCCGGTTGCTGTCGGCATTATTGGGGTCAGTGTACCAGGTGCGCGTGTAACCCTCCCCATCCACCAGGCTGACCCCATTTACCTCGATGTTATCATCCAGGAGATCCTGGTCAGTATCCGCCATGGATGGGGAAGTTCCCAGCAGACATTCCTCCAGATTCTTCAAGCCGTCCCCGTCGTCATCGCCGTCAGGAGTCGAGGTACAGGCACTCAGCCCATATTCGCTCGCTGTCGTTGTCGTGCTACTGGTAGTAGCGGCGGCTGCAGCCGCCTTTTCGGTTCGTTCCCGCGATAATGGATTCTGGTGCGGGTCGAAATCAGGGGAAAGCATGTTAGATAGGTATTCATCTTCTCCTTCCTGTTTCTTTGCTTTTGCCTCGATTTCACTCTTGCCTTCGAGTTGTTTGTCGCTGAAGGCCGCAGCATGGTGGCTGGTTAATAGAGGCGTGAACAGCATGGCCAAGATGACGGTAAGGGCTACTCCCGTATAGATATACCTTGAACGCCCGCCGGAGATGAGTAGGGCCAATCCGACCAGGGCCAGAACCGCCAATAACCAGGCGCTGGGGTCAACTATTTTCGCCGTAAGCCCGACCATACCGCTTAAGACCTGATCTGTAAAGACACCGGGTGCCGGCGGCGCGGATTGGAAATTGACGAAATCCACTTCCACACGCGCAGTGACCATCTGGTCATCATGACTCTGGGGGAATTGCAGGTCGAATTCCTGGTGTAAGGGCAGGCCGTTC
>JANQGC010000286.1 GCA_028277515.1 Anaerolineae bacterium
TGCCGATCCCCAACTGCACTTTTGAAAAACCATGTCCAGCCGCAAACAATCCGATGAGCATTGACGCCAACGTTGCTCCAGCCATTCCAATCCAGATAGGACCAAGCGTTGCAGTCGCTTCGAGTTCACCGCGTTCCTGAATCCTGCCGCCAAATACGCCAGCGGTTTCGAAATCCCCAGTGGTTAGCGCGTAAACGAATAAAAGAACATTCGCCACTATGAGCATAGCCAATGCATGACGAAACACTATCGAGCTATCCTGAGGGCGGTAAAGCAAAGCAATTGTTATGACAGGCAAAAATGTTAAGCCAAAAAAATACCCGAGAACATAGAGCGGCGTCTGATAAATCATCAATATGCCTTCCAGGAGTACATCGTTTACCAACCTTAATGAATAAATTAGAAAAATCAATAATAACGGCCAGAGGACGCCATTCTCTTTCCGAATAGAAGATATAGAAAGTAGCAACACCGTAAAAAGAAGAGCCATCTCCGCAACTCTAATGTATAAATTTGTCGCCCTGTCAAACACTCCAACGAGTAGCGTCGCAGGTGCCGTTATAATGTAGCCAAAGGCTATGAACATTATGATTGGGAGATAATATTGGCGCATCTATTTTTCTATCGAGGGAGCTGACTCATATACACCTGGTGTTGGTCATGGCAAGCCGAAGCTCATCGGGCAACAAATACAACGCCCGACGAAGTCTATTCTGCACACGGAGCTTGTTACGACCCGATTCCCCCAATCGCTTGCCAATCTCCTTCACTTCAGCCCATAACCAAAAGGGCGCATGACAAATTGCACATCGCCTCAATTCCGGGAGAAAACGAACCCTCGTTTTTGGGGGATAATGCCCATTTGGGGGAGTCTGCACGATACCGAGATCGCCATTTTGTGCAATTTGTCATGCGCCCTAACCAAAACGCCGCCTCGCACAGTTGACCTTGAAGCAGCGACAACACACCCAAGTACCGATCAAATCGATCCGCTTGCGTAAAGCGACACTTCTCTAGGTGCCAATGGGTCTTGATATCCTTGAAACTCTCTACCGACGCCTCCAGCGCTTTCTGGCTCTGTTCACTATCCAACAGAAGCATCTGGCCGCCCTGCTGATCTCTATGCTGCCCTCAGCACAATAGCCTTACACTGGCACTTGACCGCACCAACTCGAAAATCGGACGCACCCACATCAACTTCCTTGACTTGACCCTGTGCTATCGTGGGCTAGCCATACCGCTACTGTGGAGCGTACTCGGCAAGGCTGGCAACTCCAACACCGACGAGCGTATCGGCCTGATCGAGAGCTTGCTTGAGCTTGTACCAGTAGAGCAGATCGAGCTTCTGGTGGCTGATCGCGAGTTCATCGGCAAGCGCTGGCTAGCCTATCTAGAGCAGTATCGGATTCCGTACCTGGTGCGCATTCGCAGCAATGCCCTCATCGGAAGCACGGAGCGGGCCAATCAAGCCGATACGGTCTTCGCTTCGTTGGGTGTGGGTCAGAGGCAGGTACTGAAGAAGAAGCGATGGGTCTACGGTCAGCGTGTGTTTATCGTCGGTCTTCGGCTCAAGAGCGAGTTGCTCGTTGTGGCGACAAACCTG
This sequence comes from Anaerolineae bacterium, assembly GCA_028277515.1. The sequence continues at coordinate 1,604 of JANQGC010000286.1, forward strand.
AGTGCCAAGCGGGCGTCGGCGCATTACGGAAGGCGTTGGGAGATAGAGACCCTGTTTGCGGCGCTCAAATCAAGAGGGTTTGATCTGGAGGCTACGCATGTGTGCTGGAGTGAGCACTTGGATCGGCTCTTCGCTGTGGTCGCGCTGGCTTTTACGAGGGCTTATGTGGTGGGTGATTGGCTGGACCGAACGGTGAAGGGGATTGGGTGTTCGAGCCACGGTCGGCGACGGCGGAGTGGGTTTCGGTATGGGCTGGATTATCTGCGTGGTTTGCTTCTGAATCCGGTAGGCCAGCGACGGGCGTTTCGGCGAACGCTACGATTATTGTCGTGTACTCAGATAGTCTCGTATACTTCCTCAACGTAGCCTCGACGATCCCATGATGCTTCTCGTGATATTCTCCTAAACTGAGGAAAGCGCCCAACGACCTCAGGGACAAGTATTTGAAGATGACCACCACTCGCTGATAGAGTTTCCTGATTAAAGTTGATAAACAAACCATCAAGGTTTTTTGAAGCCCAATCGAGGTAACGCACAACCTCACTTTCAGGCATTTCCGGCATGGAGTCTTGGTTGATCAGTACGTTTGGTCGAAAATCTATTTCATTTAGTTGATTACATTGGACAAGTTGGATCGGCGAAGAAGCATCATGGACTGCTTCCCCAGCTAATACAGTTTGATCAGGATAAATTGAACCAAGAAAAAAACCTTGAACCAAGTTAACTTCAGGAAGATCGACAATCACATAGCGACTTACTCTATCGCCGAAAATTTTGCGCAGCCAGAAGCATGTGCCTCCAAATCCGCCTCCAATCTCGATAATATTTAAGGGGCCATGCAACCCTTGGCGGTTAATAGCATTCCTTATCTTACAAGCCGAATATAGATGAGAACATGTCTCTCTAGTCAAAAATCGTCCACCAAACAATACCCCCCGAGGATCACCATATCGAGGCTGTTCAACTTTAAAACCAAAATAGGATTCAAGTTTACCAATTAATTCTTTTTCTGAAAAAATTTTTCGCCAAAATGCAACTTCGCCTTGCTCATGACATTCCGCTCGAATTAACCCAAGCGCCTCAGCCAACTGTACGACGGACAATTCGATCTGAATTGGAAGATAGTTCCATCGGTGTGGCCAAGCATCAAAGGTCGACCCATAGGTATAGCCGTTAACAGTCTTGGTTCGAAAAAGCCTAGCTAAATATCTTTCAAGGTTTGTAATATCACCAGAACTTAAATAGGAAATGAGTGAATCGTAATGCGACTCACGCAAGACTTCCCACATTGATCCCTTCGTATTGATGCTCGTGTCTACTTTTTTTTCCAGCGAACGATACATTTTAATTAGTCGAATCGCTATATCAGTGTTTACACCATCCTTTTGGACCAGTTCAGGCTCTAAGCAACTTGGCCCACTATTTGGTTTCTTTCTTAGCCATTCTGGACGTCTTATGACCCAAGAAGCCATACGCAAATCAAGCACGGAATACCCAAGCTGTAACCATATCTCCTGAATGGAAAACATCAGACGAGGATGCTTCGCTAATAATATCGAAAGTTTACGGGCAATATACTTGACAAAGATCATTTTTTACCTTGGTAGCTATTATCCAAATCCAATATCGGATAATATTCAATGGATATGGTTGCCTTAGCTCAGGCGCAGGTTTTTAATAAGCGCGATCAATCTATGTCTTGCTACAAATATTGCAAAAGAAAAAACAGCTCCAAGAGCCGCAAGAATACAAGTAACAATCAATGTGGCATGAAAGGTATCAGCAGTAATGCGAACTGTTAGAAGTGAAAAAAGAGGAATCCCCAGTGGCCAAGCAATTGTCTGAACATATACATATAAATTTCCTCGCCCGATATGCCTATAACTTATCGCATAGGTTACCAAAAAGAAATTAAGCATATTTAAAGCAATCCATGGGAGAGTAACACCACGAAAACCGTATATGTTAACGGCAGTTAGAATAAAAGGGATACTCAAAAGCATTGTCACTGTTACCATTATGGCGAGAAATTGACTCTGACCATGAGCTAGACCAAGATAGTAGGCAGGTGTTGCCATACAAAGAAACAAGCTACCGATAGCAAGTAAGGATGCTATCTCGGCGAAAACCGGTGGTAGATTTGGTTCCTGAAGCCATATTTCCAATAGCTGTGGCGCGAAGAATGCGATGCCCAAAGATCCAAGCGCGCCCATAAACACGATCCACTGACCGTAGGTTTCATACGTCAGCCGCTCCTGAACCTTATCCCGTTTGGCAACATGTCCCGTGACAAAAGGATAGAAGGCCACGGCGATGGGGGTAGCCAACGCGACAGGCACCTGTGCCAGCGAACTTGCAAGGCTGTAGTAGCCGAAGTCGGTTAATGAAAACAGCTTGCTGACAATCAATTTATCGACTTGTGTATTTAAGGCGGAAACAATAGATATCCACATCATGCCACCTGCAAAAACTAAATTCGCCTTAAGTACACTGGTACTAAATGTTCCTATTTGCCATCCCGAATACCCCATCTCCCTGGTAAGGACCGCGCGAATCAACAACGCAAAAACTAATGTTGCTAAGAGTTGCCAAACAAAAAAGAACGGTAGTTCTGGTCGCAAAAGGATTGGAATAACGACCAGCCCAGATCTGACGGTGATGAAAAGCGACTGGATTACATTTGCCTTGACCTGTTTCTGGAGGCCGATCAAACCCGCCGAATAAAGCGAAGTGCAGATATGAGGAACAATCATCAGCGCCATGATCCGAATCGACCAGATGATGCTATACTGGTCTATTTCACTTCCATGATCCAGCCAGTGCGTAACAATAATATCTGCACCGATGAAGATAATGAGTGCGACAAATCCGACTGTCAAAATCAGGATACGCTCGATCGTAGCCAAAAGGTCAAGCAGTTCCTTCTTATTCGAGGTCCGGGCTGCCTCACGTGCAAATGTCGCTGAAAGGCCAATATCAGCCAAACCGGCAAGTGTGAGTAGTACGGTGTAGGCGGCGATTACGCCATAAGATTCGACGCCCAATATCTTTATATAAAACGGCACAAAAAGATAAATCGCCGCAATTGAATAAGCCCGCCCCAAATAATTGGCAATTATGTTAGCTCGGAGTGCCACGGTTGACTTTGAAGGTTCTTTGACAGATGATGTGGTCAGGCCGAAGCCATCAGGATACGCAACCGCATGTGCTCGAACTTCGGCAACCCAAACGAGATGCGCTTGAAATACCGAAGCTAGTTGTTTAACCCCTCCGTCACCGCATTGGTCAACCCCGTCGACCCATACCCACAGATCGGACCCAGCCA
>JANQGC010000313.1 GCA_028277515.1 Anaerolineae bacterium
CACGCGCTTCCTGGCCAATTGCCAGCGCCGCTTCAAAGTTATGGCGGGCCAGGGCCAGGATACCCTGGCCGATCAAAGCGTCCAGGCTGCCCGGACTGTAGCCATCGCCGGCTTGAAACTGCTCATCCAGGGCCAGCGCGGCATCAAAAGCCTCCTCTGCCCGGGCATAATGCGCGCCATCTCCCGAAATGCGCGCCGCCTCCAGGGTGGCCAGGCCCAACTGCGCCTGGGCCTGCGGGTCATTCGGCCGTTCGGCCGCAAATTCCTGCCAGTAAGCCAGGTCACGCGTCCGGACATTATTTGAACCGGCGAAGAAAAAGCCGGATGGGTCCAGCAGATATTGCCCCCCGGCCAAACCGGCCGCCAGCAAAGCCACGAAAAACAAGATCAGCAAACGTCGGTTTATTTTTCTATGATTGAGGTGAGTTATTAACTGCATATCAATCCTTTTAGGTGACAGGCACTTTTAAAGTGCCTGTCACCTCCTGTAAAACAAACATTCCTGTTTGTTAATTACACAAGTTTTGCCGCAAGCTAGAAAGCTTACGCTACATCAATCCTCCCGTTTTCGCATCAACACCATCGCCGGCAGGCCGATCAACGCCACACCAACGGCCGCCGCTGCCGTGGTCGCCGCCACAGGATTCTCCTCGGCCGTTGCCTGCGCCGAGTTGGCCGCGCTGATCACCAGCGGAGCCATCGTCTTCATGATATTTTGGTGGAAATGATCCTCCCCGGCGTGAGGCATGGCCAGGTAAGGGAAACTGTGCTGGAACGGGATGTCATTGCCGTCCAGGCCATCATCCAGAACATCAATAAACACCGGGTCAAAGGAGAAGTCGGCATCACGGTCGTCCAGGACCTCATACGCCGCCCCGGCCACCGCCAGCAGTTCAATCTCAATCACGTCATCCATCAAGCGCCGGCCGTTGGGAAAACCACAGGCATCGCCGCCCAACACACCTAACCGGCTGGGCGTCGGCGCACACAGGTCGCCGGAAATCGCCGTATTAATGCGGATCATCTCTGCGGGCACAACCCCATCCGGTTGATTGACATTAAAACCGGCGGGCAGCGTCACTGGGCCATCGGCCGTGTGAATCGTGAACTCATTCTCCAATACCATGCCGGTCAAGAAGATATCGAAAATATCTCCCCGGCCTGAGCGGGGCGTGCCGATCGTCACTTCCGTGGCACAATCATTATTACCGTCTCCGGGCAAGGGTACGCCGTACAAGGCGCACAACAAGTTGCCCACCTCCGGATCTTCCACTGCTTTCTGCAAGATAGGTCCAAAGGTCGGGTCGGTATACACGGCCAGGTCCAGGTCAGGCGTCATGCTGTTGAACGCATCTTTGAGAGCCAGGGGCAATACCGCCTCATTAACCAGGGGCATGCCTAAGCGTGACACCTGTACCGGGTCGCCGGAATTCGTCTGGTCGCCCAATCCGGGGAACCCTTCCAGCACGCGCATCGACGGCCGTCGCGTCGCCGCCCAAACACCCAATACCGGCTCATCCCCCTGCGTCAGGCGGCCGATCGGCACCTCAATGACCAGCGAATGGACATTGAAACCGGAAAGCGAATCAATCGGAATATTGTTCGGGTTTGCGTAGCCGATTGGCGGGTCCTGCCCGCGCAGGGTGAGCAGGTCAAACACCTGCAGATCGACCCAGAAGGCATCATCCGTCTGCCCGGCAAAAATCTTGACGTCATCACCCCCAACATGCCGTTCGTAAATCGCCGCCTGCATCAGTTCATGGTAATCAGGCGTTGATTTGCTGCCGATATTCACCGGCGCCGTCGGCTTCTCATCGACCAGGGTTACCGGTCCATACCCTTCGCGCGTTTCCGTCAGCGTATAAACCTGGCGACGGTTCCAATCAGAGTCGTCCAGCGAATCGATTGGACCTGTGTTGTACAAAAAGGTTCCAGGATTCCCAACCTCTGTCTTGCTCTGCAACGTATAGACAATTTCCGGTTCAGGATTGCCGTCATTGCTCACATAAATGTCATACAAAGCATTGTCGTCAAATTCAAAATAATTAGGGCCTCCTTCGGGGCCTTCAAAAGGGATCCAGCTGGCCGCCAGGACAATACGGTCCGTGCTGCCCGGCGGAATCCAGGCGTATACATCCGTCGTATCTGCGAACGGATCTTTGGAAATCAGCGGCGCCTCGCGGTGGCTGGATGCACCAGCCGGTGTCAGGGTCAATAAAACAGCAACAGTGATCAGCAGCAAACTTGCTACGACCAGAAAAATCGCGCCTGCTCTGCGGGTCTGTTGTCTCATGTTGGTAACCTCCGTGGTTAATTTCTACAACCAATAAAATTAACGTTCGGGCAGACACAGCCGCGGCTGCATACTACCCTTCCACCTTTGGTTCCGGAACAAAGGTCAGGCCTTTTCATGCCCTTCATTTTGTTCTACGCAGCGCATCTTGTTTTGCATTCATATTGCCAAAAAGAAAAATGCCAGGCCCTTTAAAAGGACCTGGCATTTGCCATCTTACGTAACCGCGAAATCCTTTTCGCGCCCTATCCGCTTTCTCCCGCACCAACCTCACCAAATAGCACAATATCTCCCGTCGGCTGGGTGCTGCCCGGAGCAGGCTCGATGGAAACGCCGATAGCGTCAAACGCGTCGGGCGGTTGCTCCGACTGCACACGTAAACGGCCGTCCCCTTGCTCATCAACGCTAAAAATACCCTGGCTCACCGGGCTATCTCCAGCAATATACCAAAGTTGATACGTCTCATCGGCCGCGAGTGGCGATAAATTTCGGGCCAGCAAGATCGCCGTGCGGCCGTCAGCGCTGATTAATAACTGCCCATGAGCTTCAGGCTGGCTTTCCGTTCCGGACACGGCATGAGTCGAGCCTCCCGGCAGCAAGGCCAATACCTCTTCCTGGGCCAGGATTTGCTCCTGCATGGCAATAATCTGCCCTTGCAGGGCTTCATTGGCCGCGCGCAAATTCATGTTCCACACCAGGAGCAGGAGCGCCAGAACAGCCAGGCCCCCGGCCAGGGCCGGAAAAGCCCAGCTTTGCCGCAGACGCTGCCACCAGGAGGGAGAATCGGCTGCCGGTCGTCTGGCCGGAGAAGATGGCACAGGCCGTCGACTCTCAACCGCTTCATCGCTCACTGGCGGAGTTTTGACCCGCTCGGCCGTCTTTCGCGGATTCTGGCGTGCATAGGCTAGTACATTGGCCCGAATGGCAGGATCGGGCATCTCTGGTTCAGCGCTAAACCCTATTTCATCAACCGCTGCAATGGCTTCATCCAGGCTCCGGCGCGCCTCCGGGTTCGAGGCCACATAAGCATCGACCCTGGCCATTTCCTCAGGCGTAGCTGCACCTAGAGCATACAGCGGAATTAATTCTTCAATCTCTTCGGACATGCTATCCTTCAATCTCTGCCGATTGTAACAAAAGGCGCAGTTTTTGTAAGGCCAGGCGCGCCCTGGTATGCACCGTGCCCAGGGCACTCCCCGTCTCCTCAGCGATCTCTCTGCGGGTCAGGCCACGAAAATAGGCCAGTTCCAATACCTGCCGCTGTTCATCGGGCAGTTGCCGCATGGCTCGATGCACTTCTTCCCTTTTAATCGCCAGCCAGGCCGCCTCCGCTACATTGGCCTCATGGTCACGCCAGCCTTGCAGCGCCGCGATCTCGCCTTCCCCTTCTGCAACCTGCGGCCGAACCTGCTGCCGGCGCAGCCAATCCAAAGCGCCGTTCCGCGCAATACGCAGCAGCCAGCCACCAAAGCTGCCCCGATTAGCCTGGTAAGTATCACATTTGTCCCAGGCGCGGCAAAACGTTTCCTGGACAAGCTCTTCGGCGACAGGCCGGCTGCCCACGATGCGCAGAACCAGCCCCATCGCCTGCGGAGCATATCGGTCAAATATGATGGCCAACGCTTCTTCGTCCCCATTCACCATTTTGACCTGAAGCTGCTCGTCACTTAAATTGGCAGAATCCTCTTTTGCACCAATCACATCCCCTATTATACCTTTACGCACAAAAATTCCACTTGTATCTGTCAACCCGTTTACTATTGTAGAACAAACTTTCCAGTTTGTTCAGGCGCAAGCTGGAAAGTGGGTACAGTTATAAATTGTGCACATCCAGAGGATTTGATTTGGGTCAGCGGTCGTTTGGTAAGGGTGGGATGGCGCGGCATGATGTTAGCATTGCCCTTGACCTGCCTTTCGCGCCATCTCACCCGCCACAGCCAATCAGAAACCCAACCCTTGCCGCAAAAGAAGGCATGAGGTAAAATAACAAACACATGAACATCTATTCATATATTGAAATAAAAACATACCCACCGCTTAATTAGCCGGCATCTAGCTACCCGACAGTTTAGAATAGGACGCGGACAAGAGCGGATTTACGCTGATAAAAATAAAAATTCAGCGTTATCAGCGTGAATCAGCGTGAATCAGCGTCCAATTAATCTTCTCTTTGCAAAAGTGTCAAGTTATTAGAGCCGGCATCAATCAAGGATCAACATGCACCTCGACGAAAACCTGGCCGGTGAACTGGCCCAACTATTCAGCGCCTTGAGCGACACCAGCCGTGTTCGCATCATCGCCACCCTGACCAACGGCGAAATGAATGTCAGCAGCCTGGCCGAAGCAGTCGGTATCAGCGAATCGGCCGTCTCCCATCACTTGCGCCATCTACGCCAGATGCGCCTGGTGCGCACCCGCAAATCAGGACGTTTCGTTTATTATGCCCTCGACGACGCTCATATCAACGATCTATTTCACTGTGGCTTGGAGCATATCTTGCATGGCTGAGAAAACAATTCAACTGGAAATCCCTCTTTTACTACCTGAGCTACCGGATGCCGGCGATAGCTGCCTGGTCTTTGTGCAGCGAGAGATAGAGAAACGCAAAGGCATCACTTATGTTCATGTCAACGACGAGCAAGAGCCGGTAACACTCTGCCTGCACTACAATCCCGATCTGATCAGCGCTACGGCCGTACAGCAGTTCGCCGAGCAGGCCGGCAGCGACTTCACCGCCCGCTATCGCCACCAGCAGATCCCTTTCAGCGGCATCATCACGGCCGACGCGGCAACCACTTTGGCCTCCGTCCTGCAAGAATTGCCGGGCATGCTGCACGCCAACGTTAACTACGCCGCCGGGCTGATCTTCGTCGCCTATGACACCACTCGCCTGGGGCCGGACACCATTGAAAAGAGCATCAAAAATATGGGCGCAAGGCCACTGGTAGCCGGCAAAGATAAAAAAAATGTGCATGACCATGCCCCGACCTTCCTGCCCCGCTGGATGAAAGAGCGTTGGACGATACTCCTGGTCGTCCTGGCCGGCATCTTCTTCCTGATCGGCTGGATCGGTGAAACTTTCCTGGACATGCCTGAAAATCTGATCCTCTTCTTTTTCATTTTGTCCTACATAGCCGGCGGTTACGACATCGCCACCAGCGCCGTCCCCGGACTGCTAAAAGGTAAGTTTGACACCGATGTACTCATGCTGGCCGCCGCGGCCGGGGCGGCCTTGCTTAATGAATGGGCCGAAGGTGCTTTCCTGTTATTCCTGTTCAGCCTGGGCCATGCCGGGGAGCATTTCGCCCTGGACCGTGCCCGTAATGCTGTGAATGCCCTCGGTGAATTGATGCCCAAAACCGCCCGCGTTCGTCGAGGTGACGACATCCGCGAAGAGCCGGTCGAGCAATTGCAAGTCGGCGACATCGTCCTGGTTCGCCCCGGCGACCGGGTTCCCATTGACGGTGCGATCACGCGCGGCCGTTCCGCCATCGATCAAAGTCCAATCACCGGTGAAAGCGTACCCGTGAGTAAAGGGGAGGGGGAGGAAGTTTTTGCCGGGACGATCAACCAGGAAGCCTCCCTGGATGTTCGGGTCAACAAACTGGCTCAAGACAACACCCTATCTCGCGTGATGCAAATGGTCGCCGAAGCGCAAAGCCAGCAAAGCCCGACCCAGCGCACAACGGAGCGCTTCACGGCCGTATTTGTCCCCGCTGTGCTCATCTTCGTTCTCCTGGCGATCATCGTGCCGCCTTTGCTGGGCTGGGAAAGCTGGTCGGACAGCTTTTACCGGGGCATGCTGCTCCTGGTTGCTGCCTCACCCTGCGCCCTGGCCATCGGCACGCCCGCCGCCGTTTTAGCCGGCATCGCCCAGGCCGCGCGCAACGGTGTGTTGATCAAAGGTGGCGTCCACCTGGAAAATTTAGGACTGGTCAAGGCCATTGCCTTTGACAAAACCGGCACATTGACCAGCGGCCAATTCGCCGTCACCGACATCGTACCCCTCAACGGTGCCGACCAGGACCAACTGCTGTGTGTGGCCGCCGCTGTGGAAGAGCAGTCCCGCCATCCCCTGGCCGGGGCCGTCGTGCGCGCCGCCCAGGAGCGGGGATTGGACCTGCCGGAAGCGGAAGGTCTGCAAGATATCACCGGTCTTGGCGTGCGCAGTACACTAGACGGCCGTCCGGTGTTGATCGGCTCTTCCCGGTTGTTCCAGGAGCAGAACGGCCGTGCCTTCAACGAGCAGCTGGCGCAAACCATGACCCAATTAGAGGACCAGGGCAAAACAACGATGGCTGTGCAGGTTGATGGTGAGTTCCTGGGTGTGCTCGCCCTGGCCGATGAAGCGCGAGACGGCGTAGGCCAGATTTTGCAGAAGCTGCTCGATCTGGGTGTCAAAAAGCTGGTGATGCTCACTGGAGACAACCAGACCGTGGCCTCAGAAATCGGCCGCCGGCTTGGCCTGACCGACATCCGCGCCGGGCTGCTTCCTGAGCAAAAATTAAAGGCCATTAAGGCGCTGCAGGAAGAATATGGCAGCGTGGCCATGGCCGGAGACGGTGTCAACGATGCCCCCGCCCTGGCTACAGCCACCGTAGGCATCGCCATGGGCGGGGCAGGCACGGCCGTAGCCTTGGAAACGGCCGATGTCGCCTTAATGGCTGACGATCTGAGCCGCCTGCCCTTCGCCGTCGGTCTCAGCCGCGCCTCCCGCTCAATCATCGTGCAGAACCTGGCCATCTCTCTCGGTGTGATCGCCGTGCTTTTCCTGACCTCCGTTTTCGGCCTGGTAAAGCTCAGCGGCGCCGTCATCCTGCACGAAGGCAGCACCATTCTCGTCGTTCTCAACGCCCTGCGCCTCCTACGCTACCACTAACGTAAAACGATTTGCCCAAATCGTTCATTGCGATTTAGGCAAATCGCACGACAAACCGCCGCGGACCTGCAGAACAAACAGCGTGCCCTCTGGGTATTGCCTAATTTGTTCAGGCGCAAAAAGGGCTTTTTGCGTTACAACCGCAAGCCGGCAAGCTCGCGCTACAATGTCATATAGAACAACCTTTCCAGGCCTGTCTTGATCTTGTCGAAAGGTTGTTTTTTCCGCAAGCCGGAAACCTCACACTACAATGAAATTAGCAGAACCACCACATAGCAGGCTCTATTCTATGAGTACAGAAACATCAGTTCGTCATCCTGAACGGAGCTTGCGGAGTGAAGGATCCGCGCTACCCTACCGCAATTTCGGCAAATTGCACTATATGGCAATCTGGCGAAACGAAGAATCTACTCCAACTCGCCACCCGCATACTCACCACCCGCCACTCACCCCTTGCATCTCCCCACCCAACCATGTATAATTACATCAAATAAATTTGATGCAATTTATTTTGATGCAAAATAATGGGAACAATCGCTAAACCACTTCCCGGCTTCCTCAAACTGTTGGCCCACGACCTGCGCTGGCAGCTTTTAACCATCCTGGCCAAAAGCGACCGCCGCGTACAGGAGCTGGTATCCATCTTACAGCGGCCGCAAAACCTGGTGTCCTACCACCTGAGGCTTCTGCGTGACGGAGACATGGTCAAGGAGCGACGCAGTTCGGCCGACGGCCGTGACATCTATTACAGCCTTGACCTCGACCATCTGCGCGCCCTCTACCTGAACAGTGGACAAGCCTTGCATCCAGCATTGGCCTGCATTGATCCACAAAAAACGGCCGCGTTTGAGATGAATCAGCCACACTGGGTGCTCTTTCTCTGCACGCACAACAGTGCCCGCTCACAGTTAGCCGAAGGCATCCTGCGCGCCACTGCCGACTCCAATATTAATGCAGCAAGTGCCGGCAGCCAACCGGGGCGCGTCCACCCAATGGCCATTCGTGCCGCCCAAACTCTGGGGATCGACATCAGCCAACAGCGTTCCAAACACATGGACGAATTCAGCGGCCAGGCATTCGACACTGTGATCACCGTTTGCGACCAGGTACGCGAAATTTGTCCCGTCTTTCCGGACGACCCCTATCAAATTCATTGGAGCATTCCCGATCCGGCCTCCGTCACCGGATCAGAAGAAGAACAGCTACAAGCCTTTATAAAGACAGCGCATGAGCTAGAAATCCGCATTAGCTACCTGCGTCCCAGGTTGGAGGTCCATTAAGATAATGAACAAATTAACGATCTTTGGTGATATCCATGCCAACATGCCCGCCTTGTCCGCCACCTTTGTAGACATGGAAGCACGTGAGTTGGACGATCTATACTGCCTCGGCGACCTGGTCGGCTATGGCACTTATCCCAACGAGGTGATCGCCGCCATCCGGGACCGGGATATTCCGACCCTTATGGGCAACTACGATCAAGGGGTGGGACAAGACAGCGACGACTGCGGCTGTGCCTACAAGACTAGGGAAGCCAAAGTGATGGGCGAACGATCTATCGCCTGGTCCAATGCCCACACCACGGCCGAAAACAAAGCCTATCTACGCGGATTAAAGGATCAAATCAGTTTGCCCCTTGGCGATTTAAAAGTAACACTTGTTCACGGCAGCCCGCGAAAAATAAACGAATATTTATACGAAGATCGGCCCGACTCCAGCCTGGAACGCTTGCTGGACCTGGTGAAAGCCGATGTCCTGGTCTGTGGCCATACCCATCTGCCTTACCATCGTATTCTGCCCAGCGGCCGTCACATGGTTAATGCCGGCAGCGTGGGCAAACCAAAAGATAACAATCCCGATGCCTGTTATGTCGTTCTATCGGCCGCCGGCCGGGAATTAGACGTGCAGTTCATCCGCGTGCCCTACGACGTGGAAAAAGCGGCGCGGGCCATCGAAGCGACGGAGATGCCCGACCCCTTCGCCGACATGCTGCGCCAGGGATATGGTTAGAATTATCATTCCCAGAAACACTTCATCGCGAGCGATATTCTATGAGCAAAGAAGCATCAGTTTGTCATCCTGAACGCAGCTTGCGGAGTGAAGGATCTTTACATTCTCAATGATGCATAAGATTCCTCACGCTGTTCGGAGCAACTGTGTGAATAAAAATGGTCCAATCAAGAAAAAACAGGTCTATCTTGCCACGAATTTCCATCGCGAACCATCG
>JANQGC010000321.1 GCA_028277515.1 Anaerolineae bacterium
GTCGGACTACGATATATCCGGATTTTCACCACCGGTGCAGGTGATTTTACAAGCCTTCAAGACCTATGGCCTGATCCTGGCGGATAATGGGTCACCCTGGTACATATCCGGCGTTCCTGACAGGCGTTGGGATAACGAGATGTTGCATGAGATGGATGTAATTACCGGATCTGACTTTGAAGTGGTTGATGTGTCCGGCTTGATGATCGAGGCGGATTCAGGGAGAGCCAAACAACCATAAGCTCACTCCACATTTTTGAAGTGATGAATGTGACAGTCACTTGAAAAAGTGACTGTCACGTTAACCCGGATCTTTGGTATAATTTGTTCCCGCTTTGCACAAGGAGGTCCATATGCAAACAATTACCCAAAGCTTTGGCTTGTTATGGGATGCCCTGTTTCTTGACAGACGAGCCTATGCCAGGATGGGCGAAGACGAAAGCCCGGCGAAAAAGGGGCTGGTCATTTTGATCGTTCTGGGCCTGGCATTGGGCGTGGCCGGGTTCATCGGCGCGACGTTGGAATGGGCCAGCTCCCCTTCATTAGAGGCTATCAAAGAAACTGTTTATGAAATAAACACTCAGGCTCCCTGGTGGCAGTTTATGACCCAGCAGCCAGAGGCCCTTGAATTTTATAATCAGATATGGGAACAGGTCTGGCAAATTGTTGAAATTGCAACGCCAACGCCGGCCTCATCTCTCAGCGGCTTAATCGCTCGACCAATAGGTCTGGTGCTGTCCTGGTTAATATTTGGCCTGGTTGTTCACTTGTTTGCCCGGTTGCTTGGCGGTTCGGCCGCATTGGGACAAACATTAGGGGCTACGGCCCTGGCTTCAGCGCCGCAGCTTCTTGGTTTGTTGACTGCGCTGCCTTTTGTGGTCCTCGCCGGTATTGGCGTCTGGACGTTTCTTTGCCGCTATATGGCTATTCGGGTGGTCCATGAACTTTCCTGGGGGCGAGCGTTGTGGGCTGTGTTGCTCACTTTTTTGGCCTTTATACTGCTGATGTTTATTTTGGGCCTGGTTGGCGGTTTTGTTCTGGGTTCGGTCCTGGCAGCGACCTTTGGAGGAGGGCAATAAGATGAACGAAATGATCAATACGCTCAAGGGTGTTGTCCTTTTAGACGATAAAACTTACCAATCATTTCTGGCTTCAGACAATGTGATGAAGCGCGGCATATTTATCTTGCTGGCCTGCTTCTTGATTGTGGCTCTGCCTTCATCTTTAATTACTTTGGCTGACAATGTGACACCATTTACGCAGGAAAGGGCACAGGAATTCACGGAACAATTTTTGCAGGGATTTGAAATTGCTGAACAGTTCATGCCGCAGAATGAAGGCTCTGCTATCTTTTTGGAACAGTTCAAAGAAAACTTCGCTTATGGTGTCCGGTTCGGGGTTGAAATTGACGCGCTGCCCCGGCCGTTACCCCGCGCTGTTGGTGGTTTTTTTCAGGCTTTCGGCGGCTGGATCAGCGCGCCATTTGCACACCTGGGAGCCTGGTTGGGGTATGCCATCTGGGTCTTGCTTTTTTCCAAAATGACAGGCGGATTTGGCGGGACTAAAAACTTTTTGGGTTTGACGGCGCTTTATGCCGTGCCCAATCTGTTAGGGTTCTTTAGTTTTATCCCGTTCCTGGGCAGCGTCGTCGCTTTTGTAGGGGTTGTTTGGGGCTGGTTTGTTTACACCAAAGGTATTGTCGTGAGCCAGGAATTTTCAATGGGAAAAGCGATCCTGGTGACCATCCTTCCTGTTTTGCTGATGTTCATTCTCATCTTAGTTTTAACCACGTTCACGGTCGTGGGCTTGATTAGCATAGCCGGGAGTGCGCAGTAAGGAGGATGACGGAAGAGGTGTTGTGTTTATTTGGTATGGATAAGCTAAAATAGACACCAATAAAACGATTGGAACGGAGAATCCATATGTTTGAACTACCTTTAGATGCCAAAATTAACAGTAACGATGGCCATGCCGGCCAATCGGTGGCCGTCACATTTAACCAGGAAAGTCGTGCGGTCAGCCATATCATTGTTGAAGATAATAATGGCCACGAGCGCCTGGTCCCTTTGAGTTTGGTGGCCCGGAGCAGCCACGATGAAATCTCGCTCAACAGTAGTGAAGATGCGCTGAGGAGTTTGCCATTATTCAAGGTGACCGAATATGTTGAACGGGCACCACAGCAAAGTGGCGATTGGGCTGAAGAAGAGGGTGAGTGGGAAGATAGCGTCGATGTGTCAAGTTTTGAGCGGACAGACGAGCCATTCGGCATGCCGGTTATTGTCGAACGGGTACCTGAGGGGGAGGTGACGCTGCGCCGGGGCACGGAGATTGAAGCGACGGATGGCCATGTGGGTCATGTGGAGATGTTGATAATCGAGCCGGACAGCGGGCAAATCACCCATTTTGTGCTGAAAAAAGGACATCTATGGGGCAAGAAGGAGGTTATGGTGCCCTTGACGGCCGTTAGCAGCTTCGATTATGAAACGGTTTATTTAAATGTGGATAAGGAAACCGTCAAAAATTTTCCGGATTTACCTAAATAAACAATCTCAGAGGTCTTTCACGGCCTCTGAGATTGTTACTAACCGCTGGCGACATTGCTGGATAGCCAGTAGTAAACGGGAGCCATTTCTTGAAACAGGTTAAAACAAACATCAACAAGCTTTGGGCTGGTTAGATGGTCACTCCCCAATGTTGCCGGATGTACATATAGACCGGCATAGCGCAGCAGGTCGCTACGTGGGTGGTCGGCGTCATAACCCCTTGGAACCCGTTTATAATGTTCGCCCACAACATGAAAGTCACCCTGCTGCCCCAGGCTGTGTAATGTGTTGATCAGTTCGAGACCCGTATCTTCATCATCAACCGCCTGCCGGTAGGCGGCAAGCTGATCCTTGGAAAACTTGAATATTCCGGCCATTAGTTCCATACTGTCCGCACCCATGTGGAAGCCAAAGGACGGCCGTTCCATTTTCTTGCCCGCGCCATCAGTGAACATCCCGGCGATGTTGGTTTTGTAGGGAGATTTGTCCTTGCTGAAACGGGTATCGCGATAAAAGCGCATGAGCACACCACGGCCGTTGGTGCTTGTGTCATAAACAATTCGAGAATCTATTTCTTGCAACCGGCGGCCCAGGGCGGCGACAAAAGATTGAGCCGGAGCTTGAAGCTGCGCTTCATAAGTCGGTTTATTGGCCTGAAACCACGCCTTGTTGTTATTATCTTCGATATCACGTAAGAATTGCAATCCTGCTTCAGGAAAGCCATCAAAGGTTTTTATTTCGTTCATTTTTTGTTCCTTTTGAAGAATGAATTTGCACAAAGATCATAGAGAGAAGAAAAGACATTGAGATTCACTAAGCCAAGCAGTTTGTTGAAATTCATGTCTTTTCTAATGGATGCATTTTTTAACAAATTACCGATTCGATTATCATTATTAATCGTTATTTAGGAGGTAGGCTGGTCACAAAATTAAGCCCACGCTGTACCCACTCTTGCAAATTTTTATCGGTCTGGTAACCAGCGGGATCGACATAGACCAGGCCACGCATCGGCCGTCCGGTGAAATCCATTTCGCGGGCATGTGGTTGGGCCAGGGAATCTTCATATTGGTCGGGACCAACACGGACCATCAAATTCCCATTGGCCAGGCCGCAGCACATATGACCATTGACCATGAAAGCCAGGCCGCCAAACATCTTTTTCTCGGTTACCCCGGACTGGTCGGCCAGCGCAGCACGAATCCGGTAAGCCATATCTTCATCATATGCCATTACAAATCTCCTTGGCTCCCGAAAAAATGAATAGAATGTATGTTCTATTGTAATTAAAATCAATCTTTTTGCAATAGTCTTAAAGGATCGGATGCGATTACTTTTTGTGTATGCTTTGAACAGGCATGAAATGCTTCGAGCATTGGGGTAAGGGCGGGACAGGCGGGGCAAAATCTTGCCGAAAACCCTGAACCATCCATCCCGCCTGTCTCGCCCGGCAAGACGCCGATTGGCTGCGGTGGGTGAGATGGCGCGGTGGGCAGGTTATGGTCGCTGCCAACACCATGCCGCGCCATCCCACCCCTACAGTTCGGCCGAAGACCCAAATCGAACCCTCTGGATTTACACAATTTATAACTGCATCCTCAAGGATCAATCGTTGCGAATATTGACATTTTTCTTAATTCAAGTAAAATGTACGTATATAATAGGTAAATACGTACGTACATAGTGAGATAAAGGGATATGAAAACTATAACACCAACTGAATTAAGGGCAGATATCTATAATTTACTTGAGGAAGTTTTACGAACAGGTTTGCCACTGGAGATAAAAAAAGGGGATAGGAAATTAAGGATTGTGCCTGTTGAAAAACCGGACAAGTTTCAAAACCTGATGTCACGACCGGAAGTCATTAAGGGTGATCCGAATGATTTGGTTGAACTAAGTTGGGAAGATGAGGTGTCACTTGATCTACCTTGATACCCATGTTGTTGTATGGTTATTTGCGGGGATAGTGGAAAAGTTCAGTCCATTAGGTATGGATATAATCAACGACAATGAAGTCACCATCTCGCCAATCACCCGTCTTGAATTACAATATCTGTTGGAAACTGGGAGGACAACCGAAAAACCACAAGTTATTATAAGCGATCTTAACAATCGTATCGGGCTTAGGGAGGATGAAAATCCTTTTGGCAATATAGTTTCCAGGGCGGTAGAAATTTCCTGGACGCGCGATCCGTTCGATCGATTGATTGTCGGCAATGCCTCCTTAACTGATGAAATATTGTTGACAAAAGATGCCACCATACTTGCCAATTATCCATTGGCCAGATGGTAAACTATGAATCCAGGTCTCGAAATCTTATCACCGGCCGATGCGCAGAATGCGCTCGCTGGTGGCGGTGTAAATCCAACCATCCGGCCCCTGGGTCAATGTCACCCGGCATAGTTCATATTGGCCTGGGATTTCAACTTTCCTCACTTCGCGCACGCCACTGCCGTTAGCCGTTAAACGAATGTGGAAAATTTGGCTTTCGTTATGGGCGCAAACCAGCAAATCGCCTTGAAATTGGGGTAGGAAGTCGCTGGTGTAAAACATGAGATCGGCCGGGGCGACGATGCGCCCCCATTGATGCAATGGTGGTTCCGCACCTTCGTCCGGATAGGGGCAGGCATCCCAGGCATGAACTCCCCAACCATAGTCGGCTCCGGCTTGAATGATATTCAATTCATCATCACAATCTGACCCATTTTCCGTTTCATAGAGCAGCCCACTGAGCGGATGGAAGGCCAGACCAAACCCGTTGCGGATGCCGTAGGCATAAACAGGGGAGCCGGGAAACGGATTATCCGCCGGAATGGTGCCATCTAAGTTATAGCGCAGGATACTGCCCTCTAATTGGGCCGGGTCACGGGCAGCTTCGGGCATATTGCGGTCGCCGAATATCAGGTAGAGTTTATGATCAGGACCTATCGTCAGCCCCCCGCCAAAATGATACAGTTGCTCGGGGGCGGCCGGCAAATCATCAATGATGATCGTTTCCTCTATGGCGCGATTGTTTTGTTCTGTGAAGCGGGCAATTCGGCCTTTTTGCGGTTCGAGGTTGTCGTTGGGCACAATGTAATAAAGGTAAAAGTGATGATTTTGCTCGAAATTGGGCGCTAATACAAGCCCCAGCAGGCCGCTTTCGTTGCCTTGAGCGACCTGTAAATTTAGTATTTCTTTTTGGCCTGCCGGCTTTCCTTCTCTTAGATCAAGTGTAAAGATGCGGCCGTTTTTCTCGGCGACAAACAACCGTGAATCGGGAGCAAACTGCATGGCGGTGATCAGGCCAACATCCTCTATTATTGTCTCGGCTTTAAGTTCGTGGATGATGGAGGGTTTTGGCATTGGCGTGGGCAATTCGGCCGTGGGTGAGGGTGTGGATGTGGTTGTTGGCACGGCCGTAGCGGCTTGATTTTCAAAAAGTGGGCGGCAGCCCAGCAAGAGCAGTGAAAGCAAAAACAAACAGCAAAAATAAATGGATTTCAATTTGCATCCCTTACTTAAAACTTTTCCACTGTATGGAATCAAGCGCAATCATTTCATTTTCTTGCTTGACAGTCAATTATTTCTATGTTAACCTGTTGTTAACATGAGAGCGCTCTCATATTGAGGGTGGTGAAATCAAGCAATCGGGAGACCCTCCGATGAAAATGAGCGAAATTCCGGCCAATAGATCCAGAAAATTCTCGTTATCCTGGAAGCGCTCTCATATGCAAGGGGAGCTTAACACCTGAAATGAATAAAATTACCCTGGAACAAGTCGCTGAATTAGCTGGAGTCTCCCGGTCAACGGTGTCCAGGGTTGTCAATAACCAGACGGGTGTTCGTGATGATGTGCGCCGCCATGTGCAGCATGTAATTGATGAAACCGGATACCGGCCTAATCTTGCCGCCCGCGCATTGGCCTCTAACCGGTCGGGCATCATCAGTCTCGTTGTGCCGCACACTTTTTCTACACTTTTTGCTGATCCGTTCTTCGCCAGATTGACCCAGGGTATCACTTTTGCCTGCAATCAAAATGATTTGAGCCTTTCTTTGTTCTTGTTTCACAGTGAGGATGAAGAGGCGAAACTTACGAAACGGATCGCCAATACGAGCATCTTTGACGGGGTGATCATTGCCTCATCCCAATTTGATGATCCGCTCATTCCCGATCTGATTGCCAATCAAGTTCCCCTGGTGGTTGTCGGCCGTCAAGATAAATACCCGGAAGTCAATTTTGTCGATGTAGATAATTTCAACGGCAGTTATGCCGCCACAACCCACCTGCTGCGGCGCAATTTATTACGCGTCGCCCATATTGCTGGACCGCTCAATATGGTCTCCGGCGAGGATCGTTTGGCCGGGTATAAAAAGGCCCTGGTAGACCGGGGCCATCCATTCCAAGAAGAACTTGTGGTGGAGGGAGATTATACGGAGGCGGGTGGATATGCGGCAATGCGCCAACTATTAAGCGCTGGACCGGAGGCAGTGGTTGCCGCTTCCGACCAAATGGCTTTAGGCGCCATTCGGGCGATTCGGGAAGCCGGTTTGCAAGTTCCCCAGGATATTGCTCTGGTTGGTTTTGACGACCTGCTTCCTACTGGCGCTACCCAGACGCGTTTGACAACCATTCGCCAACCTGTTGTGCAGATCGGCCGTGTGGCTGTCAACGTTTTAATTGATGTAATCAAGAATGGGCCAGTTCCGCCGAATCGCATCATCCTGGATACCCAGCTAGTCATTCGCGACTCATGCGGGACCAAACACAATTAAATGAAAGGAGGTGGTTTATCGATCAGTTTTTTTGATTATCGAGGACATTGAAGGTAGTTAGCAGTTAACTGCCGGGCTGCCATGTTGGCAGCCATTTTATCAGCCAGGGCATTCCGGTTCCACCGTCCAAAGTAAGATACCGGAACACCCTAATCAGGGCACTGATTTGTGCCTTGCCTAATTATATTATATTTCTCAAGAAATGAGAATTGGCAAGGAGATTGAAATGATTAAGAGATTGTTGCTATTGTTTAGCGTTGTTCTACTGGCCGGCCTGGTTTTAGCAGGCTGCGCCCCCGCAGAACCCGAAGTTGTAACGGAAACGATTGTTGAAACGAGAGTTGTGACTGAAACGGTCACAGAAGAGGTAGAAGTTCCAGTAGAAGTTACCCGTGTTGTGACGGAAGAGGTCGTTGTTGAGGTTCCGGCAGAATCCGCGGAGGAAGATCCGGCTATGGAACAAGTTTCCTTCGATCGGGCGACGACCCTGTATACGACGGGAACGTCCTGGGGTCCGCCCTCAGACTGGAACCCGTTAACCAACTGGTCGATGGCTACGGGCACATTTGGACTGATATATGAATCACCATTCCTGTATGATCCGCTGACGGATCAGATGATCCCCTGGCTGGCTGAGAGTGGGGAATGGATTGACGAAACGACTTATCAATTGAAGGTTCGTGAGGGCATGAACTGGCAAGATGGCGAGCCGATCAATGCCGAAGATTTCAAACTCACCTATGAGCTTGGCAGAGATTATGTGGCGCTTCCTTACAGCGGCCTTTGGGATTGGTTGGAAGAAATTGAGCAGGTTGATGAATATACGCTCAACTTTAACTTTAACGAAGTGCTTTACCATCAATGGGAGCGCATCCTGGAACAACATGCTATTGTGCCTGAACACATCTTTAGCCAGATGAGCGAGGAAGAAATTACCGCCGGTGCGAACGAGAATCCGGTGGGTTCGGGCGCTTATATGTATGAATCGCATGGGCAGGATCGCCTGGTCCTGGTTAAAAACCCCGACTGGTGGGCCATTGATCTGATGGAGATGGAAGTGGCCCCGGAACGAATCGTTGACCTGGTCAACCGCAGCAATAATGTCTCTCTTGGTATGCTGCTGCAAGGTGATTTGGATTGGAGCAACAACTTCTTGCCCGGTGTGAAGAACCTGGTTGAAGGTGGCTATGGGGTTCAGACCTATTATCCGGAATCCCCATATATGTTGGCTTCAAATACGGCCGTGCTCTTCATGAACCTGGATAAAGCGCCTATGAGCGATGTTGAGTTCAGAAAAGCGCTGGCCCATGCTATTGACGTTAGCCAGATCGTGGATGTGGTTTATGGCGGTATTGTCACCGCTGCTGACCCAACCGGCTTACTGCCCAACGAGGGTTTCAGCAAGTGGATCGACCAGGGTTTGGTTGACCAGTATGGCTTTAGCTACGATCCTGAAGTGGCCGCCCAGATTCTTGCCGATGCCGGCTATGCAGACACAGATGGTGATGGCTTTGTGGAAACTCCTGATGGTGAACCAATCGAGCTAAAGGTTATTGTACCTTTTGGCTGGACGGACTGGATGGAATCAATCAATGTCATTTCGGCCGGCGCGCAAGCGGTAGGCATCAACTTAGAACCTGAATTCCCCGATTTTGGTGGCTACCAGGATCAACTTTATGGTGGCAGCTATGACATGGCTATCAACAACTTTGGGTCTAATGTGAGTAACACCCCCTGGTCGTACTATAGCTGGTATTTCAGAGATCCAATCCTGGAGCAGATGACCAACGGCAATTTCGGCCGTTATGATAACCAGGCTGCCTTTGACCTGGTGGACGAGTTAGACCGTACGCCCAAGGATGATGAAGAAGCGATGCAAGCCGTGATGTCTCAACTCCAGGAGATTTCCCTGGCAGACCTACCGGCAATTCCACTGTGGTACAACGGTGCCTGGTTCCAGGCCAACACCAACTACTGGAATAATTATCCATCGGCCGAAGGGCCACAGTATTTCCCCATCACATGGAACAACATGGTTCAATATGGTTTCTTGCAGTCCTTAACTGAAATTGAACCTGCTCCGGTTGAATAATTGTTCTGAATGAAGGCTGTCGCCCCGCTCTTAATTTAAGGAAAGGGGCGATAGTCTCTTATCGGTTTACTCGCGATGTTTCTTAGCAAAGGCCAGGCACTTTGGATGGCCTTTAGCCTCAAGAAATAGTCTTGAAGTGCCTGGCAATTTTTTTAAGACCATACACCCTGAAGTTGACGAAATGGAGGAGTGATGCGCCGCTATTTCAGTAGAAAACTTATCCTTTATATCCTCACATTTATCTTAGCTGTTTCCATTGATTGGATGATCCCCCGTTTTATGCCTGGCAACCCGGTGCAAACGTTGATTGGCCGCGCCATGCTGAATGCAGATGCGGCTGCGCTTATGGAAGGTTATTACATGGAGGCGTTTGGCCTGGATGTTCCTTTATGGCAGCAGTACATCAATTTCTGGGTTGCTCTGTTTCAGGGAGACCTGGGAATCAGCGTGTTTCTTTTTCCCACCCCGGTGATGGATGCCATCAAAGACGCCATTCCCTACAGCCTATTCCTGCTCTTGCCGGCCATCTTGTTGAGCTGGTTTGCCGGAAACTGGTTTGGTGCCTACGCCGCGCGCAGCAAAAGATTGGATAATACGGCACTGCCCATCGGATACTTACTGACGGCCACGCCATACATGTGGCTGGGGTTGTTGTTGGCCTGGGCTTTTGGTATTGTCTTTGACATTTTTCCAATTTCCGGCGCTTACAGTTTTCAGATGCGGCCGCACCTATCGTTGCAATTTGCCGGCAGTCTCTTGCAGCATTGGTTTCTCCCGTTCTTATCTCTATTTATTGTAATGTTTGGCGGCTGGGCGATTGGTATGCGCAATATGATTATCTATGAGTTGGAAACGGATTATGCTCATTATCTGGAGTCGCTCGGCGCGCCGCAGCGGTTGATCCGCAAATACGCTTTCCGAAACGGCATTTTGCCGCAAATAACGGGTCTGGCTTTATCTCTTGGTGTCATTGTCGCCGGGGCACTGGCTACTGAAATTGTTTTTTCTTATCCTGGTCTGGGATATTTACTGTTGCAAGCTCTACAAAACCAGGATTATTTTCTGATGCAGGGCGCTTTTCTTTTTATCATCATCGGTGTGTTGCTGGCTAATTTCATTATTGATATTGCTTATGTCGTTGTCGATCCGCGGACGCGAAAAGGAATGACAGGTGATTAATCATGATGGCTAAACTGAAAGAGAAAAATGAATTTCTTTATTTCGCCTTACGCAATAATAAGGTGCGATTTGGCTCGATCGTCGTTCTGTTTTTTGTTGTCCTGGCGATTGTAGGGCCGCTGTTGACTGATTATGATCCCTGGGAGTATGTCGGGCCAGGCAGCCAGCCACCATCGGCCGAGTTTTGGTTCGGCACGACGACCTTTGGCCAGGATGTTTTCACCCAATTTGTGGAAGGTTTAACCGCGACCTTCCTCGTTGGCATCCTGGGCGGTGGAATCGCCCTTATCGTTGGCATGGTGGTTGGCTTCACCGCCGGCTACAAAGGTGGAATTGTTGATGAGTTCCTCAACATGATCACCAATGTCGTCATCGTTATCCCCTCATTAGCGGTTTTACTGATCATTGCCGCTTACCTGGAAGTTCGCGGCATCATGGCCGAAGCGATTTTTATTGGTCTGTTCACCTGGCCTTGGGCAGCGCGCGCGATTCGTTCGCAGACCTTTTCTCTGCGTTCACGCGAATTTGTGGACCTGGCCAGGCTAAACGGTATGAAAGATCGCCACATCATCTTTAAAGAGATTGCCCCCAATATGATGTCCTACCTGGTAATGACCTTTATCCTCCTCTTTGGTGGCGCGATTCTGACCGCAGCTACGCTGGATTTTATCGGTTTGGGGCCGACCAACGCCGTCTCATTGGGTCTTATGATGAACAATGCTTTGTTGTGGAGCGCGCTTCTATTAGGCATGTGGTGGTGGTTCATCCCGCCTGGCCTAGCTATTATGGCCCTGGTGGGCGCGATGTACATTATGAATGTGGGCCTGGATGAGGTTTTTAATCCTAAGCTGCGGGAGATGTAATGGTTATGAGTCTAAAAGTCGATAATCTCTCAGTTGTCTACCAAACCTTGAGTGGTGATGTACAAGCCTTAACGGGGGCGTCGTTTCAATTAGCCGATGGTGAGATCATGGGACTGGTCGGGGAATCCGGCTGTGGCAAGACCACCCTGGGCAAAGCGATGATCTTATTGACCGAACCAATGAAATACGTCGGGGGGAATGTGATCCTTGATGGGCAGGAACTGCCGATTTGGGATTTAAAAAAGATGAATCCCTATCGCTTTAAGGAGATTTCAGTCGTTCCCCAATATTCAATGAGCGCGATGAATCCGACGCGCAAGATTGGCAAAATGATTTCGGAACTGCTTGAGTCGCGAGGGGAACATTATAAAGAGATATTACCCGAATTAAAGCGGCGGCTGGACCTGGTGGAGCTGTCATATGATGTGCTGGATCTGTATCCGATTGAGCTATCCGGCGGCATGAAACAGCGCATGGTCATGGTCATTTCTACCCTGCTGAACCCATCGCTTTTGATCGCCGACGAAATTACCTCCGCATTGGATGTCTCTACGCAGAAAGCCGTAGCGGAAATGTTGGTCGAATTCCGCGATCGCGAATTTGTAAAGAGTATGATCGTCATCACTCATGATATGTCGATCTGCTACCAGATTACTGACAGCATCATGGTCATGTATGCAGGGAAAGTTGCTGAAAAAGCAGCCACGGATGTCATCTTAAATAATCCGCGCCACCCTTATACCAGGCTGCTGATTTCTTCTCTCCCGGAGATTGGGGTCAAATATAGTGACAAGAAGTTGCAGGGGATTCCCGGAAGCCCGCCGCAGCTTTTACATCCTCCACAGGGTTGCCGGTTTAGAGATCGCTGTCCCGTTGCTTTTGAAAAATGTATTGAGGACCCGCCTATAGTTGAGGTTGAGAAAGACGTGTTTGTTGCTTGTTGGCGGGAGATTGAAGATTCTGAGACGGAAGAGATCAGCCAGGCGGCCGTTTCTTAGGGTTGGAAACACCGGAATGCTGATAATTATTTCTGTGGAGTGAGATGACGATGCTTAAGATCGAAGGTGTAGCCAAAATTTATAAAACCGGTACGTTCGGCGGTAAGGAACTGCGCGCGGTCAATGATGTCTCCTTTGATGTTAAAAAAGGGGAGGTTGTTTCCCTGATCGGTGAAAGCGGCAGCGGAAAAAGCACAATTGGCAAAATGATCTTACGGCTGATCAATATTGATGAGGGCAGGATCACGGTCGATGGTATTGATGTTGCCGGTCTGGAGAAAAATGATCTTAAGGAATATTATCGCGAGGTGCAGGGCGTTTTTCAAGATCCATTTAGTTCATTTAACCCCATCTTTAAAGCCGACCGGGTTTTTGAACTGTTGAGACAGGAATTTTATCCAAAAGTCAAAAATGATGAATGGCGAGAAAAAGTGGACGCGTCTTTGCGAGATGTGGGACTCAATCCTGAAATTGTATTGAACAAATACCCGCACCAGCTCAGCGGCGGCCAGCTACAACGCATCCTCATTGCCCGTGCACTTTTGCTCGATATTGATTTGCTGGTGGCCGACGAAATCATCAGCATGCTGGATGCCTCTACACGGATCGATGTCCTGAATCTCCTGGCCGAATTAAAAAAATCGCGCGGGCTTTCTATCCTCTTTATCACGCATGATCTCTCCTTGGGTTATTACATTAGCGAGAAAGCGGTGATTCTCTATGGGGGAGAAATCATGGAGATGGGCACAACGGATGAGGTCTTTTTCGACCCGCAGCACCCATATACGAAGATGTTGATGGCCTGTATTCCGCGGTTGGATAAGCAGTGGGAAGAGGTGGATATCGAACTGAGGGCCAAACAGGAGGCTTATGGAAATCGCTGTGTGTATTATGGCCGTTGCCCTATGGCCGACGAGAGCCTCGGTTGCGCGACCAAACGGCCGCGATTGACCGAGATAAATGGGGATCATGCTGTCGCCTGTTTTGTGGTTGAAAAACGATTCGCTGCACAAAAGGATGCATTAAAACGGGTTGGGGCGCATCAGGAGTAAATTTTTTTCAATGAGTAATGCAAAAATTATTAACGGTGTCGCCCTGCCCAATATACCTTGGGAAGCGCGTAACAGCCATGAACGAGACATTCTTTGGCGGTCACAGCGCAACCCGATCATCCCGCACGATCTGATTCCCAGCAGCAACAGCATTTTTAACAGTGCGGTGGTGCCCTTTGAAGGTGGCTTCGCCGGGGTATTTCGTTGTGACAGCAAGACGCGGCAAATGCAGCTGCACAGCGGCCGTAGCAGCGATGGGGTCAATTGGCATATCGAAAACGAACGTATTCACTTCATCCCCGACAATGACCAGGTGCGGGAGATTAACAAATTTGAGTATGCCTATGATCCGCGCGTGCATTGGCTGGAAGATCGCTTTTACGTGACCTGGTGCAATGGTTATCACGGCCCGACGATCGGTGTCGGATATACCTATGATTTTGAAACCTATTACCAGTTAGAAAACGCGTACCTGCCGTTTAATCGCAATGGCGTGCTATTTCCCCGGCGGATTAATGGTAAATACGCCATGCTCAGCCGGCCGAGCGACAACGGCCACACGCCGTTTGGCGATATTTATTACAGCGAGAGTCCGGATATGAGCCATTGGGGGCGGCACCGCTTTGTCATGGGAGCGACGGAAGGCTGGCAGGCCACGAAAATTGGCGCGGGACCGGTCCCTATCGAAACTACGGAAGGCTGGCTGCTGATTTATCATGGTGTGCTGACCTCATGTAATGGCTTCGTTTACAGTTTTGGCGCGGCGCTGCTTGACCTGGAAGAACCCTGGAAAGTGCTTTATCGTGGCGAGCCTTATCTACTGGCTCCGCAGGCGCCGTATGAGCGCATAGGGGATGTGCCCAATGTCGCTTTTCCCTGCGCGGCGCTGGCCGATGCGGATACGGGCCGTCTGGCAATCTATTATGGAGGAGCCGATACGGTCGTTTGTCTGGCATTTGGGTATGTGGACGAAGTGGTTTCGTTTGCGAAAGAAAATTCTAAGGTTTAGGGGGATCAATATCCAATTTCTGTTGTTCTCCAGCCTCTATAAATTACAGAAATAAATAATAATTGAAGAAAGGTGTAATTATTTGTATAATGGCAATAAAAAGAGGTGTTGAGTGGCATTAAATATAAAAAATCAGGACGTTGAGCACTTGCTAGATGAAGTTGTACAGATTACCGGGGAGTCGAAAACTGAAGCTGTCCGCCAGGCTTTAAAGGAACGATTGCGCCGGCTTTCTTTACGCGCACCTGGGGATAAAGATTTCAATCGCATCATAAATTTCTTAGAGGATGAGATATGGTCTCAAATCCCGCCGGAATTATTGGGGACCGGTATGACTAAAAAAGAGAGGGAAGACATATTAGGTTACGGAGAGTGGGGAGTATGATTGTTGATTCATCGCCAATCATAGCAATTTTTCTCAAGGAAGAGGGGTATATTGAGCTTCTTAGAAAAATTTATGAAACTCAAGAACCTGGAATAGGTGCACCTACATTAGTCGAAACTGGGATCGTGTTGTCAGCTAAATTAGGTCGAGATCAACGCGGCGCTCTGTACCGATTTCTTGTCGAATCAAATATTGTCTCAATCCCTTTTACGGAAGCTCACATGAATGTTGCCATTGGATCCTGGCTTAAGTTTGGAAAAAGCCGGCATCCGGCGAAGCTTAACTTTGGTGATTGTTTAACTTATGCCGTTGCAAAGGTTGCAAATTTACCACTTCTTTTTGTAGGAAAGGATTTCGAGCACACCGATTTAGTTGCAGCATAGTAACTATAGGGGGCGATAAAAATCAATAATGATATCCTCCGATCCGGCAATCATAGCGGATTTCGTTCCCCAATCCGTAATCGTGGTCTCTAAGATTACTGTTGCCCCTTTACGAATTGCCTGATCGAGCGCCTTTGAGACACTCTCAACCTGGAAGTGGAGGATAATACCTGCTGCCGGCTTGACAGGAACCATCGCATCCGGACTCAACATGATTGTCATAGGACCTGCTTCTAATTCAGCAAAGCGTTCCTCGCTGAATTTTAATTTTAATCCCACAATCTCTTGAAAGAATGAGGTGGCTGCGGGCATGTCTTTAACGATTAAATCAATCGTATTAAAATTTCTCATGTTACTTTCCCCGTGAAAATAGGTGCTGGTTTTTCAATAATCAGACTTTACAAAGCTCTTGCCTTATTTGAAGTTGCCGGTTGTGTCCCTTAATGCTTCTGCATACTTGAGGAAGAAATCTAGCGCTTCAGGATTGCGCATGGCCCCAGGGTTGGCGGCCGTTTTGACATCCATACCCAACAAAATCTTGCGGATGGGCACTTCCATTTTCTTGCCGCTGAGGGTGTAAGGCACTTCCGCTATGGCTACGATGTCATTGGGCACATGGCGCGGGGAGACCTGAGAACGCAATTGGCGATTGATCGCCGCTTTTAGTTCCTCGCTTAGTTTCTCGCCTTCGTGCAGGACGACAAATAGGACCAGGTAAGATTCACGGCCGAGCAGTTCTAAATCAATGATCAAGCTGTCCTGGATTGAGTCAAAGCCTTCGACGACACGGTAAAACTCGCTGGTGCCCATGCGTACCCCCTGGCGGTTGATCGTGGAATCGGAACGGCCATAAATCACACCCCCTCCCCGCTCATTAAAGGAGATCCAATCACCATGACGCCAGACGTTGGGAAACATCTCAAAGTAGCTCGCCTTATACCGTTCGTAACCAGGATCATCCCAAAAATAGAGAGGCATGGAAGGCATTGGTTCGGCGATGACCAGTTCGCCCACTTCATTGATTACCGTTTCCCCTTGCTCATTAAAAGCCAGCACCTTAGCTCCCAATGATGCACCCTGAATCTCCCCGGCATAAACGGGTTGGATAGGCACCCCGCCGACAAAAGGTGTGCATAGATCGGTCCCTCCGCTGAGCGATTCCAGGAGAAGATCGCGGTTGATGTTTTCATAGATCCATTGGAAACCTTCGATAGTCAGCGGAGAACCGGTCGAACCCACGGATCGAATGCTTTCCAAGTTGTATGCCTGGTTGGGATGGATTCCGGTGTTCATGCAAGCGGAGATGAAAGCGGCCGAAGTGCCAAAAGTGGTCATGCCGGTTTCTTCGGCCAGGGCAAACAGCACATTCAGATCCGGATAGCCGGGACTGCCGTTGTAGAGAATGATGGTCGCGCCGGAGAGTAAGGAGCCGACCAGATAGTTCCACATCATCCAGCCGGTGCTGGTGTACCAAAAAAAGCGGTCGCCGGGTTTGAGGTTATTGTGCAAGACTGTTTCTTTGACATGTTCGAGCAAAATCCCGCCATGACCATGAACGATTGGTTTGGGTAAGCCGGTTGTCCCGGATGAATATAATATCCATAGTGGATGGTCAAACGGGAGTTGGGCAAAGGCGAGTGGTGCGGGATCAGTCACCGATGCTAAGGCGTCCGACCAGGATATTGCATTTTCTAAAGATAAGATGTCTGAATCGTCTTTGGTGACGATGATCATGTGTTCCAAGGAAGGCAATTCTTTTTGTAACTCCCTCAGAATGGGCAGACGGTTGAACTGTTTACCGTTGTACTGATAACTGTCCACGGCAATCAGTACCTTGGGTTCGATTTGTGAGAACCGGTCAAGTACGCTGCGGCTACCGAAATCGGGGGAAGCGCTGGACCAGATCGCGCCGAGGCCGGCGGTAGCGAATAAGCCAATGATCGCTTCGGGAATGTTGGGCAGATAGCCAACGACGCGATCTCCCTTTTCAACGCCCATTGATCTTAAGACATGTATCATCTGGCTGGTTTGCCGGGCCAGTTCATCCCAACTCATTTCCATCAGGGGTTGGTCTTCGGCTTTATAGAGCAAGGCGGGTTGATCGGCCGAGCGCTGGGCGAAGATATTTTCGACGTAATTAAGCCTGACCCCAGGAAACCAGTGCGCGCCGGGCATTTTTCGTTCTACAAGTGGGGTTGTCCACTCTCCTGAATAGGCCAGTTCAAAATAGGAGAAAAGAGTTTGCCAGAATTCTTCAATGCTTTCCACCGACCAATGCCATAATTCAGGATAGGTTGCAAAAACTAACCCCCTTTCTTCAGCCAGCCAGTCCATGTAATGGGTCAGATTGGCATTGGCAATATCCTTTTGTGATGGCTGCCAGATGAGATCGCCTGAGTTGATTTGCTGCATTAATTTATTGCCGGTTAATTCTAATAATGACCAACGTGACAGTCACATTACTAAAATTTGACAACTTTTATTCATGGTTCTCGCCAATTTTCAAATGAAAAGTTGTCAATTTTTTTTGTAAATAAATTTTAGTGACAGTGTAATTATACCAATTTTTTAAAGCTCATTTTTGTTTTGTAAAAATCAGGACCTCAGATTGCAAAAATGTGGTATGATAGATTATCATACTGTGGAGGCTGTTCATGAGAACTCGGAAGATTGCAATTACAATAGATGAAGATTTGCTTGAAAGGTTAGACAAAATGGTGATCTCCAACCAATTTCCAAGTCGAAGTAGAGCGATACAAGAGGCTGTTGGTGAAAAATTGGCCAGACTAGACCAGGTGAGGTTAATAAGAGAACTGGCTAAACTCGATCCTGTTGAAGAGCAAATGATGGCTGATGAAGGATTAGAAGCGGATCTAGATGAATGGCCAGAATATTAAGGGGTGAAATTTATTGGGCCAACCTTAATCCCACCATGGGACACGAACAATCAAGGAGAAGGCCTGTTGTTATCATCAGTCATGATGTGTTCAATAATCGATCCGGTACAGTCATCGCTATGGCTTTGACCAGCCAATCTCCACGGGCAGGTTATCCATTGACTCTACACTTGGATAGTGAGCTGCTGCCAAAAGAGTCTTGGGTGAAGATCAGCCAAATCAGAACGCTTTCGGTTAAACGACTCGGATCAAAAGTTGGAAACGTTTCCGAAGAAGAATTGTTACTCTTAATTGATGGGCTTAATGAGCTAATATCACCACCGTGACAACTTAGTTGATCAGGACCAATACCTCCCGCGCGGGCAGGTGAAGGGTTAATTTGCCCTGTTCGGCATGATGGGTTGGACCTTCTTCAGGCCACTTTTGTTGGTAGGTCTGGGCTGCGCCCTCCGGCAATGATAGCTTGATTGGGCAGGAGTCCTCATAGGTATTGAAAATCACAATCGCTTCTTGGTCATTGAGGATGCGGCGGAAGGCGAAGATATTTCCTTGCGCCAGCAGCGTCTCAAAGCGGCCTCTCCGCAAGACGGGGTTTTTGTGGCGTAGAGCAGTTGCCTTTTGATAATAGGATAGCAGATCGTGATCCCAACTTTCCTTCAGGTGCCAGGGAAACGCTTCACGGCACAGGGGATCGTCGCCGGCGGATAGGCCAATTTCATCCGCATAATAAATGCAGGGCGCACCGGGCATGGTCATTTGAAAGAGGACCGCCAGGCGTAAGGCGCTTTTATCATCGCCCATGATCCAAAGGGCACGGGCGGTGTCGTGGCTGTCCAGGAGGTTTAGTTGGGCCAGGTTGATCTGCCAATCGTAAAGATCGAGCATATTGTGGATGGCTTCGTTGATTTGCGGGGCGATGAACGGCCGTAAATCGTAATTTTGTTTATTATAATCCAGGCGCAGCGTTTTGGCGCCGAAGAAGTTGAGCGCAGGAACGGTAAAAAGGTAGTTCATCACGGCGTCGAACTGGTCACCCTGGGTCCAGCGCCGGGCTGCGGTCCATATTTCGCCGACGATGTAGGCTTCGGGATTGGCGGTTTTAACAACCCGGCGAAATTCCTGCCAGAAGGCATCGTCATCAATCTCCGCCGGCACGTCCAATCGCCAGCCGTCAATGCCGAAATCGATCCAGTAGCGAGCGACTTCCAGGATGTAGTCGCGCACGCCAGGATTGTCCGTGTTTAGTTTAGGTAAGGCGGGCAGGTTCCACCAGGCGCCATAGTTGTGCTGGTTTTGGGCATCGTGGTTGTACGGCCGTAAAGGCCAATCATGGATAAAAAACCAGTCAATATAAGGGGAGTTGCCGCCATTTTCTAAAATGTGGTGAAATGGCCAGAAGCCACGGCCGGTATGATTAAAAACACCGTCTAATATGACGCGAATGCCGCGGGCGTGAGCCTGGTCTAGCAGGTCTCGTAGGGCAGCATCACCTCCTAATAGAGGGTCCACAGCAAAATAATCATAAGTGTGGTAGCGGTGGTTGGAAGCGGAACTGAAAATGGGATTGAGATAAAGGGCATTGATCCCTAAATCCTGCAGGTAATCCAGCTTATCGACGATGCCGTGTAAATCGCCTCCCTGGTAGCCCTGCTCTTCGGGTGGGCTGCCCCAAGGCTTGAATTGCAGGCCGAGACGGTGTTCAGTTCTTGGACTGCGGGCAAAGCGGTCGGGAAAAATCTGGTAAAAGACAGCGTCTTTAACCCATTCTGGGGTTTGAATGTTCATAAGTGTGTACTCCTGAGAACCACCACATCGCGAGCTATATCCTATGAGTAAAGAACCATCCCTCGTCATCCTGAACGAAGTGAAGGATCTTGCACTTCCTGCCGGCAAAAGATTCCTCACGCTGTTCCCTTCAGCTAGCTCAGGGCGGGCTGGAATGACAATTTGAGACGGTTTTTTCTCAGCAGCAGATGTGTTTGTTATCTAGATTTATAGGATTGTCTATTGGTACGAGATTAGCTTGTTAAACAGTAAATGCAAGTATAATTTGAGCACACTGTTACAAAAATCATTTGCACAGAAATTTGATAACTTTTCACCTAATATATGGGCGAACACCATTGAATAAAAGTTGTCAAATTTTTGACTAATTTTTATAAATCGCGCCGAGAAAAGCTCGACATGGCCAGGGCGACAAGGCCAACTGTGTAAAATATCCCGTAATAGATCATTAAGTCACTGGGCTGCGATCCCAGGGCAAAGGGTCCGGCCAGGTATGGCGTGCTGGCAAATCGGGGCTGGAAAAGTGAAAGGGCTTTGCGCCAGATGATCTCTCCGGGCATAAGCAGACTGGTGATGATGCCGATGTTGACCGCTGCCTCGTTGCGGAACATTGCGCCAATCTGTTCGATCCAACCGCCTAGAAAGGCCAGACTGTATAGGGCAAAGGCCAGGACACCATTGGCCAATGTGGATAGGCGTGTGCCTCCGGCGATGGAGATGGAAAGAATGATCCAGGTTTGTAACAGCATTAAACTGATGCCGGGGAGCATGCTTTGTAATAAAAATCCGGAGCGCAGCCAAACAATAAGCATCAGGCCGCCGGCCAGGAATATGACATAGATTGACAACAGTAAAGCGAAAGCCAGCCACTTACCCAGTACGAATTGTCGCCGTTGAACCGGCTTGGTGATCAGGCTTTCTACTGTATGGGATTCAATTTCCCCGGAGATAGCAGTCACACTGATCAGAACGGCGATAATGGTCACTAACAGATTGGCGGCATAAAGACCGGCCGTCAACAGCACACCGGTCAGGATTTCCCGTTGTTCTCCGGAGACATTGTCAATTTCCATTGCTTGAAAAACATTGTGAAAAGCCAGGCCGAACAGTGCTAGAAAGGCAATGCCCATGATCAGAGCGACCCACAAGATACGCCGGCGTTGGGCTTCACGGATGGTTAATTCGGCGAAGATAAGTACAGGCATCTAATCTCTTATTTCTCCCCGGCATCTTCGCCGATAATTTGCAAAAAGCGTTCTTCCAGGGTCAGGTGCTGGGGGGTTAACTCGTAAAGGGTATGCCCCTGGCCAATAACCCATCCGGCAAGCTGCGGCAGTTGGGCTTCATCATTGAGGCAAAGCTGGTAGCGGTTGTTTTCGCCATCCAAAGAAACTTGTGCATCAAACTGGGCCAGCCCGGCCAGCAGGTCATCGCCTGGATTACCGACGCGCAGAGAAACGGCAAAAGATTCCTGGTCAAATGCTTGCAGCGTGGTCACCTGTAAGATCCGGCCGTCGCGAATGAAGGCTACCCGGTCGCAAGTTTTTTCCACTTCGCTGAGCAAGTGGGAATTGAGGAAAACGGCCGTGCCCCGCTGGCGCAAGCCCTTGATCACATCACGAACCAGGCGACGGCCGAGCGGGTCGAGGCCGGACGTTGGTTCATCCAGGAAAACAAGATCGGGATCGTTCAAAAGGGATTGCGCCAGGCCGATCCGTTGCAGCATCCCTTTGGAAAAGGCTTTTAATTTGGTCTGCATCCGCTCGCCTAAACCGACCAGGTTCAACAGGCGGGGTACGGCCTCTTGCCGCTGGTTTTTGGACATACCATACAGACGGCCGTGCAAATCCAGGAACTCCCCGGCGGTCAGCCATTCATGAAAACGAAAATGTTCCGGTAAAAAGCCAATGCGCTCTCGCGCCCGGCGATCACCCAATGGTTTGCCCAGCAAAGTAGCGCTGCCGGATGTGGGATGGGTCAGGCCCAACAGCATTTTGACCGAGGTTGTTTTCCCCGCGCCATTGGGTCCGAGGAAGCCAAAAATTTCGCCGGGCTGCACATCGAGGGTCAGATCGGCGACGGCGACTTTACGGCCGAATGCTTTGTGCAGCCCGTTGGTTGATATGACAGGTTGGGTCATCATAAAAATTTTCCCGGAAACTCAATTTTACCAGTTTCCGGGAAAATGGTTTCATTGGATGGAATCGGCCATCATGAGCAAATCCTCAATAGTGCCTGGTCCGAAGAGAACATAGACGTGTCCCGCTTTTTGCCAGAGCAGCGCCGCTTCATCGACACCGTTTAATGGCCGCAGGGCGACACCCGCCACTCCGTCAACCGCGATCTCCTCAAAAGTAACCGCCTGGCTGGGCAAAGGCAGCAGTAAAGTGCTCGCCCAATCAATGCTTTGCGCAATGCGCCGTGCTTCTTCCGGTTCTGTGCCCAGGACTTGCAAGAAGGCTTCGCCCAAAACGGTGGGATCAACGTCTGCCGGATATTCTACCAGGGGACTTTCAGCCTGGATGAAGGTATATTCTTCCCAATTCTGTTCGATACCAGGGAAGACAACAACATCCACGCGCTGCCCGTCCAAGCTGTCGGCCAGCAGGTTGGGATCGGCCCCTACGGCTTCAACGATGGCCCGCGATGCTGCAACATCAATAATCAAATAGCCGTCACCTCCTTCTATTACAACAATTTCTTCAGGCTCTCCCAACCCGCTGAGTGTGCGTGGTTTGAGGCCTGTATTTCGGCCGGCTTCGGCCAGGGAATCGACGGCCGAGGTTGCGCCCGGCTCGCGTCTAATGTGGAATTCTCCTGGTGAAAGTCCCTCGTCGGCCAGTTGTTCCAGGAGAGCCAACTGTTCAGGTGAAATGGAAAGAGGGGCAAATTTCTGGACACGGAATAAGCCTAGAAAATCGCCGGCCGCTGCCTGAACGGAAGGAAAACTGAACAGGACAGTGATGATTAAAACAAAGGAAGTAGCAACAGCGATTGATCGTCGTTTAAGTAACATTTCTAATCTCCTTATCCAACCAGGTGATTGGAATTCATCTTGTGGTTTAAGTTTGGCCTGCAAGCGGGCAAAGGATTCTTTGGCCGGTGCGGGAGCATCCTGCGCGCCAGGCGCTAACAACGATAAGTGATCGAGCGTTTCTTGGATCTCTTTTTCTTGATTGGTCATGGTCTTCTCCATCATTTTCAGACCCTTGAGGTCTATTCTTCATACACTTCACGAAAGGCACGGGCTGCGCGGGCTAACAATGTGCCCACAGAACCGGGCGCGATGTCGCAGGCTTCAGCACACTGCGCATAACTGAGGCCCATTTGGCGCAGGATTAACAGTTGGGCCTGTCGTTGGGGTAGTTGGGCCAGGGCGGAGCGAACGGCCGTTTCTTGCTCTTGCTGCTCAACCTGCGCTTCCGCTCCCGGACCGCCCTGGGGATCGGGAACCAACAACATGTCGCGCCCCCACCGTCGTTTACGGCTTTTCAAGGCATCATAGCCCAGGTTCGTGGCCACTCGATACAGCCAGGCGCTGATATTCTGCTCATTTTTCAGGTTCGATTTACGAAAGGCATGCCGGTACAATTTAATAAACGCATCCTGGGTTAATTCTTCGGCCTCGTCGCGATTGCCGACAAGACGAAAGAGCAGCCCATAAACCCGGTCATAATGGCGATAGAACAGCGTTTCAAACGAGGTTTCATCGCCCTGGCGAATGCGTTCGAGCAAGAAATTATCGGTTAAAGCAGTCACATTTTCTCCGGAGTGATCGAATTCGTTCACTTTTCACCCTTCTAAACGACGTGGGCTAAGGTTTTGTGACAGAGAGGGTGAGTAGCGGGTGGCGAGTTGCGAGAACATGTGATTATTATAGCAGGGTTCGAGTTGGCCGATTTGCCAAATCGGCCGACAAAAGGAAATCTATGATGAGTGATATTGCAGAACAACGGCCCCGTTTTTCAGCGGTTGAGGCGATGCAAATCGCTGCTAATTTTTTCGGCCGTCACGCTGTTAAAGCCAAACCATTGCCCAGCGATCGGGATCAGAATTTCTACCTGGAAGAAAAAGATGGTTCAGTCTGCGTCCTAAAAATCGCCGGAGCAGCGGAAGATGAGGCAGTTCTGGATATGCAGAACAAGGCGCTGGCCCACCTGGCTCAATCTGCGGTGGCCGGACTTATGCCCAGGCTGTACCCTTCATCTTCAGGCCAAAACCTGGTACAGGTTGATAGTAAAACCGGCCGTCACCATTTTGTGAGGTTATTGGACTGGAAAAAAGGTGTGCCGTTGGCCGAGGTAAATCCCCATCCGGCGCAGTTACTGCGGCATATCGGGCGCGTATTGGGCCAGATGGACCAGGCGTTGCTCGATTTCCGCCACCCGGCCCTGAAGCGGAAGCTGGCCTGGGACATGAAGCATGCGGCCGAGATCGTCGGCCGAAACAGTCAATTGATCGCTGATGCGCAGCAGCGCGATTTGGTTACTATGTTTCTTAATCGATTCCGGGAACATGTGCTGTCCCGACTGCCGAACCTGCGGTGCAGCGCCATTCATAATGACGGCAATGACTATAATTTTCTGGTTTCTGAAGAAAAAAAAGTAGAGCGTCGCTTGACCGGAATCATCGACTTTGGCGACATGGTCGGCAGCTATACGGTTTTTGAAATCGCTGTCGCGGCCGCTTATATCATGCTGAACAAGGCTGATCCCTTTCGCGCTGCAAGCACCCTGGTCGCCGGCTATCATACTGTTCTGCCTCTCACTGATTTGGAATTGACCTTACTGCCGCACCTGGTCGCTATGCGCCTGTGTACCAGCGTGGTCATGTCCGCCCGGCAGCAGGTCAGGGAACCGGATAACCGCTATCTTTCGATCAGCGAACGGCCGGCCTGGAACCTCTTGGAAAAGTTAGCTAGCATGCCACCTTTATTATTCGAGATCCGACTACGGAAAGCGTGCGAATTGGTTCCCTATCCAGGACATGACAACCTGGTTCAGTGGCTTGAGGCACATAAGGATCAATTTGCGCCGCTTCTGCCTGTTGACCTGCGGACGGAAGGCTGCCTGGTGTTCGATTGGAGCGTGGGCAGTCTGGCCATGGGCAACCCGGAGGATTTCGGTGATCCGCAGCAATCGGCCGAGAAAATCGAGAGTTGGCTGGCGTCGGCAGATGTACAAGTAGGGGTCGGCCAATATAATGAAGCCCGGTTGGTCTATACGACAGACCAGTTTCAAGAGGGAGCCGGCGAGTGGCGAACCATTCATATCGGGATGGATTTTTTCATGCCACCAGCCACGCCGGTTTACGCACCCCTGGATGGTGTGGTTCATAGTTTTCGAGATAATGATTTGCCGCGTGATTATGGACCCACGATTATCCTACGGCATGACCCGCCGGATGGACCAATATTTTATACCTTATATGGTCATTTAAGCCGCGAGTCTTTGTTTGGACTGGAAACGGGTGTGGCCATCAAGAAAGGCCAGGAATTCTGTCAAATAGGTGATATTCCGGTGAACGGTGGCTGGTCGCCCCACCTGCATTTCCAAATAATGGGCGATCTACTGGGAAATGCGGGCAATTTCCCCGGCGCTGCCGCCGCGAGTTGGCGGGAGGAATGGTTGAGTTTATGCCCTGATCCTAGCTTGATCGTGGGTATTCCTGCTGATCGTTTTCTGCGGCCGGATGCGGATAAGGAAGCGTTGCTCGCCGGGCGACGGGAACACCTGGGATCGTCTCTGAGTATTTCTTACCAGAAGCCACTGCACATCCTGCGCGGCCGGCGGCAGTATCTTTACGATCAAGACGGCCGTCCTTACCTGGATGTGGTTAACAATGTCGCTCATGTGGGGCACAGCCATCCGCATGTGGTTAACGCTTTGGCACGGCAGGCGGCCGTGCTGAACACCAACACGCGTTATCTGCATCCCAATATTGTTTCCTATGCTGAAAGGTTGCTGGCTCTCTTTCCAAAGCCATTAGAGGTATGCTTCTTTGTCTGCTCAGGCAGTGAAGCCAATGAACTGGCCTTGCGCCTGGCCCGAACTTACACACAGGCGGAGGATTTAATCGTCCTGGATGGTGCATATCATGGCAACACGCAGGCGTTGATCGACAGCAGTCCCTACAAACATGACGGCCCAGGAGGCAAAGGAACTCCCGCTCATGTCCATAAGGTGCTGATGCCCGATCCATATCGTGGTCCATACAAGGGGTACACCCTGGAAA
The DNA here is from genome assembly GCA_028277515.1 of Anaerolineae bacterium. Next base: position 26,177 of record JANQGC010000321.1, read on the forward strand.
GCGGCCGGCGTTATGCCGATCATATAGCGCAGGCTGCTCAAGAAGTGACGGGAAATAACGAGGCTCTCGCCAGTTTCATTTGTGAATCACTGTTAGGTTGCGGGGGACAGATTGTGCTGCCCGAAGGAACCCTGGCGCTCGCTTTTGATCATGTTCGCGCGGCGGGCGGGGTGTGTATCGCCGACGAGGTGCAGGTTGGTTTCGGTCGTGTCGGCACGCACTTTTGGGGATTTGAAACGCAGGGGGTTGTACCGGATATTGTGACGATGGGCAAACCGATGGGCAATGGCCACCCCCTGGCGGCGGTGGTCACTACGCGGGAAATCGCTGACGCTTTTGCCAATGGGATGGAGTATTTTAACACCTTTGGCGGCAACCCCGTCTCCTGTGCTGTGGGTTCGGCCGTGCTTGATGTCATTGAGGGTGAGGGATTGCAGGGCAATGCTCGCCATGTCGGCCAGTTGCTGCGCCGTGATTTACAGGATTTGATGGACCGCCATGCAATCATTGGCGATGTGCGCGGGTTGGGTCTATTTATTGGCGTTGAGCTTGTGCGTGATCGGGAGACCCTGGAACCGGCCGCGACCGAAGCCACTTATATCGTTGAACGGATGAAGGAGGAAGGCATTTTGCTGAGCATTGACGGGCCGTTGCATAATGTCTTGAAGCTGAAGCCGCCCCTGGTTTTTAATGAGGAAAATAGTGTGCGACTGGTCAAAACATTGGACAAAATCCTGGCCGAAGATCCGGCTCAGATTTAGAGATTAAGCATTATTATTCTTCTGATTTGATTTGGTTGCTTTCGATATAAAGCTATGGCATTATGGACAGGGAAGTAATTAGCCAAGTGACTGTCACTTCCGAAGTGACTGTCACTTTAAAAATAGGAGATGAAAAATGACCCGTGTTACCCACTTCGATATATCGGCCGAAGATCCGCAACGAGCGATGAGTTTTTACGAAAATGTATTTGGCTGGCAGTTTAATAAATGGGCCGGACCAATGGAATACTGGTTGGTCACCACCGGTGCGGATGACAAACCGGGTATCAATGGTGGCCTGGCCCTGCGAGAAGAAGGCGCCCCGGCAACCACGGTGTATACCATTGATGTCGACTCATTGGAAGATTTTCTGTCCAAAGTCGAAGCGAATGGGGGCAAAGTCGTTCAGCCAAAAGGAGCGATTCAAGGTGTTGGGTGGTTTGCCATGGTCCAGGATTCGGAAGGCAATATGTTTGGCTTGATGGAAGAGGATACCTCGGCCGAATAAATGAGTGATTCATTACCAGATTTATCTTTAAAGGGATTTGTGCAAACCGAATCGGCTGTGCCTGGCATTTTCGTCTTCGCGCCCGCGCCGAAAAAGGAGAAGTTGGATGAGGTTGTGCGCTTTAGCTGCCCACAATGTGGCGGGCAGACGGCGTACAGTGTCGAGGATGGCGGGCTGACCTGCACCTTCTGCGGCTATCATGAAGCGCCGAAACAGGAAGTGGTTGGTTTGCGCGCCGAGAGTTTCGAGTTTACGGTCGATACCGTAGAAAGGGCGGTTAATGGTTGGGGCGAGGCGCGCAAGGAGCTGATCTGCGATGCTTGCGGTGCCCAAATTTCTCTGCCGGAAGGCTCTCTGGCGACCTCATGTCCCTTTTGTGCTTCCAACAAGGTGATTCACCATCGTGCGGCCCAGGATCTACTGCGGCCGCGCTTTCTGGTTCCTTTTCAAATTGAGGAACGAGATTGCATAACAAAGGTGAAAGAATGGTTGGGTGACTCCTGGATGGTTCCCAGGGATCTGCGGCGCATGGCCGTAGTGTCCGATTTTGTGCCCATGTATTTGCCCTATTGGACCTTCACAGCGCGGGCAGATGCCACCTGGAAAGCCCAGGTTGGGCGCACGGAGACTTATCGCAGTGGGGGCAAAACAAAACGGCGTACGGTTTGGCGCTGGGAAAACGGGCAGGTGGACCGCGAGTTTTCTGACTTATTGGTGCGTGGAACCCGCCATGTCAGCACTCATTTACTAAGTGAAATTGGGGATTTCAACTTGAATGACCTGGTTCCCTACGATGCGTCCTACCTGGCCGGCATGCAGGCCCAGGCTTATGAAGTGAGCATGGAGGCGGCCTGGCAGAAAGCGCGCCAGGAAATGCGCGAGGAAACCAAGAAAAAATGTCGCGATCAAGCCTCGACCAACAAAATTCGCAATTTCAGTATGCACCTCGATTTTGCCGACGAAAGCTGGCGCTATATTCTGCTGCCTGTTTATATCAATACCTACCGATTTGAAGACAAACCCTTCCAGCTTTTGATCAATGGCCAGACGGGCAAGTTGGCCGGCCAACGCCCGGCCGATTGGCGCAAGATCGCCTTTGTATCCGCAGGTTTAATGCTACCCGGCATCTTGATTTTCTTGATTCTGCTGCTCTTTTTCCCGGACTCTTTTGAGTCGGGTGGTGGTTTCTGGTCACTTATCCTATTCCTGGGCGGCATGTTAATTTCCATCGGCATCGCTTACACGGCGTCGAAGCTGGATGATGTATGAAAATAGGTGACAGTCACTTCTAAAGTGACTGTCACCTGCAAATGAACGATGCAAGAGATAGAAAAATATTGGGGACGGCCGCTGCAGGCCACGATTTGTGAAAATTGTGATTGGGATTATATGCTGCCTCCGGATCAGGAGCTGCCCACTTGCCCGCACTGCTATGGACAGACATTGACGCACCTACCAGCGGTTGATGTACGACAAAATGGCGTTCCGGAACTGGTTGTGCCATTTTCCGTCCGCGAAGCGGCCGTGGAAAAGAAGCTCAACCAGTTCAGCAGACAATTTTATTTTTCGCCCACAGATTTGCAGGCCAGGAACTTGATCGGCCGCTTGCGCCAGGTTTATATCCCGGCCTGGATGGTGGACAGCGATGTAAATGCCGTGTGGCAGGTGGAAGCCGGGTTTGATTACCAGGTGGTCAGCCACCAGGAGAAATTTGCCGGCGACAGCTGGCATACACAAGAGGTCAAGGAAACAAAGGTGCGCTGGGAGACGCGCAAGGGAAAGCTACAGCGCCGGTATGATAATGTGCGCGCCCCGGCTTTGGACGACATTCGGGACGTTCGCGGCCGTTTAGGCGCGTTTGACAGTGATGGGGCTGTGCCATATGAGCCAACGATACTAGAAGGGTCCATGATCCGGCTGCCCAACCGCGATCCGGAGGATGCCTGGTCGGACACCCATCCGACTTTCAAAGTATTGGCGGCCGAAGAATGTCGCCATGCGGCTCGCGCCGACCATATCCGTCAGTACAAATGGCAGGCCGAATATACCAATCAGAATTGGAGTTTGCTGCTCCTGCCACTGTTTTCGACCTGGTATGTTGACGATGATGGCCGGCCGCAGGCCGTCTTGTTGAACGGCCGGACCGGGCAGATCTGGGGTGTGATGCGCGCTTCTATGAAACGGGCTAGGCGCTTCACCATCCTGCTGGGCGTCTTCGCCGTCTTGCTTTTCTTGCTCACGATAATCCTGGCTTTCTGGGAGCCTTCTCTCGCATTCCTCAGCGCATTACTTGGTTTTGGGGTTGGGTTGGGAGCCATTTGGCCCATCATTTACGTCTCACGCTTCAACCGTCACCGCAGCACCCAACCTTGGGATAATCCGTAAGCAGATCGCTTTGTTGTCTTCCAACTTACGTGTAGAATATCCGGGAATGAGAAACGCTTGCGTTTCCAAGATAAAAGTTATAAAAAATTCCTTTGGATGGTGAATTCTACATTGTGACAAGCACCTCAGAGGTCTTTATGAATCTTGTTTATTTAAATGGGTAAACCTCGTAACCGCGACATCCATTTCGCGCTCTAGTAACGAGGAATAGAATCCTCGGTTACGTTTACCCATTGGCCGCCTCTACGAACAGTGAGGGCGCAACGGCGCACGGCCGATGCCGGGCCAGATGCGCAGGACACCGAAGGCGGCGCGGATGGCGATCCAGACGGCCGTGATCACCCAAATCCAGAAAAGAGCATCTGGCGCGGATATGTCGACCAGCCACAAACCGGCGCTGCCGGCGATAGTAGCGATGACCACGGCGTTGCGCAGGTAAGCGAAATCGGCCGTGCCCCAATGGATACCATCGGTGATAAAAGCCAGGGCATTGGCCGGTTGGGCCAGGGTCGACACCAGCCAGGGCAAGAAAAAGATGGCCTGCGCCTCCGGCGGAACCAGCAGCGTAGCCATTTCCCAGCGAGCCAGCCACATGGCCAGACCGATCAGCGCCCCCAGGGCCAATCCCCATAAACAACCATATAAAGCGACGCGACGTGCCTGTTCGACCCAGCGT
>JANQGC010000353.1 GCA_028277515.1 Anaerolineae bacterium
TTGGTCATCCTTAATGCGATGGTTCGCGATGGAAATTCGTGGCAAGATAGACCTGTTTTTTCTTGATTGGACCATTTTTATTCACACAGTTGCTCCGAAGCGAAGCGAGGAATCTAACTAAGATGCCTCGGTTCCTGCTGATGACATTGTAGCGCGAGCTTTCCAGCTTGCCGGCTTGCGTCTGTAACGCAAAAAGCCTTTTTTGCGCTTGAACAAATTAGGCAATTTGTTCTACAGCACCGCAACGTGCCGGCGAATTTTGTGAGATGTCATTTGCTCATAGAAAATCGCTCGTGATGTGATAGTTCTCGAAATGACGATTTTAAATTTTTGTTTCTTAGCAAGTACGTTCAGGTCTCCAAAAGTGTGCGTCACAATAAATCCGATTTCTAAACATTGAAAACAACCCCTACTTTATGCCATCAAATAACCACCTCCCTTATAACCGAATGCCAGGGCCGGCATCTCTACCGGCACGACAGATGCTTACAACGTGCCGTAATTTTGCTGGGTGCGGACGGAGACATGCCAGGGGATTAACAAATCTTCCAACCATTGGATCACGTAATATAAAAGCAGCCCCTGAACAGTCAGCGCAATGATGACGCCAAACATCAATGCCGTTTGCAGATTGGAGTTGGTGACCAGCAGCAAATAGCCCAGCCCCTGGTCGGCGCCCACAAACTCACCCACCACAGCGCCTACCACAGCTAAGGTGGCGGCCACCTTGAGGCCGCTGAACAGATAAGGCAGGCTGGTGGGCAGCCGGAAATTCATGAAGGATTGTCGTGCCGAAGCGCCCATGGATTTGGCCAGATCGAGCATCTCCGGTGAGACGGAGCGCAGCCCGACGGCCGTATTAATGATGATCGGGAAGAAGGAAATGAGAAAAGCTACCAGTACTTTGGGCAGCGGCCCGACCCCAAACCAGACCAGGAATAAGGGAGCGATGGCAATCTTGGGTACGGTCTGGAAAAACAATAGAATGGGCGTGATAAACTGGTCAAATGTTTTGGAGGCGGTGATGAATATGGCCAGGGGCACGGCGACGATGATCGCCAAAATATAGCCAAACAACATCTCATAGGCCGTAATCCAACTGTGTTCTAAAATACGGCCGAAATTGGCCGCAGTTTCCGTGATGATCTCCGAAGGGGGCGGCAATAAATAGGAGGGAATCTCTTGAATACGCGTGAACGCCTCCCAAAACAAAAAAAACAGCAACAGCGCCAGGATGGGCAGCACCTTGGTGCGCCACATCTCGCGCTTCATTTGTTTTTTATTGGCGGCTATCAATTCTCGTTTAATGAGCGCATCATCTGCCATCATAAATCTTCCTTATTTCATAGATGCAAAACTCCAGGCGGAGCGAGGAGTAAACTGAGTGGGGTCTAAATCAAATCCATAGCCGAAAGGGGCATCCACGACGCTGCCAATCGCCATTTTTCCATCGACGATGGCCGGCGTCGGATAATCATGTTTCTGCTCATAGAGGTCCCCATGCGCTTGCAAAACCTGCTGCTGCACATCCGGGGGCAGCATGCTCAAACCCTGAAAGTAATGATGTCCGTTGCGTTCCACATGCTCAATGCCCAGGGTGGCCATGAGCGCCAGGTCTTGCAGCAAGGCCACGGGACCGATGTTGGTCAGGTCTTCGCCGCTGAGTACCAGCACTTGATCGGGGTCCCGGCCGGCCAAAAAATTGAGATAGCAGGCGTTGGCCAGACCCTTGATCACCCCCTTACAGTTCTTATGGCTGGTCCCTACATATCCACAAGATAAAGCGCGGCGCAGGGAGGTGAGGTCGGCGTCTGACTCGTCAATAATTGTCGGTGGGCCATCATCCCAGGTCTGCATGGCCCGCGCCGTTTCCCCGTTCAAGGCCACGCTACGGTGCAAGGGCTGCTCCACAAAAAGCAGATGGTCCATGAACGGTTTGAGGGCATCATCGGCGCAGATGGCCCCCCATAATTGGCGAAAGCCGGCTAACTCATGGTATTGCTCGTTGCCGTCCAGTGTGAATTGAAAATCGTTCAACCCGGCTTCCTGGACGATCTGGGCAATGGCCTTCAGGCGAGCCAGATCTTGGGGCACATCTCCTCCAATTTTTATTTTGAGATAGTTGACGCCATAGTGGATTAAAACAGATTGCAGCGACTGCGGCAGCCCATCTTCCAGCCGTTCGGCCGCTGGAATCTCAGCATCGGTCAGGGGGTCGGCCAGGCCAATCGTGTGCCGCACAGCAATCGTGCGCAGCGCCCGTTCCGGCAGGAGATCGGCCGGTGTTTTTCCGGCCAGTTCGGGGTGAATCTCCGACAGGACAATACCCAGGGAATTATCACGAACAACCGCTTCAAACGTCTGGCCGCTCGCCCGGCAAAAAGCATCAATGATCGCCCGTTCCGTGAGACTGACTCCGAAATTCCACAATAAGGGCGGGTATCCTCGCCCCTCAGCCCATGCTTTCTGCCGGTTGTAGATGTGCAACCACAATTGGAACACATCCGGCTGGGGTGTGGCCGTTTGCGCCCAGTGAGCGGCCTGCTCAATGACAATGAGCATCTCCTCAATATCATCGGCGTAGTTGGAAGCCGGGTCTTTCGTGAACCATTTGGGAACCAACGAATCTGCGGCCAGGCCTACGCTTTCCTGGCCATCAATGCGGCAGACCGCGCGCAAAAAACAGTGCGGCATGGCCGTCATCGTGGCGATGCCGTACTTAAAGGGTATGCGCGTACGCACGTTAAACAGATGAATCGTGACCTGGATGACTTCTATTGACATAAGGGTTCCTGTCTTTTTCGCCCCATTTCCTACAACTGCCCAACAACGCGCATCACGTCATGCAGGTTATCCGGCAGGGAAACACCAAGGCCATCTCCGCTCGGAACTTGCATCACATCGGCCGCCAGCAGCAAATCCTCCTCAATTAACATATCCGCCAGGTACTGCGGGCCATTTAAGGCAGCCGGTTTATCAATGCCTGCATAAGAAAACAGATGTAGGGAAGCCACCATGGACAGGTCAGGGTCGGTTAAGCCCGAACCCAACAAACGCAATCCCGCTTCCTGGGCGGCGTTGACGATCTGTCCCGACGAATACAAGCCACCGGAGCGCGCCGTCTTTAAAGTCAGGCCGTCGACCATATCCAGGGCGATAAATTCTTTGGTTTCATGAATGGAGACAATGCCTTCATCCATGAAGATAGGCAGGGCGCCTTGCTTCTTTAAATTTTGGTAGCCGCGGATCTGACTGGGGAGCAGGGGGGACTCGATGACGGCCACCCCGGCGTCGGCCAGTTTGGGCAACAAATCCAGCGCTGTCTCCTCATCAAAACCGGTGTTCGCGTCAGCCCACAGGAAGCCCTGCGGCGCGAAGTCGCGGATCATTTGCGTGATCTGCAGATCATATTGCGGGGTCTGCGGATAGCCCACTTTATAATTGAAGTTGCGATAGCCGCGCTCGCGCCCTTCTTGCAGTTGGGCTTCGATGTTTTCTATGAGTGGTGAAGCGACCGTCCAGCTCAAGGTCAGTTCGTCCCGCTTGCCGCCACCCAGCAGATCGGCCGCCGCCTGGCCGCGCTGCTTGCCGGCCAGATCGAAACAGGCCAGGTCAACGGCCGCCTTGCACAAAGGCTGCCCGGTCGTAAATCCGGGCTTAATCGCTGTATTCATGGCCGTGTGCACCGATCCGAAATCGGCCGGATCAAGGCCCAACAACACCGGGGCCAGGTAATGTTCCAGGGTGGTCAGAACCGATTCCATTGTTTCATATGTCCAACTGGGCACAGGAACAGCTTGCCCCCAGCCCTGGACGCCTTCCTCATCCGTCAGGCACACAAAAACTGTTGGCCGCCGGATGACACCATCGGCATCAGGCTTAAAAAACTTAAATTCGCCGCTGAAATGATAAGCGTAGGAACCAATCTCGATCTTGCTAATAACACTCATGGATCTTCTAACCTGTTTTCCTTTATGATGTCGGGCGTCTGCGCGGCCGCTTCAGTTTGGCTGGGCCGGCAGCGGCGGCCAGGCGACGTTTGGCGGCGGCGCTTTTCTTACCGATAATGTCCGGTTTGGTGGCGCGCACGTCGGCCGAGTCGCCCCAATCCCTGGCTGCCCGGACCATAGCCGCGATGTTGGCCGGCGGCGCGTGCTGGGGCAGGGAACAGCCGGGGGTAAGAATATCTACTCCATTGGCCAGGCACTCAATAGAAGCCTGGTACACTTCATCCGCCGTGCCATTAAGCAAGAACTCCACTGTCGGCACGTAGCCGATGATCGTCACCTGGCCTTTGAGCTCCTTATAAACCACCTCAGGGTCGGCTCCCTCGTCGAAGTTGTAAGCTGTTGTCCCGGTACTGGCCAGGTAAGGAACATGGCCGGTCGATTTGCCGCAGATATGCATGATGGTGGGGGCGGTGACATGACTGCATAACTCCTTATGATAAGGAGCGATGAAATCGCGATAAATATCGGGCGCGATCAAATCCCCGGAGCAGGTGGCCTCACCGATGAGAATGGCGTCCGCGCCCGCCTCAGCCTGGGCATTAGCATAGGCGATGGCCAGAGGGGTCAGCTTGCCCATAATCTCATGGACGTAATCGGGTTGGTTGATGATCCAGGGGAAAAAGTTGTCGAAACCGTACAGCTTGGAGGCCAGGGCGAAGGGACCGACGATGGAGGAGACAATGGCCACTTCATCTTTGTAGCGATCGTGCAAACGGCCGATCGCCTCCAGGACAGTGGGAACCCGGTTCAATGCAAAAAAGTTATTGGGCACTTCCAAATCATCGGGGTGGTTGAAGATATGGCCGACCTCCGTTGGCAGCGTATCGTAAGTGCCAAAATCAATGGTCGCCCCAAAGGTCTCCACCTCAACGGTCATGCCAAAGGGCAGTTTGATACATTCCAACTCGCCCACTTCCCATACCGCAGCCGCACAGTCGGCCAGAAGTTGCGGGTCCGTATGCGCTTCCGGCCAGCCAACGCCAACCGCCTCCATCATAGGCACGGTCACCGCCGTCACCACAGCGCCCACCGGGGGCCGGTCGACAGGCCGGCGGTTTAAGGCGTTCATGAATCGTTCCTTGTTGTTCATACCATCACTTCTCAACTTCATATATCATATATGGTATATTGTTAAAAAAATCGACGTGAAGGTTCCGATATTTTCATTAACACCAGGCAAATGGCTTGTTCTTCCCAGAAACCGCATGTTGATCGCGAACGGCCGGTAGGTTTTTGCGATCCATCCGCCGGCTAAAGTGCTTCTCCCATCTCCGTCTCTGAAAAATAAGCCCGGAAGGCGTCATGAGCATTACGATTATGCTGCTTGGCCAGTTCAGCCAACGCCGGGCCATCACGCAGCTCTAAGAGATGGATCATCTGCCGGTGATCTTCCTGGGAGAGAGACATGCGCGTCAGGACATATTCACGTAAGTAAAGGCTGCGCAGGCGGTCCCATCGTCCCAGGACGCGCCGGGTAAACTCATGAAGCAGGGGCATCCGCGCCAGTTCGGCGACGGACAAATGAAGTTGGGTATTCAAAGCAGCCCACTGATCCGGCTCTTCAGCCTCCACGGCGGCATCCATTTTGCGCACAATGGCCGCTAATTTCTTTAATTCCGCATCCGTAATGACTTGGGAGGTCGCTTTAAAAGCGACGCTTTCTAAAGTTTCCAGCAGGGTAAAGACTTCAGCGACATCATGCAGCGAGATATGGGAAACAATCGCCCCGGTATGCGGCCGAATATCGACCAATCCTTCCACCTCCAACCGCTGCAAGACGGTGCGGATGGGGATGGTGCTCACCCCCAATTCGCTGCGCAGGTTGTCGATGACCAGCTTGTCACCGGGACGCAGACGGCCGTCCATGATCGCCCCACGCAGGATCCCATAAACATACTCTTCTTTTGTCTGATACGGTTTGGCGGGAATGGTGTCGAACATACCCTCTCCTGGGACAGTCAACCATTAATGCGTATATCATATATGATATACGCGTGGATGTCAAGATTCAATTTTTATAAAAAGTGTAAGACCCTATGATTGACGACCGTCAAAAAATTATCATCCATTGAAGATGAAATCCTTTGCCTTGCAGATCAGGTGGGGATCGATTGCCCAGCGGTGTGTTATACTAATACAGAAATTACCTACGGTCGCGGCTTTATGAAAAACATGGCTTTCTGTCCGTGCATGAGGAAACATTCCCCTATCTACGCGGTTTACTTGGGTTCGGCGGTGCGACGACAATGGAACTCCCGATAGGTTAGCAGATTATCCAATACACTGTGTAAGCTTGCTGAAAGCAGAGGCGGGCAATGTTCACAAAATGTTAGCAATATCTACTGTTGAACCAGGCTGGATTCAAGTAATATAAGGGGCATGGATCGCAACTATCTCTTCCAATACTTGATCACCATCATCAAATTCATGGCGCGCTATGCGCTCTACGGTGCGGGCATTGCTCTCGTAGCCGTGGCTATCATCCTGCTCCTCTCCTACTTCAGCGATAGCAGCACCCTCGACAACGAGCGCATCATCGGGGCCATCAAGAATTACCTTTTCGTCGGCCTCACCTTTGGCGGGATCATCGGCCTGCTTTATGGGTTGCTGACTTATCGATCATGATTTGAGAAGCAAGGATGGTATACTATTTAGAAAACGGTTTGCTCAGTTAATAGATGGTGAAGTGTGTGAGGAATCAATATGGAAATTCATGAACTCGTCATTGAGATGAAAATGCTTGAGCGACGGCTCACTCTATATGAAGAAAAATATGGTGTTTTAAGCGCAGATTTTTATCAGGCACTTATGGATGGACAACTTAATGATTTTGACGAGTTTGATGAGACTCGTTTAGATTTCAGCAAGTGGAAAGGAATCTATGAAACCTGGCAGCGTCGCAAAAAGAAATCGTATTCCTGCACCGGGGTTGAGCTTCAAAAGTCCTAATTTGCCTCAAATTATCAAAGAAGTGGAAGAATTAATCGAATCACTAACCGGATGAGGTGCTCGTATGATTAAAGAACTTGATACTGTAGTGCTAGCAAGTGATCTCGATGATCATGGTTTAAGAAAGGTAGATATTGGAGCGCTACAAAGAGCGGACCCATTAACTTATAACAGACCAAAAAATCAAATGGAGGATGCTTTAATTTAACGTCCGTATCTAAAACATTCTCCACAGATTGCACCGATTTCGCTAAAAACCTGCGCCATCTGTGAATAGTCAAGAACCTGATCTACCTTTTAATTTGATGTCCAGGGTAATTGTTAGTCAATTGTAACCGTAGCATAATAATAATCGCGTTCCAGCCAGGCTAATTCAAAATCGCCTTGAGGTACTGAAATTGGACTATTATCAAAATAAGGATCATTGATAAGAATTTGGTCATTCTCATAACCAACAACGACCAAGGCATGGTCCGTGGCATATTGCCAATACGGCAAATCCCCTGTGCGAACAAAAACTATCACAGGTTGTCCATTATCAATAAGGCTTTTCAATCCAGCCAAATCGGTTATGCGATAGTTCACCATCAGATTTAATTGTTTTAAATTTCGGATATTGGATGCGGGAGCGCCAAACGATGCGACGTTTAATATTTTTAAGAGTTGGTGGTATTCAATCGTGTCGTTTATATATTCCAACGTCATGGCGGCACAGGCTGCCAGACAATCACCATCACTTTTCTGGTTCAGCAGGGGAACGCTTAATAAGATCTTGGGCACACGCTTCCATCTCCTTCATTTGTTGCGGTGAAAAATGAACCTGCCCTGTTTCCACATCTACATCAATGGTGCCCACCTCACCCACATCTCCAACTGAAGTTAAGGACAAAATGACCGGAATACGCCAGCAAATACGGTCACCAACAACCAATGCCGGTTCAGCGGCATGCATCATATAACTAATTTCACTCAGAACAAGGTTATTAACCTTTTGCCGGGCGGCATAGGCCGATATGTTGACATCGGCCGTTACCTTTATATCAACCTCTATCCGGCCTGTCTTTGGTATCGACTCTACATTAGCGTTCATACGCACCTCGTCTTAAATTTGATGAAGGGTGATCGTTAGTCAATATTATAGCGGATGACGTCAATAGCTTGCCAGAGGCCAGTGAGCAGTCGGACAGTAAAGCAGTGATCCGGCCCAAAACATAGGCTGCTAGATCGGGTTCTCGCAGGTCATATGCTGCCAGCAGGGCTTGAATATCATCATTAAATGGAGCTAGTATTCGCTCAAAAGCAGCGGCAGTCAGGCAAACTCCCGGCGGCACAGGAAAGTCTTCAGCCAGCAAAAGGGACAAAACGGCCGCCTTGTCGCTAATAAAGCGTGCTCGGTTCGTAGTAACGGCTTCAGCCGTCGAAGCGCTAAAGCGCTCACTACCAACAGATTCGAGAAGAAATACAAACTTTTCCATTTCTTCACACGGCAATCGTAACCGAAATTTCCAAATTTCGCCGCAAAAATTCCCCGGTAGTTCGGAGTTTTAGAGGAAAAAACTAACGTTGATCTAAAATCTTACGAAAATGAGCCAAGTCAACGATCTTGACCGGCCCGGCGCTTCCTAGAACAAACAAATCCTTGTCCCCGGAAATTAAATAATCAGCCTGGCCGACGACCGCATAGGCAATCAGATAATCATCTTTGGGATCTCTGGTAATTGCCGGAATGGGGGTGCTAATTAACGGGATATCTTGGCCTAACCCTTTGAGTAAGGCTAAAAACCTTTCTAACCTTTCTTCTGTGATAACTTGCAGCAGATAAGATTTCAGTTTGACGGTGTTCTCGATTTCGTCAAGCAGTGCTTCCATCACCAATAAGATGACTCTGCCCTCTATAACCGCGTCAAATAACAACTCAATGAAGCTTTCTGGTTGAGGTTTAAGCAGGTAGGCGATAAACAAGTTGGTGTCGGCAAGGACGCGCATCCTTTAGTCCTGAAATGTAACTTTGCCTTTTCTAACCAGATTGTCAATGGCTTCCCTGCTGATCTGATCGGCCGTTTCCAAAGCCTGATCCTCGCTCATCTCCTCATTACGTGCCCCGATTTCCTGGGCGATCTTTTTTAGTTCTTGCACAGCTTGTGCACGGCGACGCCGTTCTCTGGCTTCCTGAAGCAGTGCATAATCATCTATAGGGATCATCACCACTTCAGCATGACCCCTGTTTTGGATGACCACATCGTTTTGATTTCTCTTGATCCAGGCCAAGAATGAACTGAGATTCTGCCTGGTTTCGGTCACTGATGCCGTTTTCATTTTGTTTCTGTCCTGTAATCACGTCAATTAGTAACACATCATTATGTACATTATACGATACAAAAATAAAGCGTGTCAATTATTTGCCGGTTCTCTCTTTCGCCGAGGATTAAAGAGATAATAAGGAGTAACTATCATCTGGGACTATCAGATCCTCTTTGAGAAATCCTGACAACGTGGTCTTTTTTAGTGTAGAATAATGCGTGACTATACTAAATGTTTTTATTGACTTGGTAAGAGGTTTAAAATTGCAGTACCAATTTGACTGGGATCCTGCAAAAGAAGCAATCAATATCCAGAAGCATCAGGTCAACTTCCGGCGAGCGGCGACAATTTTTCGTGATCCAAATCAACTTTCTTTATTTGATGATGAACATAGCGAAAAAGAGGATCGTTGGATTACACTTGGTATTGATGTTGGAGGTGTGCTCCGAGTGGTCATTCATACTTTTGAAGTGATTAATGAAAATCGGTATGAAATTCGCATAATCTCTGCACGAAAAGCAACTTTAGCCGAAATTAAACAATATCAAGAAGGGTTAAAATGATGAAAAAAGAGTATGATTTTTCAAAAGCATTACGGGGAAAGTTTTACATTGCTGATGGTTCTTTCAGCTTTCCTGTTTATCTCGATCCCGATGTTGATCAATATATGAATAAATTGGCTGATGAAAAAGAGTTGGACATTCAACAATTAGTAAACGAATGGCTTCGGGCAAACATCAAACTTGTGGAAAGCATTCATTAGGCCAGGTAAGAATCAACATCCACTTCCTCGGCCGATATTGAAAAACGGAAATCCCACTATTTCCTCCAATACTTGTCGTAAAATGTATAATCTCCAATTCTTCATAAACACTATATCATGGAGTTTCCGGGGAAGCAGTTGCCGTAAAATGCGCATCCTTTAATCCTGGAATATAACTTTGCCTTTTCTAACCTGGTTGTCAATGGCCTCCCTGCTGATCTGATCGGCCGTTCCCAAAGCCTGATCCTCGTACATGTCCTCATAGCGCGCACTAAATTTAAAGGGAATTTCTCAATAAGCTCCCAGGCACTTTGTAAGTGCCTGTCTTTCCAATTACCAAGAATTTCTGTAACATTATAGACATTCAATAAGGAGAATTTATGAGTGAATTTCTCACTGTTCTGGCCCAACTCTCCGTCCTGGTCTTTGTCATTGCCAGCATGTTGAGTATGGGACTTAGTCTAAAAATGGCGCAGATCATTGAGCCTTTGCGCAATGTGCGTCTGGTCATTCTGGCCCTGGTGGCTAATTTCATTCTGGTGCCTATCATAGCGTATATCATCACCCTGGTTTTCGATCTCAACCAGTCGGTGGAAATTGGATTGATCCTGCTGGCGACGGCCGCCGGCGCCCCGTTCCTACCCAAGCTGGCTCAAGCGGCCAAAGGCAGCACTCCCTTTTCAGTAGGCTTGATGGTGTTCCTCATGGTAGTCACCATCATTTATTTGCCATTTGTGCTGCCGCTGCTGCTTGGCGGGAATGTGCAGGTCAACCCGCTGGAAATCGCCCAATCGCTGATTGTCCTGATGTTGATCCCCCTGGCCATAGGCCTTTTACTCAATGCCCGTTATGAGGAAATGGCCGCCAAAATTCAGCCCAGCTTTGGCATGGCTTCCAATGTCGCCCTGATTATGCTCGCCGTCCTTGGCCTGGTGCTCAATTTTAGCAACATGATCGCCCTGGTGGGCACCTTCGGCATCCTGGCCGGCATTATTTTCATCATTTTGTCACTGGCCGCCGGCTTTTTCCTCGGCGGTTCGCAGGGGGAGATCAAGAGCGTGATGGCTTTAGGCACAGCGCAGCGTAATATTTCCGCCGCTCTCGTTGTAGCCGGCCAGAATTTCGGCTCTGACGAGATCACTTACTTGATGGTTGTCGCCGTCATCGGTCTGATCGTGCTCTTGCCCGCCGCGGGGGAAATCGGCAAACGGATGGGTACGGTAGAGGTGCAAGGCTAGAAGACCAATTGATTTAGGAGTAAAGTTATGCAAATAGGCCTGATCGGATTAGGCAACCTGGGCACGGCCGTCGGCAACTTGGTCGCCCACAATAGCTATGATGTACTGGGCTGGAACTTTCAGCCTGAAGTAGTCGATGAAATTAACAATGAGCACACCAACAGCTATTTTTTGCCCGGCATCGCGCTCGATCCCAGGCTGAAAGCCACGAAGGAAATTGAAGTCGTTATTGAACAATGTAGTGTGATCTTCATTGCCATTCCCTCGGTCTTTGTGGAAAGCACCCTCCGGCCGTTTCAGGACAAAATCGGGACCGATCACATCCTGGTCAACATGGCCAAAGGCATCAACCAAAAAACGGGCCTCACCTCCTTCCAGACCATTGAAGCCATGTTCCCCGATAATTCCTGCATCATGCTTTCCGGCCCTTCAATCGCCAATGAGTTCGCGCGCCATATGCCCACCGTTGTCGTTTTGGCCGGGGTGCGAAAACAGGATCTGCTGCTGGTTTCCCACCTGTTGGATAATGATTACTTCCGCACCCGATTCTCTTCAGATACGATAGGTGTGGAATTGGGCGGCATCTTGAAAAATATCTACGCCATCGGTCTCGGTTTATTTGACGGCAAGAATATCAACAGTATCAACTTCCGCGCCGTTTATCTGACCATCGCCCTGGAGGAGATCGCCCGTATGGGGGTAGCCATGGGTGCGGATATTGAAACCTTTTTGTATCTATCCGGCATGGGTGACCTGCTGGCTACCTCGCTCAGCGAGCACAGTCACAACCGGCATATGGGGGAACGGCTGGCACACGGTCTTTCACGCGATGAAATAAAAGAAGAAATGGGCGTCTTACCGGAAGGGTACAATACATTGCAGGCCATTCTCTACATCGCCGAGAAGCTGCACGTTACGATTCCCCTGGCCAGGGGTTTGTGGGATGTGATCAACGGCCGCATCGAAGCCGACCATTTTATTTATTCCTTTATTAAAGATTTTGTGGAGCCGTAGCGTAATCTTTCCAGCTTGCGCAGAAACAAACAGGAATGTTTGTTTTACATTTTTGTGGAGCCTAATGTAGCGTAAGCTTTCCGGCTTGCGCAGAAACAAACAGGAATGTTTGTTTTACATTTTGTGGAGCCTAATGTAACGTAAGCTTTCCAGCTTGCGCAGAAACAAACAGGAATGTTTGTTTTACATTTTTGTGGAGATTTTGAGAGATGCGAGAGAAGCCATTATATCTATATTTAGCTGTATTCAACGGCATGGATCGAGCGGAAAACGCCTTAGAACAGATGCCGAAACGGGATCGAAATGTCGTTTCGGCCGTGGTCATGATCAAGGACGCCGCCGAACAAGTACGCTTCAAGGATGTCGGCCTGACCCCGGCGAGAGGCGCTGTCACCGGCACCGTTATCGGTGGGGTCGTTGGTCTTTTAACCGGCGGGGCGGGACTGGTGGCATTTGGTGCCCTGGGTGGCTATTTTGGCCACCGCTCGGCGGTCAAAAAACAAGCTAACCAGGTAATCCCTGAACAGTTAAAGAAAATTGCAGGCAGTATTGGCCCCGAATCATCGGCCATCATCGCCGTGACCAAACAAGAGCCTGATCCCACCGTTATGCAAACGATTGAAGCCTTAGGCGGGAAGATATTCTCAACCGAGCTAATACCACAAGCGGATAGCGACGGCCAAAAACAAGCGGACCAGACCTATGAGACTATCCTGGAGTCGTTGGCCGCCACCACAGGTGGTGAGGTCAAACGCAGCGTGCCCTATCCGCGCATTCATATTGTCATCAATCCTGTTTCCGGCAAAGACGAGCCGGTGGTCAATGTACTCAACCGGGTGTTTGGAAAATACGGCATCGACTGGACGATCAGCATCACCAAGAAATATGGCGATGCGGCCGAATTTGCCCGGCAGGCGGCCGAAGACGGCTTCGACCTGGTTGCCGGTTACGGTGGAGACGGCACGCAGCATGAAATCGCCAACGCCTTAATGGGCACAGACGTGATGATGGGCGTGCTTCCTGGGGGAACGGGCAACGGTTTCGCCAGCGAATTAGGCATCCCCACTACCTTGCAACCTGCTGTGGAACTGCTCTGCACCAGCTATAACAAGCGCAAGATCGATATCGCCCAGGTGGGTGATTCCTACTTCATCCAGCGCCTGTTCACAGGCATCGAACCGGAAGAACAGACCAGCCGGGCAGATAAAGATAAATATGGCACCTTCGCCTACCTGATCCGCGACATCAACCGCCTTCGCAACATTCAAGACATCCCCTATAAATTAACGATCGACGGGCAAGAAGTCGAAGTCATGGGCCATAAATGCTATGTAGTCAACTCGGCCAGGGCAGGCACAGGTTTGTCGATCAGCACCCAATTTTCCGTGGATGACGGCATGCTTGATGTGTTTATGCTCAGCCGGGACGCTAAAAGCGCCGGCGCAGCCCTGGAACGCTTCTTCAATTTGAAGACGAGCTCAGCGGGCATGTATTATTGGCGCGGGCAGGAGATCACGATTGAGACGGAGGTGGACCAACCGGTTTGGACCGACGGCGAATATACGGGCCGCACGCCGGTCTCAATGAAGGTGCTGCCCGGCGGCCTGACCGTGGCCGTGCCCTAGTCTGTAACGCAAAAAGCCTTTTTTGCGCCTACTGGCGACTGAACAAATTAGGCAATTTGTTCTACAGGGTTTATATGCCACTCATTATCTTCGTTGGCGCTGTAATCAGGGATATGTCAGCGTCCCCGGCACATTCATGTACACCTGGTAACCCTGTCCAGGTTGGAGATCGCCAATCTGATTGATACTAAACTCAGGCCAGTAGATTAATCCTTCGTTGTTTTTGGCCAGCAACAGATCACTTCCCAGAGAATTGAATGCCTGGTCTATGGGAACGGCCGTGTCGCGCCAGTAAGCAGCGATATTCCAGCCCATATTTAGCGAGATCGAATCCGCTGGGTTAAACGGCAAGCCGTCGATAGGTGCGTTGAAGGACTGCGACGCATAACATTGGTAACCCTGCTGCGCATCCCAGGTGCCAATAGAGTCAATATCCAAAGATGGCCAGTAAACTTGCCCCATATTGTTCTTGCATAACAGCAAGTCATGGCGCTCAGGCAAGGGGAAAATATCGTCCATGTCCGTCAGCGTTGGATTCAGATAGCTGGAAACCATGTTCCAACCACTATCAAGGGCAACCTCTTGATGCTCCAGGCCGCTGACAATTTGCAGTGTGATGTCAACATTCAGCGGGCTGCCGGCATCGTTGGAGGAGATGTTCAAAGTGTCGGTATAAAAGCCGGCACTCAACAGACCGACATCAGCGAACAGGTAGACATCTTGCGCGCCACCGGGATCGATCGCAAACGAGGTGGGGGAGACGGTCAACCAGCTTTCACTATTGGTGATGTCCGTAACGTTTAAGAGGGCGCTGCCCGTATTTTGCAGGTTCAGGATGCGGCTGTTGTCACCGGCTTGCAGGGCAGCCAGCAATGCTTGATAAGCGTTAAGCCGGCCGTGGCCGAAGTCGTTGTCCCAGCCATTTGGCCCCAGGTCATCGGCCGTGCCCGTTAAAATATTGCGTACTTGGTCGTGGGTCAGCGCCGGTGCATGATTTAAGATCAACGCCGCCACCCCGGCCACATGCGGGCTGGCCATTGAGGTTCCGCTAAAATAACCATAATCATTGCCGTTTAAGGTGGACATGATCAAAGATCCTGGGGCAACCACATCCAGGCCAGGACCATAATTGCTGAAGCTGGACCGCTGGTCGGCCGAATTGACTGAACCGACGGCAATCACCTCCGCATAGGCCGCCGGATAATCAAGGGCGGATACGTTGTCATTGCCGGCCGCGGCAACAAGCACCACATTATTGGCATGGGCATTGGCCACAGCGGAAGCGATCAGGCTATCAAAGGGACCGCCGATGCTCATATTGATCACCTGCGCCCCCTCGCTCGTTGCCCAGTTGATACCGTCGGCAATATCATCACTCAGGCCACTCCCCGCTTCATTCAGGGAGCGCACTGAAAGAAGCTCAAACGCGCCCATGCCGGCAATGCCCGTGCTGTTGTTGATCGCTGCCCCAAGCGTGCCGGCGACATGTGTGCCGTGATTTTCAAATGTAACATCCGGTGCCGGATCGCTGTCATTATCCACAAAATCATACCCCTTATTAGTGCCAAAATTTGGCGCCAGATCGGGATGAGTATAGTCAACGCCCGAATCAATGATCGCTACCTTTGTTGTCGCCGTGCCCGCTCCCAGACTCCAGGCCAGCGGCATCTGGATGCGCGGCCAGCCCCAAAGATAACTGTAAAGGGGATCATTCGTCGGTGGGGTCAGGGTATAGTAGTAATGACGTGGCTCGATACCGGTAACGGGTAGAGACGCAAAGTTGTCCAGCGATGGTTCCTGGCCTTCCGGCAGTTCAACGACGATATATGGGTCATGCTCAAAACTGTTGATTAATTGTGGAGTGGCGCGGTTTTTGACCACCTTGCCGTCAAATTCTTGCTGCACAAAGGCGGACATGGCCTGCACATCGGCCGCCGAACGCCCCGGCTTCAGACGGATAATGTACTGATTGGGCACAATGCCCTCATCAGAAGAGGCGGAATGGCCGGCGGGTAGCTTTGGCGTTTCGGGAGCAGCCGGCAGCGGTTTCGCCTGGGTAAAGCTGCTTGTTTCCGGTAAAGCGAAATTCACCGTTGTCCCCGAAGGCTGGATTTGGGGCATCGTGCCGTCGCTGGTCAGGACGAAGTCAACGCCGGTTAAGTTCGCGCCATTGCTGATATCAAGCTCGGTAAAATCAAAATTATAACCGCTCTTGCTGGCCAGGATGATTTGCTCACCAGCATGCAGGTTAGTCAACGTGTATTGACCCAAGGCATTAGTCGTCGTCGCTTTATATTCGACTTCGACCACGGCATCGGCCACGGGGTTCACGCCGTCGGTGACCGTTCCGCTGATTTGTGTCGGCGAGCTTGGGCCATTGATAAAACTACTGGCACTGGACCAGGGTCCGTCACCCAGGGAATTGCCGGCCTGCACCCGCCACCAATACGTTTCGCCGACATCCGGAAAGCCGGATATGAGAAATCCAATGACATTTCCCAGTTCGATGTCAAAAATCAGATTGGTAAAACTGTTGTCATAGCTAAGTTGAAAGTGATAATCGGTGGCCCGCGCCGTCTGCTGCCACTGGAATAGGACATTCAGGCCAGGCACATTCGTACCATCCCCCGGCGCTGTTAAAATCGTAATCGGTGGTACGGCGCTTGGCCCGTTCGTGAATTCTCTGCTGTCTGACCAGTTACTCCAGCCCAAAGAATTCCAGCCGCGCACCCGCCAGTAAAAAATGGTCCCATCATCCGGCAATGATGAGAGATTCAGGCCAATAAAAGGACCGCCCAACTGTTGATCAAGAAAAGGGGCATTAAACGCGCTTTCGATGGAAACTTGAAGCTGGATATCGGCCGCTCGCGGGGCGTTCCATTGCAAAGTCACGCTTGTTCCAGGAATATCAGCCATATCTGCGGGACTGATCAGCGTAGGGGTCGCCGGTGCGGCGCTGGGACCATTGGTCACCGACCATTCAGCCGACCAATCACCCCAACCCATGCCATTCTCTGCCCGCACGCGCCACCAATAGGTCAGTCCGTTATCGGCAAGAGGGGAGATGTTCACACTATTAAAAACACCATTCAATTCCTGGTCAAATACCAGGTTGCTAAATCCGCTGTCGGTGGCAATCTGTAATTGGTAATCGGTCGCCCCACTGACTAGATTCCATTGGAAATTGATGGAAGTGCCGGGAACATTGCCGCCATCGGCCGGACTGACCAGGGTTGGCGCATCTGGGACGTCGCTTGGTGCCAGAGGCGCGACCTGCTCAACCGCCCCGATTGTCTCCTTGGCGGAGATGATCAAGGGTTGGGAATCGGCCGTTGCCGGGATCGGCTGCCCGTCCAATTGAGGAATGTCCGGCCCATGACCAGGCAAAACAGGCACAAGCGGTGCCGGGACCCGGCCCTGCCCTTCAACTGGGGCAAAAACGAAGAAGAATAGGAGAATGGCACCAATGCCGGAAACAAATTGGAATAAGCGGGGATTTTTATTGTTCATAATCTTATCATTATACTATATAACTAGCCGTTGAACTATTAAAAATGGATAGATTAAGTAGGATTACAAGGACAGTCACCGACCAAAATTAGAAAGAATTCATGGCCAGACATTTGTAATTTTAACACATAGGAAATGAAATGGGGATAAATAAAAAGGTAAAGATGCCACCTTTCGGAAAGATGGCATCTTTTTGGTCGTAGTTGCCGCTTCAGCGGTCCGGCGCTATGAATCCGGATAAGTCAGTGTGCCGCCTACTTCCATATAGAGCTGGTAGCCTTGACCGGGCTGCATATTGCCGATCTGGTTAACGTTGAAATCAGGCCAGTAAACCCGGCCGTCCCCATCCTTGGCCAAAAGAAGCTGGTTATTGATACTGCCTAATGCCTGCTCCACAGGCGTGGAATCCGCCAACAAATATGCAATAGTATGCCAGCCGGCCGGCAGCGTCAAGGGCGTTTGTCCCACATCGACCGCTGTTCCATTAATCTCCAGCGTGGCCGGCCCTGCCATAAACACCTGGTAACCATTCCGCAGGTTCCAATCGCCGATTTCGTTCAGCTCCAAGGAGGGCCAATATAGCTGGCCATTGCCATCTTTCATGATCACCATGTCCTGCACAACACCGGCCATCAAGGATTCCACATCACTGTTCCAGGGATCGACATAACTGGAAATCATATTCCAGCCTGTGTTTAGGAAAATATTATGGGTTACAAAATTTTGCGGCAGCAGATCAACGGACAACCGCAAAAAGCTATGATCGCCCCAACTACTGACCGAAATAAAATAGGTCTGCCCACCACTCACGGCGACATCCAGAGCGGAATAAAGATCATCTCCGACATCATCATTGCAGGCCACTTCGCTGAGCGAAGCGCCATCCTGCTGCCACACGGCGAGAACCGTGTCATACTCACTACCTAAAGTGGTGGCCCTGAGCACTTGATTTTGGCTGGACGTGATTTTATACCAGACCGAGCCATCTTTGGGTCCACAAGAGGGAAACGGATCGGAGCCATCGAGCGTTGCCGCCTGCACATTTTGCTCATCAAGAAAGGGTGTCTCGCTGATCACCGTGGCGGCGGTCCGGTTATCATTGGCCGGCGCCTGGGGCAAGGATAGAGCGGCATTTATGTTGTTCACGCTGCCGCCCGCATTCAGCACAATATTTGTGGCGCTGAGCAGGCCGGGCGCGTCGTCGTAATACTCCCTTTGATAAACACCGTTTTCCAGGTCATGGAAAAGCAGGCGGTAGGTTCCGGCGGGCAGATTGCTGATCTGATACTGTCCATTGCTATCGGTGAAACCGAAATCGACGAACTCCCAGGCACTACCGTTAAGGATGTAAGCATCGACGTCAATATCTTGCAGCGGCGCACCACCGGCTTCGGCCGTGACCATGCCCGAAATGGTACCGCTGCCGCCCTGAGCCGTGACCCCGGTAGTGGCAACCCCTAATATTAAAATGAACATAACGGAAAAAATTTGTAAGGCTTTTTTTATCGGCACAGCAACCTTCTTTTTTGCGAGAGAAATCCAATTATTGGAAATAGAATGCTTCTTTGTTGGCCAATTTTGTAAGAAATTGGATTTCGACCATTAAATTCATCACCAGGCAGGCTGGGAACCTTCTACCTGCCTGGCACCATTTATATCACGAATAGCCACTTTTGGCGCGAAAAAATTTTGAATCGTTAAGCTATGCTCGTCAATTCTGCGGATAGGAAAAGGTACACGGTTCCGTCAAATAGAGTTGGTAGCCCTGTCCCGGCTGCATTTCCCCAATTTGGTTGAGTCCGAATTCGGG
>JANQGC010000362.1 GCA_028277515.1 Anaerolineae bacterium
CATGCCCTCGCGCTATTCTTCCCGACACAGCCTGGAGGATGCCGCCGCGCTGGCCGAAAATTTGGGGCTTGATTACCGGGTCATCCCTATTGAGGGAACCTACCGGGCGTTCCTGGACATGCTGGTCGAACCGTTTGTCGGGTTGGAACCAGGCCTGGCCGAGGAAAATATTCAGGCGCGCATTCGCGGCAGCTTGCTCATGGCTCTTTCCAATAAATTCGGTTGGCTTGTGCTGACCACCGGCAATAAGAGCGAGGTGGCGGTGGGTTATTCCACGCTTTATGGGGACAGCGCCGGCGGTTTTGCGATGATTAAGGATGTGCCGAAGCTGCTGGTGTACGAGCTTTGTCGCCATATTAATCGCCTGGCCGACCGTCCGGCCATTCCGCAGCGGGTGCTGACCAAGGCGCCTTCGGCCGAGCTGCGGCCGAATCAGAAAGATAGCGACTCGCTGCCCGCCTACGAGGTGATTGATCCGGTCATGAGCGCCTATGTGGAAGAAAACTTGACGGCAGGGGAGATCGCGGACCGCGGCTTCAGTCTTGAGGATGTCGAACACATTATCCATTTAATTGATAGGAGTGAGTTCAAAAGAAGACAAAGTCCGCCGGGCATTAAGATTATGCCCCGCGCTTTCGGCAAAGATTGGCGGCTGCCGATTACCAACGCCTACCGGCCTTATCAATAGAACATCAACAATTTATGCAAACCAATCCACAACGACCAGCTCTTCAATGCGGCCGAATTCGGCTGTGTTGTGAGTGACCAGGGTTGCATTATTGGCCTGGGCGGTGGTGGCGATGAGTAGATCGAAGGGGCCAATGGGCATCCCCTCTTGTTCAAGACGGACACGAATCTGGGCGGCATGTTGAGCGGCCTGCAGATCAAAGGGCAGGATCGTGACGGCCGAAAGGAGATCGGCCTATTGACAAGACAACGGATAATGGTTATACTATAAGTACTATAGGATAAGTCCTATAGTATCGGTCTTATAATTATTGTTGAAAAATAGCTGAGGTGCTAAATGTCTTTAAAGCACGCCATTCTAGGTTTTTTATCTTTCCGCTCTTTAACCGGATATGAATTAAAAAAGGCGTTTGACCAGTCGGTCAACCACTTTTGGCCGGCTGATCAAAGTCAAATTTACCGCACATTGAAGCAGCTTCATCAAGACAGCTTGGTTTCCATGAAGGTGATTCCCCAGGAAGAGCGGCTGGATATGAAGGTATACGAAGTGACGGATGAGGGAAAACGGGAACTGCAAACGTGGCTCGCATCGCCTCCGCCACCTGAGACGGTGCGCGATCCATTTCTGATCAAGGTGTATTTCGCCTTTATGCTTGAGGATGAAAAGGTGCTGGAACTGCTGCAAGCGGAGATTAGACATATTGACGACTTGCTAGAGGAATATGAGTCGGTTTATGAACTGGCTTTGGAACAGAAAGAGGGCCAAGAGCGGAGCCGCCCGATTTTCTACTCTATGCTGACCCTGGAATTTGGGATCAAAGCCAACCAATGGTATCGCAGTTGGTTGAAAGGTGTGATGAAGCATATTGAGGCCAAGGACTTTAGTAGTTCCTCACGTGAGGAATTATTTGGTTAGGTTCGCGAAAAGGAGAGAATCTCATGTCTGATGAAAAGCGCCGTGTGCGTCGGAACATTGTTATTTATTACCTGGGAGCGCTTTTATTGGCGATCGGTGGCGGGCTGATTATGGCATCAGGTCAGGAGACAGGCGGTTTATTGTTTATCCTCAGCCCGCTGGTGATGGTCTTGATTGTCCGTTTCTTTTTAGGTGATGGCTGGAAGGATGCCGGGTTGACCTTGCATTTTAGAAAGAGTTTGGGTTGGTATGTGTTTGCCCTACTGATTTATCCATTTCTGTTTCTAGTGGTCATTGTCATCAATGCGCTACTTGGTTTCACAACAGTGACGATGCGTTTTTCTGAACTCCTGCCTCTACTTGTCGGTGGATTTATCATTCAGCTTGTGCCGCGCATGGTATTCTCCCTGTCCGAGGAATGGGGCTGGCGCGGTTATCTTGAGCCGCGTCTGGCGTTATTGGGCATGCCGGATCTACCACGGCACATCATGGTTGCTGTTTTGTGGGGTGTATGGCATTTTCCCTTGATTCTTTCAACGGATTATACCAGCGTGCCGCTCTGGATTTTTCTGCCGCTCTTTATGGTCGGCATCTTTTTCCTGGCAATTATTTTCGGGCAGATGCGCAAGGCCAGCGACAGCGTGTGGCCGGCGGTTTTAATGCATGGTATGGGTAATGCATTGGGCTTTACTATCCTGGAAGGAAATTTGATCGCTTTTAATAATGAGTTGTGGGGTAATATTGTCCCTGGCAGCGTGATCACGACGGTGGCTTATGGCTTGATTGCCTTGCTCATCTGGCGGCGCAGAACAGCAGATGTAATGAGTGAGCAGGTTACGCTAGAGGCATGAGCGGCCATTGTGATTTTGATACTTAGGAATTATCATCAGTAGTGACCGGTTGCTTGATTTCAAGGTTCTTTTCGGGTTCTCGATTGATCTTGGTCGACCAGGCTCGCAAAGCGACGAAGACGCCCAAGGCTGCAATGGGAAAAGCGATGGCTAACCCATAATTGAAGAGGTTTTCGGTTTCGCCCCCACCCGTAAAAATAGTGCCCATAAAGTTAACCGCCAGGACAACGACCGTTACCCCAACTAGATTGGTTTCCAATTCTTCCGTACTGTCGATTTTAAGCCAATTTGGAAAATCAACTTCTCTGATAAAAAGCTGAAAAAGTCCCATGGCTGTAATATAAAGAACCGTCCCAACAAGAAAGGTATGCACATATTCCACAACCTCAAAAATGATGGTTCCAGAATCTAACGTCATTATTTCCTCACCCTGGCTGAGGCCCCCGGCAATGAGTTCAAACAGCAGGCGGATGAGGCCGATGCCACCGAAGATAAAAAAGAAAGCAGAGGCGATGGCTAATCCGATGATGGGGATAAGAACTAAGTAGCGTGATCTCAATAAAATGGTAGCCATATACAAACAGTTCCTTTCCAGCTAGTTCGTCTTATAGCGCGGGTTCCACAAGATTGGTATTTACAATTCTTGATCACTCTAGATGAATGATATGCTAATTTTAACATGATCTTGTCTTTGTTTAAATGGCTGTTTTTAGGTGAACGCAAACAATCGCAACGGTTTTTGCTTGTTTTATATGACGTAAGCGGCCGGCACGTTAGCGGCCGGCAAACATAATCCGTGGGTCGAGGCGCATGATGTCTGCAATTTGATCGAAATGTTTGTCGGTGGAGATGATATTGGTGAGCTGGTGGCTTTGCATGACGGCCGCATGCAATACATCCCGCGCTTTGACACCATGTGGGGCATATTGGGCGTAGAGGGAAACGGCGGTTTTCATGTCATCGACCGTAACCGGCAGCACAGTAGGAATTAAATCCAGTAAATTTTGGGCCATCTGCGCGCCTACCCGCCAATTTTGAAGGGCGCCAAAACGGTACAAAATTTCCTGGATGATTTCGGCATCAATGACTGTTTCTAAGCGGCTGTTAGTAATCTCCGTTAAGACCCAAACGCATGATTCTTTGTATGGGTGATCTTTACCGGCTGCGTACATGGGGACATTTACGTCTAAAAAGTAAGGCCCCTTACTCATCCAGCGCTCCCTGCTCAATTTCAGATTCAATTTGTGACCAATCGGCGATAGGTGCATCGAGTGCGAGCAAGTCGGCCAGCGCCTTCTGGCGTTTTTGCCGGTCAATCTTCACAAAATAGCGCTCCTCAACAGCTTCTCGAATCATGACACTCAACGGCTTCTGTTCTTGTTCGGCCAGTTCTATTAACCGGTCATACTGTTCTTTGGATAGGACTGTTTGCACGCGTTCTGTATAAATCGCCATATTCATTCTCTCGGATCAATACTATTCAAGAGGTAGTATCAAGATGATACTACCAATTGATGAGATTGTCAATAGCGCTTTTAGGATAAGCGAGTTAATCCTCTGTCACCGATAAACATCCCGGCGGTGTCGAACACGCACAATTGTTATCGTTTTTAATTCTTCGTCAATCGTATAAACAATGCGATAATCACCGACACGAATACGCCAACCAACAAGATTGCCTTTAAGCATTTTTGCGCCGGGAGGATAGGGGTTCTCCCGTAGGGAAAGAATATTGAAATTAAGACGTTGGAAAATTGCCTGTGGCAAACGGCGCAAATCTTTTTCGGCCGCACGTTTAATTTTCAGATGATACACGTAAGATTCGTTATTCCTGATTCACATCAGCTAAGAATTCTTCATATGGTCGTTCTTCTTCATTCATGGCCGCTTCAAGGCTGGCCAAATCGGCCAGATCTTCAAGCTGGTCGAGCATGGCTTCGTATTGTTCATAATCAACCAGGACGGCAGCGGGACGGCCGTGCTGCGTGATATATACGACATCGCTGCCCTCTTGTAACGTTTTTATCACCTGACTGGCCTGGCGACGTAGATCGCTAATTGGCATTATATTTGTACCCATATATTGTATCTCCTGGAGTGCTGTTTATGATGTTAGTATACCACATCACAATTAAGTTTTCATCATGTAAGTTCTTCATAGATAAGCTGTGAGGATTGTCATGGGTAAATGGGTGATGTTTGGCAGATGTCAGAGATTCCTTTGGTGGGTAAGCTATTAGTGGTTTGTTTGCTGAGCAGGAGGTCTCAATGAAGGAGCAAGGTATGGTGCTGCTGATCGTGGCCATCTGGCTGACCCGGCGCGGGAGTCTGTTTATTCTGTTTCGATGCTGTCGATGATTATCGGGTAGACAAGGGCCGGGTTGCCATCCTCCCGTGTGGGGGTGACGACATCATGGGGCAGGCCCAGGGTATCTTCAAATTCATAGGTGCGTAGGGCTTCGTCTCCATGCGCCTTCCAGGCGGCGACCAGCTGGTCAGTAACGCCATTGTTGACCGAACTATCGTTAGCGTTGTTGATGACGGTGATGGACTGTACCGCCGGTGGTTCGCGTCGTGCCAGGTCCTGAGTGGCAAAACCGAGGCGTAGATATTCGGCCAGGGCGTGCAAGGGATAGCCGGGATAAGCATATTCGGCCGTGTTGGGGTTGTTTGCGCGGGTGGTAGGATCCCACCACATGGGGATATTGGGAATGTCGTCTACTATACGGGCGAGGATGCGGTTGAGCGGCGTGGGGATGAAGCCGACGCCCAGGAAGGGGGCTACGGCAATAACGCGGTCCACTTCTTCGTGGTTCTGCGCTACCCATACGGCGATAGTGCCGCCGCCGGAAAGGCCGCCGACAACCACGCGGTCGCCCAGGCCCTGGGCGATGTCGATTGATTCGGTAGAAAAGGCGGCTAGCTCTTCGGCCGTGGTGGGCAATAGGGCGTCTTGCGAACGGTCAAGCCGGCCGTGATAGGGCATGAGTGGGATATAAACGTTGTAACCGTCATCAAACATTTGTTGGCCCAGCTCGCGAAATTGTTCGGGGCAGCTTGTGAAGCCGTGGAAGAAGACGATGACATTTTCTGTCTTCTCTCCGTGGTCCATGACGATGCTGTTGCAGACCGGGTTGATGTCGCCGCCGGCTTGCTGTTCCTCTTGGATGGCAGATATTCTGGCTGTGGCCTCTTCATAATCGGCCGCCGGGTTGGAGATTGAAGTATCATCAACGGTGACTGGGGAGAACTGTAGATAGGCCAGGATGATAATCAGGATCAGGAAGATAAACAAGATTACTGAGATAACAGGATGTCGTCTGAACCAGCTTGGTCGTTTGTATCCCAATGGAAGAGACTCATTTGCCATTTCTTTTAGACCCCACCAACGCTTAATGTGTTTATGGTCTTCTGCATCGAGGTAACCAATTCATGATGCTCGGCGTCGAAATGGAGCAACGCTTCTTCAAGCTGTTTTTTTAATGATTTGTGGTGTCTGTGGCCATCTTCATCGTTGGTCAGATCGATTGTTTTCTTGATTTCATCTAGTTTTTCCTGTTTTTCAGGATCACAATCTGTCTGGCCAATCAAATTGACCAGGTTGTCGCATGCTTCTTTTGTTTGATTAACCATTAGCATATCTCCCATAATTGGATTTTCTTCTTCGATTTGAACAAATATTTATGTTTTAGCAAGTGAAATTTGAAATTCTTTTTATAGCCATTGCAATGATGCGTCAAGGGACTAATCGGATAGGATAACAGGGAGCCAGGCAGCGATCATTGCAGACTCATTCGATTTCCTCAATCAAATGCATTGTTGCCTCCAGATCGGGGACGATTCGCGCCTGTGAGGCTTGCTCATAGGCATAACCCACGGCCAGGAGTTGTGGTTCGGAGAGGAAACGGCCGACAAAGACAATGCCCTGCGGCGTGCCATCCTCGGCATAACCGGAGGGTACGGTCAAGGCCGGATAGCCGGCGGGCGCGTATTGCTGTCCGACCTTAGAAACGATGACATCAATATCATAGTTTTCAAACAGAATATCAATGCTGTTTTTGGCCAGGTCATTCGCTGATTGCTGTGTATCGGCAAATTCTTCCGGCGTTATGGCCGTATTTTGCGAACCTTCTAAATAATCTTGTCCATATGGTGCGCGATTGGCCAAATCTTCATTATTGAAGCTGATGATTTCCTCCAGAGAGGAAATAGGCGCATCATCACCGAGGGCGGACAAGAAATCATTGATCGCTTGTTGGAAGCCAAACTCGAGCAGTTCGCCGGTATCCGCTGTATTTGGAGGAACATTTGAAATTGGGATTTCTACGACTGTCACACCTGCATTGGAGAGGAGTTCGCCTTGAGCGCGAACTGTTTCATTCTGAGTGCCCAAAGCTTCTCGTAGTGCAGTCTGCTGCTCTTCATCCGTGATCTCAAATTCTGAAAAGTAACTTTCAAATGCTTCATCATTCCAAACCGGAAGTCCTACCTTTACTCCCTCCAGACTTTCGGGGTTGAGGAACTGGGTGAAGTCGGCGCCGGCCAGTTCAGCTGTGGCGCTGGTGGTGGAACCATTTTCATCTTCCCCGGTCATGGCGCTGAGCAGGACGGCGACATCAGTCACGGTGCGGCCTATCGGCCCAGGCACATCCTGGAAAGGCAGCAGGGGAATCACGTAATCGGTGCTGATAAGTCCCTTGGTCGGTTTTAAAGCAGCGACGGAGTTTAAGATCGCTGGTTCGATAATGGAGCCTTGTGTTTCCGTACCCACGCTGACCGCGGTCAGGTCAGCAGCGACGGAAACGGCTGAACCGCTGCTGGAACCGGATGTATCAAAAGGGCCATATGGATTGCGGGTCTGCCCGCCGTTGGCGCTGAAGCCATTGGGCATACAGGAATCCATATAATTGGCCCATTCAGAAAGATTAGCTTTACCCAGTATCACGGCTCCGGCATTGCGCAGTTGGCCGACCAGGAAAGCGTCACGGCTGGGGTCCCAATCCAGCAGAGCGGCCGCACCGGCGACGGTGTGCAGCTCATCGCCGGTGGCGATATTGTCTTTGAGCAAGACAGGGATGCCGTGCATATCGCCGCGCACGTTGCCTGCGGTACGTTCGTCGTCCAGGGCCTGAGCGATGTCCAGGGCTTCAGGGTTCAGTTCCAGGACGGAATTGAGCTTATCCACATCATAGCGCCGGATGCGATCCAGGTAGTAAGTGGCCAGTTGGGTAGATGTCAGTTCACCGCTCTCCATCAAGCCTTGCAGTTCGAGAACGGTCTTGCCGCTGATTAATTCATGCAAGGCTGCGGCATCCTCCGGAGTATAAGCGGCTAAGGCGTCGGCGAAGGGAGTGAAATCCCTCGCTAATTTACCGGTGTAGCCAGGTTCCGGATGTGGTAATGGCAGATCGAAGAGTGGACAGGATTCGGCTACTTCAGCATCTTCTGCGGCTCCTTCCGGTGCGGGCAGGAAATATAGCGACGATTCATCTTGCAGGGTAATGGACAGGCCGCCATTATCGAACTGCCAGGTATCGCTTGTTCCCAGGCCTTCAATAAGCTGAAGGGTTGGATCTCCTTGTTCGCAAGTGACGGCCGAGAGATCGAAATCAAATGAGATCTGAGCCTGGGCATCGGCCGAGAATGTACCGGTAACAGGTCCACAGGTTGGACCGGAAAAGGAAGCGCTGCCATCTTTGCCAACGGTCAGGATAAATCCTGGTGGAACTTCTTGACTTTCGTCACCAGACACCGCTCCTTGCAGCTGCCAGGCGGAGGTTATTAATGAGGGTGCCTGGTCGGCAATTGGCAGGAGGGTGGCGGATTGGAAGGGCTGCAAGCCACTGCCATTGAGAATGTTCAACACATTCAAGAAGCTAAAAGCTGAATAAGCGGCAGAATTGGTCAAGCCCACGACGGTAGTATCCTCATCGGGGTTGGTGTACCATAACGTTTGAAACCCGGCGGTTTGCCCTTCATGTCCAAAATACCCGTTCCCAAAATCAATGAGACCCAGGCCGAAGGGCGCACCACCTGTAAATAGGGCGGCTTCATTAAATTCCAGCATTTGGGCCAGGGAATCGGGGTCCTGAAACAGCTCACCTGCCGCCAGAGCTTTACCATATGTGGCCAATTCCTCAGCGGTCATGGCGATGCCGCCCGCCGCCCAACCCTGGGAGGCGTTCCAGTTGGTTGTGTTCAGGCGGCTGCCATCTTCTTGCCACCAGTAGCCATCGGTAATTTCCCCTTCTTGTGGCACGCCGGGAATGAGCGCGGCCGTTTCCAGGCCTAACGGCTCAAAGATATGTTCTGCGTACAATTGCCCTAATGGCTGCCCGGCAGCGGTTTCGGCGACCATGCCCAACAAAATGTAGCCGGTATTGCTGTATTTCCAGCCTTCTTCGGGCGCGAAATCGGGCGTGCCGTTCTCAATAGCATACTGTACCAATTCTTCGGGCGTGTAGCCTTGCTCTAATTTATCCGGATCATTGGCCGCCTCGCCGATGAGTGGGTCGCCATTATCCCAGATGCCGGAGGTATGCGCTGCAAGCTGGCGCAGGGTGATCTGGTCGCCATTGGGAATTTGGGTAGCCTGGTCCGGCAACCAATCACTCAACAGATCGTTGAAGGATAGCAGGTCTTCTTCTTGCAACTGCATGAGCACGGCGATGGTGAATGATTTGCTATTGCTGCCGATTTCCAAACGGTCGTCCGGCTGCATCGGCGTCTCGTCTTCCAGGCTGCTGAGGCCAACAGCGTTGAGGTATGCGCCATCCGGGGTGTCTACCAGTAAAACCAGGCCGGGGGCGGCGCCTTCCGGATTGCCGCCCTCACTGTAAACTTGTGATTGCAGGAAGGTGTCAAGCTGGGCGGCCAGTTCGCCAGGTAGGGAAGCTGCCGGGGGGTCGGAGGGGGATTCTTGGGTTGGGGGAACGGCCGTTGGGTCTTCGGCGGCCGTCGCGGGTTCCGGCTCCGGTGAGGGTCCCTCTGCTGGCTC